>JAYTPB010000001.1:0-19656 GCA_043747445.1 Sphingomonadales bacterium
ACATCCCCGGCACTGCGCAAGCCGACGCCGAAGAATTCCTCCAAGCCGCAATATACGCCCGCGACGCCTATTTCGGGTTCGTCGCCGTGTAACGGGGGGCGTCAGATGATGCGGCTGTTGTCGATACCGGTCATGCGTCAGTGCTTGGCGAAGTTAAGGCAGGCGGCGATAATGTTGCGCAGCATCGGATGCAGCAATGCAGCGCGCTCGGCATTCCAACAAGGCGGCCATTCGCCCGCCTCATCGAGATAGCCACGCATCGCAAGCTCCATCTGGATCGCGTGAATGCCGCGCGGTGGTGCGCCGTAATGTCGCGTGATCCAGCCGCCCTTGAATCGCCCGTTGACGATTTGGGAGTCGCTGCACGCTGCACTCACGGCCTCTGTGAGCGCAGGCGCACACGACTTGCCTTCAAAACTGCCGATGTTAAACTGCATCAACTCTCCGGGAAACAGGCGCGGAACGCGGCTCAGGATCGAGTGCGCATCGTACAGCACAATTTTCGTGTGACTGGCGCGCAGCCGTTCAATTTCGGCGTGAAGTGCTGCGTGATAGGGATTGAAATAGGCGGCCCGTCGTCTTGCGATTTCGGCTTCGTCGGGTTCGCAGCCTTCACGGTAGAGTGGCGTGCCGTCGAACCGTTCGGTCGGGCACAATCCAGTTGTCGCCTGCCCCGGATAAAGCGAGACACCCGATGGATCGCGGTTGACATCGATCACCGTGCGCGAAACCTGGGTGGTGATGATCGTCACCCCGTATTGGGTTGCAAACTGATAGAGCTTGTCGACATAAAAATCGGCATCGCTGATTGCCAATTCGCGGTCACGCAGCGCAGGCAAAATGTCTTTGGGAATCTGCGTGCCAGCGTGGGGCACGCTGATAATAAGTGGCGCATCGCCGCGACTGATAGTGAGCCAGTCGCTCATGTCAGTCCCGACAGTTTGGCAAGACGTGCGCCGCGCCAGATGCGATCGCAGCAAGTGTTGGAATCGATTGTCATGTTCGCGCAGACTCGACCCGTTTCTTCTTTATGTCTAGGCACAGTACAGAAGATTTAAGGGTAATAAACGGATACTGCAATAATGACACAGAATGGCACGATGCGGCTTGGCGTCTGTTATTACCCCGAACAATGGCCTGAGACATGGTGGGCCGATGATGCACGGCGCATGGTCGAAATGGGTTTGTCGCGCGTTCGCATCGGCGAATTTGCGTGGAGCCGAATTGAACCCGAACCCGGACGATTTGATTGGGATTGGCTCGACCGCGCGGTTGAAACGCTTCATGCCGCAGGGCTTGGCATCATTATGGGAACGCCCACCGCGACCCCGCCCAAATGGGTCGTTGACACTATGCCCGATATGATCGCGGTCGATGCAGGCGGCAACCCGCGCAAATTTGGATCGCGGCGCCATTATTGTTTCAGTCATTTGGGTTACCGCGATGAAAGTGCACGCATCACCAAAGCGATCGCTGAGCGCTACGGTAACCACCCTGCGATTGTCGCTTGGCAGACTGACAATGAATATGGCTGTCACGATACCGCAGTCAGCTATTCGGAAGCGGCGAAGCTCGCATTCCGGCTTTGGCTTGCAAAACGCTACCAAACCACAGAGGCCCTCAACACTGCTTGGGGCAATGTCTTCTGGAGTCAGGAATATCGTTCCTTCGATGAGATTGAACTGCCAAACCTAACGGTTACTGAACCCAATCCAGCTCACGTCCTCGCTTTCCGACGCTTCTCCTCCGATCAAGTTGTGTCGTTCAACCGGGCGCAAGCTGATATCCTGAGAACCCTATCGCCAGGCCGCGATATTATTCACAATTTCATGGGTTTCTTCACGCAGTTTGATCATCATGATGTTGGTGCCGACCTCGATGTCGCCAGTTGGGATAGTTATCCGCTTGGCTTCTTAGAACAGTTTTGGTTCAGTGAAGCCGAAAAGCTGCGCTACGCCCATCAAGGGCATCCCGATATCGCAGCATTTCATCATGATCTTTATCGCGGCTGTTCAAACGGGCGTTGGGCAGTGATGGAGCAGCAGCCGGGGCCTGTGAATTGGGCGCGGTACAACCCTGCCCCGCTGCCCGGCATGGTGCGGCTATGGACGCTTGAGGCAATGGCGCATGGTGCTGAATTCGTCTCTTATTTCCGCTGGCGACAAGCACCCTTTGCACAAGAGCAGATGCACGCGGGGCTGCTTCGCCCTGACCGTCTTGATGATATCGGCGCTGGCGAAGCGCGCGCGGCAGCATCGGACATTCAAATGATCGGTGCACTTGGTTCGCCCCCCAAATCGGTTGCACTCATTTATGCTTATGAGGCCGACTGGGTCACCGATGCCCAACCGCAAGGCAAGGGGTTTAGCGCGCTGCGGCTGGCATTTGAATATTATAGCGCGCTGCGCAAATTGGGGCTGGATGTTGATATCATTGCGCCCGGCGCCTCACTCGCTGGTTATCAAATGGTGGTAATACCTTGCCTGCCAATCGTCGCCACCGACCTTGCTCACCGACTGGAGGCGTTTGCAGGGCCAATCCTGATCGGCGCACGCACCGGCAGCAAAACCTCAGAATTTTCAATTCCTGATGCGCTGCCGCCAGGCGCATTGCAGGCTTGGCTTGGTATTAAAATCACGCGTGTCGAATCGCTTAGAGACGGATGCGTATTAAGAGGCGCAGACTTCAGCATTGCGCACTGGTTTGAACATATCGAATCAATCAACCCGCCGCTGCTCAGCTTAGAAAATGGCAAAGGAGTGTGGTTCTCTAACAATGATAAGGCGCATTATCTTGCGTGCTGGCCAGACGCAGCGCTTCTTGAGCGCGTGATTGTGCAAATTGCGAAGACCGCAGGGATCACAACCAGTGCGCTGTCAGAAGATGTTCGCGTTCGACGCGTTGGTGAACACTGGTTTGCCTTTAACTATGGCACAGATGCGGCATTTTTTGACCCCAACGCCGGAGGAGAGCAGAGATATGTTCCCGTAGTTGGTTCAGAGCGACTTGAGGCAGCAGGTGTATCGGTTTGGAGACGAGAATAGTTCGCGTTTTGAATGACATTCAGCACTTTTTTGCGCCCGTCTCGCGCTAGAAAAAGGGCGACTCGGAATAATGAGGCCTTTTGGTGGCGATTGTTTTGGTCTAAGACACTAGTAAGGGGTCGCATTCCAGTTTGATGGTAAGCAACAGGCGGTCATGTTAGCCGAGCGTCTGAATGTTACGCGGGGGATGTTTGAAGTGCGAAAGATTCGTTTTAATTTTGTTTTAGCCTCGGCATTCGCGGCGCTTCTGACTGCCCCCGTAACGGCGCAGACCGAGCGTCCAAGCGTTGCGAATAGCTTTAGGCTTGGTGACGACGGCGTGTGTCAGGTGCAGAGCCTCACACGTGATGCGGCATTCACAGGAATATTTGATCGGGCTTGGTCGATTGTCTGCCGAGATGCAGCACGCCCGATCGGCAAGCTGTACGCGCTTCGCGGTAACCCCGCCGAGTCGATGTCGCGTATGGCGGGTATGCGTAAATCTGAGGCGGACTGTAATGCAACGCCACCTGCCAGCGAGACTGTGGATGAATTAGGCGCGATCAGCGCGCAGCAATGCAGGCTTATTGATGCGCCCGTTGGCTATAAGGTTCTTGCCAAATCAAGAGGCAATATTCTGTGGGTCGCCGAAGGCTTGTCTGGATATGATAGTGCGCTCAAGCTCGGGCTGCGCACGATTATTGCAGACCGCACCATTCCGGGCAAAGTGACAATCGCAACCACATCAATTGAAGATCCCGTTGCGTTTGCGCGGGTGCAGGCTGGCACACTTGATCCTGTGCAGGCTCTGGCGGAAGGGTATCGGCGCAACAACAGCGGCAACTATGCAGAGGCTGCTGAGTTTTTTGAGACGCTCCAACAGCGGACGACGGCTTCGGAGGGCGCTGCGGGGCGTCAGGGCGAATATGTACTTAACCGTGCATTGCAAAAGTCCAACCTTGGTTCGTTTGCTGAAGCCGACACCCTGTTTGGCAGAGCCGATCAGCAGCTAACCTCTGATCCAATTCAACTCCGGCTGCGTCGTAATTTTCGCGCGATGCACTTGCTTAATCAGCAGCGATTCGTCGAAGCTCTCAAAATTCTCGATGTTCCTATCAGTGCGATCTCACGAGATGCAAAGCCGCTTGGCACAGCGGTTGAAATTAGCGCAGAAATCGCGGCAGAACTTAATAGTAGTGCGCTTGGCGGACGGCAGCTTGGCTCAAGCGAGTCGAACGCGCTTACGCCCGAAGAGCGTGGTATTTTTCTCGATGCACAAGCCGCCCAACTTCGCGGAACGTTGCTGCGCCTTTCAGGGAAGCCTGGAGAAGGGCGGCAAGTTCTTGACCGTGCACTAAGGGACGTTGTCGGTGTGCGTGATGGGCGTGTCACCTCTGCAATTCGCCTGCGCGCGCAGATAATGGCTGAAAAAGCGCTTGCACTTGAAGGCGAGGGCGACGCGGCGGCGGCCGAAACGACTATGCGCGAATCGCTTGGCCTGCTTGAAACACGCTATCCACAAACTGTGGCGCTGAACGGCGCACGCGCGCGGCTAGCCTCTCTGCTTGCACGGCGCGGTAAGACTGACGAAGCGCTTCGCGAATATCGCTCGATTGTGGTCGGCTCGGCTGGCAACGCATCTTCGGCCGGCAGCATCGGCAATCTGCTTAGCCCTTACTTCGCATTGCTTGCCAGCCAGATTGCCCAAAAACCCGAGTTGGTCGATGATCTTTTCCTTGCCAGTCAAACACTCGTTCGCCCCGGTGTGGCTGATACCCAAGCGATCCTATCGCGTGAATTGAGTGAAGGATCAGGCGAGGCAACGCGCCTTTTCCGTGAAGCCCGCACGCTTGCGCGCGAAATAGAAAAGGCACGAATAGACTTGGCCAACCAGTCGGTCACTGGCGTACAATCGCCGAGTAGCCAAGCAGCGATCGCAGCAATTTCCGCCACGATTACAACGCTGGAACGTGATCAAGTGGGAGTTCAGGCAAAGCTTAATGATTTCCCGCAATACCGCGCGATTGCGTCAAGTAACCTGACATTGGCTGATCTCAAAAATACGCTGAAAGCGGGTGAAGCTTACTATAAGCTGAGCGTAACTGGTAACGCCGTTTACGCGCTTTTTGTCGATGCCGCTGGCGCAACGGGCTACAGGCTTCCGATAACATCGGCGCAGCTTGAAACTACCGTCGACGCATTGCGTGATACCATAATCAAGGATGAGGGCGGGCAGCTTAACAGCTATCCGTTTGACCTTAAGCTTTCACGTAAGCTTTATCTCGATCTCTTTGGCCCGATTGCAGCCCGCGTTGAAGCCTCACGCCACCTCATTTTTGAACCCGATGGTGCGATGCTAAGATTGCCAATCAACTTACTTGTTACTGCGCAGCGCGGCGTTGATGCCTACGACGCGCGTGTCGCAGCACCTGATGCTGACCAGTTTGATTTCAGGGGCGTTGATTGGCTGGGACGAGGCCGTGCAATTAGCACTGCCGTATCGGCACGGGCATTCAAAGAGGCGCGCGCCACTCCGCCATCGACGGCAACCCGCGAATATCTTGGCTTTGGTCAGAACGCCCCCGTTGGGAGCGCCAGCCGTTTTGCAAGCGTCAGAGGGCTAACCGGAACCGAAGCTGATAATTGCAATTGGCCCGCCGCTGAATGGAACAAGCCGATCTCCGCATCCGAATTGCGCGAAGTTCAGTCGATAGTCGGCGCAGATAAATCAGCCTTGGTAACCGAGGCAGCGTTTACTGATGCTGCGGTGATGGCACGCACAGATTTGAACGATTTTAGAATCATTCATTTTGCCACACACGGCCTTGTTGCAGCGCCAAAACCAGAATGCCCGGCACGCCCTGCCCTGCTGACCTCCTTTGGCGGCGGTGCTTCCGACGGCTTGCTAACCTTCAACGAAATTTACGGACTGAGGCTCAACGCCGATCTTGTGATCCTTTCGGCTTGCGATACAGCAGGTAAAGCCAGCGTTGCAGCGACACGGGAAGCAGGCGTGACCACAGGCGGCGGCAGTGCGCTTGACGGGCTTGTCCGTGCCTTTGTTGGCGCCGGCGGCCGTTCAATCGTCGCGAGCCACTGGCCAGCACCCGATGATTTCAAGGCAACCGAACGTTTGATTTCTGGGTTATTTAAGCAGCCAACCATAACGTCAGTAGGCGATGCAATGGCGAACGCCCAAGTCGTGCTTATGGACGATGCCAATACCTCACATCCTTATTATTGGTCGGGCTTTGCGATCGTTGGTGACGGGGACAGAAAACTTCTCTCACAACGTTAAATATCGCATTGAAAGCCTGACTGAATGACTGATAAAAACCGCGTCTCCAGACTGACTGGAACCGTCTCCACCACACTCCGCAAAATCGGTGCATTGCGCATTATCCTCACCGCAGTTTTGCTTGTCGTCGCGGTGTTTCTGGCGCGTTTCAGTTGGCAGATTCCACTCATCATTCAGGCAGAACGCGCATTTTATGATCTTCAGATCGCGACCATGGCGCCGCGCCGCGACCAAGATGATCGGATTGTCCAGATCGTCTATAATGATGAGACGCTCGCCGCGACGGGCAAACGGTCTCCGCTTGACCGTGCGATTCTTGCCAAAGCAATCAAACGGATCGACAGCTTCAAACCAAAAGCCATCGGGATCGATATTTTAATCGATCAGGCGCAACCCGAAGACGCTGAAATCGTTGCAGCTTTTCAAACCGTGAAGACGCCGACATTCATTGCTTATGCGCCCTCGGAAATCGCCGAAGACAAGATACTGCCGTGGCAGCAGGAATTTATCGAGAATTTCCAGAAAAGCCTCGCTCCTGGTAATGTCAAACTCGGCAACATCATTCTCGAACCTGATGATGATAATGTTCTGCGCACTTGGCCAAAGGTTCGTCCGGGGGTTCCTGAGCGGCTGTTCGTCGCCATGCTCGACAAGAACGATGGGCCGTTCAAAAATTATGAGGGCGCGATCCAATATGTCTCGCCGGCGTTCGTCGAACGCCCGGTGTTCGGATCAATCCCGATAGACACGATTGCAGAGGATGCTCTGTTTGAAAGCCCAGAGGCAACAGAACTCTTCCGGCAGCAGATCGCAGGTAAATACGTGCTAATCGGTGGGCACATACAGGACATTGATCTTTTTGAAACCGCACTTGCCGGCAAAGAGATTTGGGGGGTGGAAATTTTTGCGCACATGCTTGCTCAGCAGCTTGACGGTCGCGTACCTTCGCCAGTGCCAAATTGGGTTATTTGGGTGTCCGCGATTGTCGCAGTGGTCGCCGCCGCAATTACTGCGACGCTCAACGTCAGCGCGATAATCGTCGCGCTATTGATCATTGTCCAGATTGGTACGATGATTGCGATGCCATTTTATCTGCAAACCATTCAGATTGATACGAATTCGCTGCCGTCGGTTGGGTGGATGCTCGGATGGCTGCTTGCCTTTACCGTGGTTGGTGCTGCGGCCCGTGCGGTAGGCGCTGAACAGCGTAAATTTGCCCAAGGTGCGCTCGGCAAATTTCTCCCTCCTGCTATCGCCGCAGAAATTCTGCGCAATCCTGACAGCTTAACGCTCCACGGTGAAAAACGAGAGATTTTCGTTGTATTCACTGACCTTGAAGGCTTCACCAAGCTTTCTCATGCGATTGAACCGGAAATGGTCGCAACGCTGCTCAACCGCTATCTCGATATGCTGAGCAATGTTGTCCTTCAATATGGCGGCACGATTGATAAGTTTATTGGTGATGCCATCGTCGCTTTCTGGGGCGCACCAATCAGCCGCGCAGACGACGGTGAGCGCGCCGCCAAATGTGCGTGGGCGCTTTACGAGGCTGGCGAGGAGTTTCGCAAAACCGTTCCTGCCGGTGTCCCAAAAATCGGCGTCACACGCGTCGGCTTTCATTTTGGCGAAGCGATTGTCGGCAACTTTGGTGGCGAAGGGCGTTTTCAATATACCGCGCTTGGTGACAGCATGAATACCGCAGCGCGGCTTGAGGCTGCCAATAAACAGACCAAATCAAAGGTGCTGGCAAGCCAAGAAGCGGTCGAACTCGCTGGAGTCGATTGGTTCCGCCCACTGGGACGAATCGTGCTTCGCGGACGATCAACGCCACTTGAGGTGTTTGAACCTGTCCCAAATATGGACTCGTTGCAACGGCAAACCTTTGCAAAGCTGGCAAGAGGCGCAATTCAAGGCGATGTGTCCGCTATCACAGCGCTTAACGATGAATCGGCTAGCCATCCGGAAGACTTTGCGCTAGCAAACTTCGTTTATAGGTTAGCGCATCAAGAAAAAGGAGGCTACTTTGTCTTGGATTAACAAAACTCTCGCGTGCGGTGCAGCGGCTTTGGCCCTGCTCAGTGCGGATGTTGCAGTAGCGAGTGCGAAAGCAATCGTTGTCAAATCTTCCGGCCCTTCTGCAAAGGCCTTTTCCCCCGGTAAGGCAATTGCTGATAACAGCACTGTAACGCTGAAGGCGGGTGACATTGTGACGTTGCTTGACGGTCAAGGTACGCGCGTATTGAGAGGGCCTGGCACATTCTCGACCACCGCCAATACGCAGACGAGCTCAAATATCGCGACTGTTCTGAAAAATACCGGCACACGCCAGGTCAGGACTGGTGCGGTTCGTGGTGCAGTTAGCGAAGCGCCAGTTCGTCCCACCAATGTCTGGTTGATTGATACGACCAAGTCAGCAACCGTATGCGTTGCTGACACCAACGCTGTCTCGTTCTGGACACCAACAGGCGAACAGGGTGGCAGTGTTACGCTCACCCGCGTGAGTGACGGAAAATCAATGCCAGTTGCTCTTCGCCCGATGCAATCGGTAAAGGCATGGCCAACGGCTGAGCTTCCCATCAGCGATGGCGCGCAATATCGTGTTTCACGTGACGGTGTGGCGGCTCCAGTAACGCTTCGTTTTGCGACAATGGGTCCAAATCCGCAGGGTGTTGAAAACACGATTTCGGGTTTTGTCCGTTCAGGTTGCAACGCTCAGCTTGATTTGCTGGTCGAAACAATTTCTCCGCAAGCAGACGAAGATAAGTCGGCGGGCTGACCAGCCGGTCAACGGAATAGCTTATAATTTCGTTTTGTGGATAGCCGCCAGATCAAGGCGGCATCCAAAGTTCTTTTGGTCGCCAGTAAAGTAGCTAAAATTACGGCAATGTGCTTGGTCTTGTCGTAAACGACAGGCCGAGCATTGTTATGTTGGCATTGGCTCGCCCGCGTAACTGAAGACTTAAAAAAGGGGACGATTGTGAACTTCAGGCTCGCCGCACTTGCCAGCACTTTGGTTTCGGTAGCCGGTTTACCAACGGCGCTTTCCGCGCAAACAGCGCCATCGTCTCCGCCACCCACTCCAACGCGTGAGGAAATTGACCGGGCACCAATTGCACCAATTGCAAAAGATAGCGGTCAGCGCGTCAGTGATGAAACTAAGATTGAGCGTGCGCCCTGCGCGCTCGACAGCGAAAATTTCAAAGACATAACGGTCACTCTTTCTAACGTTGATTTCGGCGATTTGCGCGGAATCGACCCTGAAATATTACGCTCATCCTTTGCGCGCTACGTGGGGCAGACGATACCGATTGCGACTGTCTGCGTCATTCGCGACGAAGCGGCGACGATACTCCGTGGCAAAGGCTATCTCGCTGCGGTGCAGATTCCACCGCAAAAAATCGATAGCGGCAGCGTAAAATTTGATGTGTTGCTTGCCAAGCTTGTCAATTTCCAAGTGCGCGGAAATATTGGCAAAACAGGCGGGCTGATTTCAGGTTACCTCGACGCAATCAAAAATCAGCCGATATTCAATGTTATTGACGCCGAGCGTTATCTTCTGCTTGCGCGCGACATTCCGGGCTATGATGTCCGGCTTACGCTGCGGCCAGCGGGCACCAATCCGGGCGAGGTCATCGGCGATGTTCAGGTGAGCTACACGCCCGTTGAGGTTGATGTAAATGTGCAGAATTACGGATCAAAAGCAGTGGGCCGGTTCGGTGGGATTTCGCAAGTTAGGCTAAACGGCCTGCTCGGGCTTGGCGACCAGACCACGCTTGGGTTCTTCTCAACCGCTGATTTTAAGGAACAGTTGGTCGGGCAATTTGGTGAGGAAATCAGGGTTGGTCGTCAGGGTTTGACACTCGGCGGTGGTCTCACTTATGCCGTCACCAAACCAACAATCGGTGCCGGCAGCGGATTGATATCCAAGACCCTGATTGGCTCGCTTTCGGCGCGCTATCCCGTGCTGCGCAGCCAAGCCAATAACGTCAATTTTAGCGGCGGTTTGGACATAATTGATCAACGCGCCCGCGTTGCTGGATCGCTCATCACTAACGACAAATTGCGTGTGATTTACGGGAAATTTGATGCCGATGCGATTGACAGCAACAGCCTGACGGGGACGAGCGGGTATAGCAGTGCTGAGCCGCGCTGGCGCGTAGCGGGATCTTTTGAGTTACGTCACGGCATTGGCGCGCTTGGATCAAGCCTGTCATGCGGCACACTTGTGCGCTGCCCAAGCCGCGCCGAGGGGGACGCGACTGCATTTGTCGTTCGCGCATCGGGCTATGGCGAAATTCGTCCACTCAAAAACCTTGCTTTCAGCCTAGCCCCGCGCGTCCAATACGCCAAAAAAGCGCTCTTGAGCTTTGAAGAGTTCTCGACGGGCAACTACACCGTTGGGCGCGGCTATGATCCTGGAATTTTAAGCGGTGATCGCGGCGTCGCTGCCGCAGGTGAAATCAAGGTTGGCAGCCTGATCGCTAAAACGACAAAAAGTGTTGCACTGCAAGGCTATGTTTTTGGTGATGCAGCAGTCGTTTGGAATCGTGACTCCGATTTACGCTCGCTCAACCCGCAGAAACTTTATTCGGCTGGCGGTGGGGTTCGCCTTGGTTACGGCCAGAGGATCAATCTCGATCTTGGCGCAGCGGTTCCACTCAAGCGCGCAGGTTTACAAACCAAGCGCGGTGACGTGCGTATCCTAGCAAACCTTACCATTAGACTGATACCGTGGAAACGGCAGTAAAGCGAAATCGCTCGTGCATTGAAGGGCATAGATTATGTTGGCCATCGTAACGCGAACTCATACGCAGGCAAAAGGCCTTCAGCTTCGGCTGTTGGCAAGTTGTGCCATGGCGACCTCAATGATCTCGGCTGGAGCGGCGCAAGCTGCTACACCCAGCCCCCCTCCCCTTACAGGCGCTGATGCAGCGTTTCAGGGCATCGGAACCGTTGCCAGCGGTATCGCAACGATCGTACAAACCCCAACATTAGACATAATCACCGTCGCCACCCCGCAGACGGTTATCAATTTTACGCCCTTTGACACCGCAAATGGCGGCGGCCCAATTACATTTTTGCCTAACGGGCGCACTAGCCTTTTTCAAAACGCTCCAGCCTCAGGCGTTACCAACTTCACCGTTCTTAACCGCATCATTCCAACAGACACGACTCGTGCCATCCGCTTTGACGGCACCGTTCAATCTAGGATTGTAAATGCAATCGGTGGATCAACTCCCGGCGGCACAATATTGTTCTATAGTCCCGGCGGGATTATCGCGAGTTCAAGCGCAGTCTTTGATGTTGGCAGCTTGGTGCTTTCAGCCGCAGATATCGGGTTTGGCGCGGGCAGCAATTCATTCAGTTTCAGTGGAGCCGCTGCGGGCACGGCTGTCGATATCAACAACGGCGCTTCAATCCTTGCACAAGGCGTCGGTAGCTATGTTGCGCTCGTCGCGCCGCGCGTTGTCCAGTCGGGCAGCGTAAGAAGCGATGGCTCAGTTGGTTACATTGCCGCCGAAGCGGTTGATGTGACGATCCAAAACAACCTTTTTGACATCAGCTTTGTTCAAGGAACCGATAGCAGTGCGGCAGTAACGCATACGGGCTCAACAGAGCTGACGCGTGCGCCAAACGATACTAGTCCGCAGCGGATTTACGTGGCAGCGGTTCCCAAAAATGATGCGATCACAACGCTGATTTCGGGGTCGCTCGGCTATTCAGCCGCGACGTCGGCAAGTGTGCGGAACGGCGCCGTTATCTTGTCAGCAGGCCGTAATGTGTCTGACAGCGGCTACGGCGCTAGCTTCACCGATTTCGCTGCGGGTACGGCACCAGCAAACATCACAATTGGTGCCGACGGTGCTACGGTCTTCAACGCATCGCTTCTGACCAATGCAACTGGCGATGCCCTAATTGCGCCGGCAACAGGAACAACGATACAGTTCAATAATAGTGTCGCGCTCAATGCTGACCGACTTGCCGAAGTCAGGGCAGTTGCGACCAGCAGTGCGATGTTTAACGCTGGCTTATCGGTTTCATCAAATAACTTGGTCGACGGCGCAGCAGCGCGCGTAATCGCACTCGGCGAAACCGGTTATGGTGGAAATTCGGGGCTGATCTCAGTTATCGGCAATTTGATTGTAGACGGCGGCCCGTCGCAAGGGGTTGGTGAAGTCCGCACCCCGGTTTCATTGCTTGCAGCAGATTTGGGCAGGATTACGGTCTCTGGCAGCGCGACTGTCAAGGCGTCTGACGCTGACGTAATGTTCGCTAGAAACGCATTTGGCGGCAGCGCGACTGTCAGAGTCGGCGCGGCTGGATCACAGCTTTCAGCGGCTGGCCTTGTGATTGAAGCGGGCGCGCGCGGTGTTGCCGGGCTCGGTGAAAATGAAATGCCTATCGCTGGAAATGCAACAGGCGGAACAACAAACCTTATTCTGGGTGGCGGAACTTTTGCACCAATTAACATAAACTTTGACAGCAGCGCCGTGAGCGATCTTGGCGGTGTGGCAACTGGCGGAACAGCGTCTTTGGTCGCGAGTGGCGGCGTGGTTGGCCTCGGCACGATTTTGGCGAATGTTAGCGCAAGTGCTGTGCAATCAGGTGATACGGGAACTGGGCCTGAGAAAGAACGCGGCGCTGCGTTCGCGACAAACGAAGCAACGCCGCAATCAAGCACTGGCGGCACTATTCAATTTGATGTGACTGATACGGTGATCAACATCAATGGTGATTTGTTACTCAATGCATCCGCCAGCGGATCAGAAGGTAACGGCGCGCTGCAAGGCGGCGCCATTGCGATCAACGCCAACAATGGCAGCTTGCTCGTCGGTGATTTGATTTCCGCCAACGTATCCGCTGAAGAGTCTGCATCAGCACTCGGGGTGCAACCCGGCGAAGTGCGCGGCGGCACCATCACGGCATTAGTGTCAAATAACGGCGATATTCTCGCGTCGGCAATGAATTACGGCGCGAATGCAGTAAGCGGCGGCGATACGTTTGGCGGCGCGGTTTCGCTGACAACAAACAGCGGCGGAAGAATACGCAGCACGGGCACAATTGGAATCGATGCGTCAGCGATGACTCGCCCCCTTGAGTCTGCCGGTAATGCCATTGGCGGAAACATACTGGTCAACATCAATTCGGGTTCACTGCAATCCGGCCCGCTTGTTCTCGACGCGAATGCGCTTGGCGGCGACGCTATTTTCGGCGGCATTGGTGGCAGCGCTGTGGGCGGCAGCGCACGCGTGAACATCAGCGGAGGCGACTCAGTTATCGAGTCCTTCCGCTTGACAACCGATGCGACCGGCGGTCACGGCGGACTTGGCAACGGCGGCGCTGAAGTTGGCGGCGCTGGCGGCGCTGCGACGGCTGGAACGTCAGAAATAAACATTACCAGTGGCGTGGTTCGCACTGCTGGATTGGTCTTATCGTCCTCGGCAATCGGCGGTGATGGTGGCGAAGGGGCTTTAGGCGGCGCAGGCGGCGTAGCGATGGGTGGCCAAGCAAACGTGCTCACTTCTGAAGCGGCAACATTGTTCCTGATGAAGCTGCCGATCAATCCTGCACCAACCCCGCTGGCATCTTCAGTAAATTCATCAGCGCGCGGCGGATCTGGCGGGCTTGGTCATCTCACTTCGGGTGGAGCTGGTGGCGCGGCGACTGGTGGCACTTCTATACTCACGCTCGCTGGAGCGGACATTCAGCCAAACAGTCCGCGCTTTGCAGTCGATCTTACCGTAAATTCAGAGGCATCTGGCGGGCTTGGCGGAACAAGCAACAGTGCTAGTGGCGGCGCGGGCGGTTCAGCAATTGGCGGGACGGCAACACTCAATCTTGTCAACAACCATATCGATTTCGGAAACGTTGCGCTCAGCACGCGAGGTTCCGGCGGGAGTGGCGGCAGCGCGAGCAACAGCGGGTACGGCGCACTCGGCACTGGTGGCGCGGGCGGAAACGGCAGCGCAGGAATGGCAAGCGTCACTGCATCTGCACCTTTGACCAATATAGTTTCGACAAATATCGCTAACCTCTCCATTATAGCTGAGGCTATCGGCGGGAGTGGCGGCAACGGTACTGTTGGCGGCAACGGTGGCAACGCGCTCAACACTGGCTCGGCGAGCTTTACGCACACCGCAGGTGCTATCACTTCCCCGATAACGATATTGACGGCAAACAGCTTTGGCGGTCGAGGCGGAGCTGGTTTTGACGGCAATGGCGGTAACGGCGGCAACAGCCTTGGCGGCGCTGCGCGGATAACCGCCGATGGCGCGACGTTGACTGTTAATGTCGTGAGCGTTTCCGCTATGGCACGGAGCGGCGCTGGCGGCAACGGTCAGTCTGGTCAGGGACTTGCAAATGGCGGTAACTCTGGAACAGCAACCGGTGGTATCGCTGAGATCTTGGGCAAAAACGGCGCAGATATCAATCTGACGCTTGCCGCAACCGCCAATGCACGCAGCTTTGGCGAACTGGGCGGCAGCAGTAGCAATGGAAATGGCGGCGCAGGCGGCGCGGCTTTAGGCGGCACGGCGTTGGTCGACGGCGGCAGCGGCGCGCTTATCGCTGTGAACTTGAACGCGCTCTCCGGCGGCATTGCCGGCGCTGGGGGGGCTGGAACCCTCGGCAATGGGGGCGCAGGAGGTCTCGCAACAGGCGGCTTATCCACTATCAAAAACGCAACATTTAGCGGCCAGAACACAACGTCGTTCATTGGTGCCTTTGCCGTTGGGGGCATCGGTGGGTCTAGTCAAACAGGCAATGGTGGTGACGGTGGCGCAGCCACTGGCGGCATAGCACGGCTAGACGGTGGTGGTGCCAGCGCTGCGAATTTGACCGTTACCGCTGGCGTTATTGCGGGTGCTGGCGGCAACGCTGGCTATGGTGGCATAGGTACTGGCGGCATGGGCGGCGCTGGAACAGGCGGCACTGCGGCTGTAACGAACGCGCAGTTCAACAGCACAAATTCAACTGCATTCATTGGCACTAACGCTGGCGGCGGCAGTGGCGGAACAGGGCGCATTGGCGGCAATGGTGGCGCGGCGATCGCTGGAACCACCAGCTTTATTGCTACAAACGTCACTAATATAGTTGGCACACTCGATGTGTCCGCTTCAACGGCAGGCGGAATGGGTGGCGCGCAGGTTGCTGGTTCTACCGGAGGCAGAGGCGGCGATGGCGGCACCGGTCAGGGTGGCAGCGCGCAGATCACAGTTGCGGGTGGCGCATTCAACGCATCTACTGCCATTGTCAGAAGCACTGCTGGCGGAGGCGCTGGCGGGTTTGGCGAAACCGGCGGGAATGGTGGACTAGCCAACGGCGGCACTGCCATGCTTTCCACCGCATCGGGCGCTTCGGTACAGATCGGATCGCTTAATTTGACTGTCGGCGCGGGTGGCGGCAGCGGCGGTCAAGCCTCGGTTCTCGGCGGCAATGGCGGCAATGCGCAGGCTGGCACTGCTGCGGTCGGCATTTCCGGCGGAACATTCCAAGCATCCGACATTATGATCAGAAGCTTGGCCTCCGGCGGAATTAGTGATCTTAATGCAAATGGTGGCTCCGCGATTGCAGGCACTGCGCGATTGACTGCATCGAATAGTGCAACGCTTACGGCGGGCGATGTTTCGATTATCGCTGATGCGACTTCAAACAGTTTCGTAACGCAGGTCAACACCCAGCCAACTGCAAATACTGCAACGTCTGCAACCAGCGGTCATGCGACTGGAGGCGTTGCAGAGTTTAACGTGTTGAGTGGATCGACTCTGGCGGGCGGCACAGTCACATTGTCGGCAAATGCGACCATTGGAACAGGCCGCAGCGGCGGTGATGAAACTGGCCCCACAGGCTCTGCGGCAAATGGTGGTATGCCCGATGGCACGGCCACAGGCGGTGCTGTCTCGGTAAACGTCAACAACGCAACGGTCTTGCTGACACAAACGCTTGAACTTGCCGTCAATGGTGAGGCGCAAATTGGCACAGCGCAAGGCGGCACGGTCAGCATCTTCGCAACTGGCGGAACGCTGTCCACGCCGTCGACCTTTGTGACAGCCAACGGCAGCAGCCTTGTCACTGGAACCGAGATAGGCGGACGCGGCGGCATTATTGACGTTCGCTCGCAGCGCGCCGCGAACGGAACGGCAGGCGTACTCAATCTCGGTAGCGCTGATCTTGAAGCCAGCGGTTTCTCAACGCGAATTGATAACCCCGAAGCAGCGACGAATGCCGCCGCCGGACGCATCAACATTGCGGCTAACGGCGGTCAGACGACGGCGACAAACTTCTCGACGCTTTCGGCCCGAACACTTGGCCGCAATACGTCTGATTTCAATCCCAATGCGGGCATTTTCCTAACCGTTGATAAGGGCGCGATCCTCGCCAACAGTGCTGTTACGCTGCTGTCGGACGAAAGCATCGCGGTTTCGGCGATGGATACTGGCAATATATTCGTGGGCAACAACCTGAATGCTGAGGCGCTTAATACAATAGCCGTCAACCACAGCGGTCGTTCGGCGAACGCCAATACGATCCTTGCTGGGAACGCGAATTTCATTGCTGGCAATGATTTTAACGCCATGCCGGGCAGTCGTATTCGTTCGGATAATGATCTTACCATTACATCGCGCCTTGGCGGCGTCAGTGCGGGCGATCTTGTTGCGGGCGACGATATCGCGGTCAGTGCGAACGGCCTTGTCAATATCGCCGGACTTGCGCTGACGACGGGCATTGCCGCAGGCAGCGGCACAAGTGATATCATTATCGACTCAGGCGCTGGCGTAACCATTGCCAACGCGAATGCGCAATCAAGCCTCGTCGTGCGCGGCGCTAGCATTACGGGTACTAACCTGATCGCAGGCGAAGATATCGCGCTGCGCTCACCCGGAGACATAATAGTTACGTCAGGCATGGCTGGTGACGATATTGACGTGACCACAACTGGCGGTTCTATTGCACTCGGAAGCGTAATCACGTCCGGGCTAGGCGCGGATAATCGGCGCGCCAGCTTTGATTCTGAGATAATTGCTTTTGGTGCCGAAACATTTGCTCGCAGCAATATTCTGGCAAACGCGGTCACTGGCATTTCGGTAACAAGTGCGAACGCACGCGATACGCTCGGCCTGCGGACAGATGGCAGTATAAGCGCAACTACGCTTGTCGCAGGCGAAGACGCCACTTTCGCGAGTAGCGGCAGCACCACCATCACAACAGTCACGGCGGGCGATGATATTGACCTGAATGCCGCTAGCGCAGTCACAGTGCTTGGCGCGACTTCAACGGGCAATGGTGCTGATGATCGGCGCGTCTTCCTGCCCGGTGGCAGTGCTTTCTTCACCGGGGAGAATCTGACGCGCAGCAACATCATCGCGTTCTCGGCCACGGCTGTCACGCTGGGCAGTCCACCAGCCGCCATGATGCCACAAATCTCCGCTGCGGCATCTCTCGCGGTACGTTCAGGCGGCACAATCACCGCATCAAATATTGCTGCGGGTGAGGATATTGCGCTCTCATCAAGCGGTAATATCTCTGTAACAACAGCACTTTCAGGCGATGATTTCTCCGCGCTGTCAACATCTGGCGATATTACGCTTACGGGTATTATAACAAACGCCACAGGCTCCGATGATCGGACGGTCAATTTCGGTTATGGCGGCGTTGGCTTTGTAGCGACCTCCGCCAACGGCAGCGATATCGACGCGACGGCTGGCTATGGCACGATCACTCTTGGCACACTTGATGCGGCCAATGATCTCACCGTCAGCGCGCAAGCAATCGCCGCGCTCGCTCCTGCTACATTGGTTGCTGGTCAAGATATAAGCCTAACCGGGCAAACGTCAGTAAGTGTTGGCGATGCGACTGCGGGTCGCGATTTCTCACTCACCAGCAATGGCAGCGCGTCGGTCGTCAATCTGACGGCAGGCGATGATATCATTATCAATGCGCTTGGCGCGGTGAGCGCAACGGGCGCACTTCTGACGACAGGGCTTGGCTCGCTCGGCAGCGACAGTGATATAGAAATTACAACGCCTGCTGCATTCACGTTCAACGCAATAAGTGCGCTCAGCAATTTCCGGTTCAGCAGCGGTAGCCTTTCGGGCAACAGCATATTGGCCGGAAACAGCATTGTGATCACTGCCGACAGCGCGTCGAGCAACGCAGCGACAACCACTACCGGCAATATTTTGGTCAATGCGAGAGCTGTGTCGCTCGGCAATACCAATGCGGGTCTCGATTTGATCATCGACACCCAAGGTGCGGCCAACAGTGATATTATGCTTGGCACTGCCCGCGCCGCGCGTGACATCCGCCTCACCGGCGGCACCAACGGGATCATCGCGACTAGCCTGATCGCAGGCGATGATATTGACGTGGTTGGCAGTGGCTCGGTATCGATCACAAGCGCCCTCACCGACGGCAGTTTCAACAGCGGCTATGGCGGCGACGCAAGCAACCTGAGCGTAACTTCGTCATCGAGCACGGTAAGTGTTGCAACCGGCCGAGCCAAAGACAATCTCTCGCTGACCGCTGTGACCGGGGTGACTTCGACAACGTCGCTCACCGCTGATCGCGGTGCCGTCATTGTGAACGGCGGCACATCAGCCACGCTCATGAATGCGACTGCTACGCTTGACGCGGTGACGATCAACGCCGACGCCGTTAATGCAACGAACGTCAACGCTGCCACCGACATTGGTGTGAACTTTGGCGCGAGCGCACTGCTCGGAGCGTTGGTCGCGGGCAAAGACGTGATCCTAAACGGCACCGGCAACGCCACAATCGGTAGTGCAGCGGCGACGCGCGATATTAACGCAATGATCAGCGGTGATGTGGCAATCACCTCCGCAAGCGCAGGACGCAACCTGCGCAATACGTCGAGCAGTCTGAGCGCAACCACGCTTGGTGCTGGAACCGACGTAATCGTGATCACTGACGCGGCGGCCAACCTTGGCACCACGACCGCCGGCGCTCGCATCGTGGCGAATGCTGGCACTGGTATCAGCTTCACACAGTTAATGTCAGGCACGACGACATCTCTCGTCGCGGGGACTTCAATCACCGGCGGCAATGCCAATGCGGGTACAGCGCTGACGTTTAACGCCAATGGCGGAGCCGTCGCGTTTGGCATGTTGTCATCAGGCGCAAGCACCTCGATTACCGCGTCAAGCGCGATCACGGGGAACAGCGCCAATGCTGGCGGCGCGCTGACCCTGAATAGCGGCGCGAATGGCATCACCGTCACCACGTTGACATCAGGCAGTGGCAATAATTTGACCGTGACCGCCTCAAATGGCGGGAATGCGACAATCACAACCGCAACGTCGGGGCGCGATCTCTCGG
>JAYTPB010000002.1:0-3154 GCA_043747445.1 Sphingomonadales bacterium
AGTGGATACAGTGGACGCTGACAAGGTCGGCCCGATCCTCGCGCCGCTTGCCGCCAAGGTTGGCAACCGCGCGGTCGTCTCGGATTGGCGGAGCATGAACGCCTCGTTATTTGAGGCACTTGCTGTGGATAGGGTGGTGTCGTTCGTTGTACTGTCGCTGATCATCCTTGTCGCGACCTTCAATATCCTCTCGTCACTCATCATGCTTGTCCGCGCCAAAACGCGCGATATTGCGATTGTACGCACAATGGGCGCATCGCGCGCGAGCCTGATCCGCATTTTCATGACTGTTGGGGTTACTATTGGTACGCTTGGCATCATGGCGGGGGTATTGCTTGGCTTTACGATCCTGTTTTTCAGGCAATCGGTGGTCAACGGCGTGCAATTTCTCACCGGGCAAAATCTGTGGGATCCGTCGATCCGTTTCTTGACAGAGCTTCCCGCCAAGACCGATCCGGTTGAGGTAATGGCGGTGGTCATTATGGCGATTGTTTTGACTGTGCTTGCGACGCTGTATCCCGCGTTTAAGGCCGCGAGCACTGATCCAGTGCAGGTGCTGCGTTATGAATGATACGGTGACGCTGACTGATGTGCGCCGCAGTTTCACCCAAGGCGAACTCACCATCGAAGTGCTGCGCGGGGTCAATTTGACCGTGGGCGCGGGTGAAATTGTTGGGCTGTTGGGGCCGTCAGGGTCAGGCAAATCGACGCTGCTTCAGGCGGTTGGCCTGCTAGAGGGCGGTTTTACCGGATCAATCCGGATCAAGGGTGAGGAGGCCGCCGCCCTCGATAATGATGGGCGAACACGGCTGCGGCGAGATTGCCTTGGGTTCGTCTACCAATTCCACCACCTCCTTCCTGATTTTTCAGCGATAGAGAATGTCATCCTGCCCCAACTCATCCACGGTGCGACGACGGAGGCGGCTACCGTGCGTGCCAGCGAGTTGCTCGGCGCGCTTGGCCTGTCGCAGCGGCTTGATCACCGACCAAGCCAGCTTTCAGGCGGTGAGCAGCAGCGCGTTGCGGTCGCCCGCGCACTGGCCAACCGCCCGCCGCTGATCCTTGCTGACGAACCCACCGGCAATTTGGATGAGGCCACCGCTGACATCGTGCTTGCCGAATTTCTCACGCTCGTGCGGAATGAGGGCAGCGCGGCGCTGATCGCGACGCATAATGAGCGGATCGCGGCAAAGCTCGACCGTGTCGTGCGGCTGCATGATGGGGTTTTGGGGTAGCATATTTAGAATCGTCATTGCGAGCAAAGCGAAGCAATCCAGCTCCACCATCGCAACTGGATTGCCGCGCTTCGCTCGCAATGACGATAAGTTGCGATATGCCGCCCGTATCGGCTAAGGCGCGCACTCTAACGAACTGACTGGATACATACTTGACTCTCTATGCCCGTTTTGCTGCTGATCTGAACGCCGCGCTTGATGCGCTAGAGGGTGAGGGCGTTTTGGTGCGCGGGCTTGATCGGCGCGGGATAACGGTTGAGCCACCGCGCGATGTGAGCCACGGTGATCTTTCAACTAACGCTGCAATGGTGCTGGCCAAGGGCGCGGGGACGAACCCGCGCGCGCTGGCGGCTTTGCTGGTGCCTAAGCTCGAAACGATAACCGATGTGGCGGAGGTTTCAGTTGCGGGGCCGGGGTTTATCAATCTGCGGCTGACCGATGAGTGTTGGCGCGGCGAACTTGCGACAATCCATGCGGCTGCGGTTGAGTATGGCAAGTCAACAGTCGGGGCGGGCACGCGGGTTAATGTTGAATATGTCTCGGCTAATCCGACGGGGCCGATGCACATGGGGCATTGTCGGGGCGCAGTGGTTGGCGATGCGCTCGCTAGTTTGCTTGAATATGCGGGCTATAGCGTCACCCGCGAATATTATGTCAATGATGCAGGCGGGCAGGTCGATACGCTCGCGCGGTCAGTGCATCTGCGTTACCGCGAGGCGCTGGGCGAGGATATCGGCGAAATCCCGGAAGGCTTTTATCCCGGCGATTATTTGGTGCCGGTGGGGCAGGCGCTTGCCGCCGAATTCGGAGATCGTTTTGCGCAGGCACCCGAGACCGATTGGCTGATTACCTTCCGTGAAAAAGCGGTTGCCGCAATGCTCGTGATGATCCGCGATGATCTTGCTTTGCTTGGCATCCACCATGATGTGTTCGCATCCGAAGCCTTGGTTCAGCAGGAAAAGAAACCAGAGGCGGCTGAGGCATTCCTGCGCGCGCGTAATCTGGTTTATGATGGTCAGCTTGAAGCCCCCAAGGGTGAAGTCGATCCCGATTGGGAGCCTGTCACGCTGCCGCTGTTCCGCAGCACCCAGTTTGGTGACGATCAGGATCGCCCAATCAAAAAGTCCGACGGGAGCTGGACTTACTTCGGCGCGGATATGGCCTATCATTTCCAAAAAGCCGAGAAGGCGGACATGCTGATCGATATCTGGGGCGCCGATCATGCGGGCACCGTCAAGCGTATCCGTGCGGCAGTGATGGCGCTGACCGAAGGCAAAAAGCCCTTTGATGTGAAACTCGTCCAGATGGTGCGGCTGCTGCGCGGCGGTGAGCCGATTAAAATGTCCAAACGTTCGGGCAATTTTGTCACGCTGGCGGATGTCGTGAAAGAAGTTGGCAAGGATGTCGTCCGCTTCACCATGCTGACGCGCAAGGCCGATGCGCAAATGGATTTTGACTTTGACAAGGTAGTTGAGGCATCGAAAGACAATCCGGTCTTTTACGTCCAATATGCCCATGCGCGGATTTGTTCGCTCAAACGTAAGGTCGAAGAGGCCGGGATCGCGGGCGATGCTGATCCAGCGTTGCTTGACGCTGAAGACCTCGCGCTCATCAAATTCGCCGCGCAATTTCCTCGGATTGTTGAGGCGGCGGCGGCGAATCATGAGCCGCACCGGATCGCGTTTTTTCTTTATGATCTTGCCGCAAGCTTTCATGCGCACTGGAATATGGGCAATGATCGCCCTGATCGGCGGATATTGGTGGTTAATAACGCGCCATTAACCCTGTCACGGCTATTATTGGCAACGGCGATAGGGCAGGTTATTGCTAACGGGCTGTCAATCATGGGGGTGACAGCCGCCGAGGAGATGTGAGCGATGACAGATACAGATCGCGAGTTGAGTTTGCAGGAAGAAGAT
>JAYTPB010000003.1:0-7814 GCA_043747445.1 Sphingomonadales bacterium
ACTCATTCTTTCGGCGCTTTTGCACTTCGCCTTCGACTTTTTGTCGCTGCCTGCCTAAAAGATGCTGATGTCCGAATCTTTCGATCTTGGTGAACCGCCTCAGCCTGCCTCTGGTCAGGCCTACCGCGTTCTTGCGCGCAAATACCGCCCGCAGCGCTTTTCCGAACTGATCGGGCAGGACGCCATGGTGACGACGCTTGGCAATGCGATCAAACGTGATCGGATTGCCCATGCCTTCTTGATGACAGGGGTGCGCGGGGTCGGGAAAACCTCGACTGCGCGGCTGATTGCCAAGGCGCTCAATTGTATTGGCCCAGACGGGCAGGGCGGGCCAACGATTGATCCGTGTGGGCAGTGTGAGCCGTGCGTTGCGATTGCCGAGGGGCGGCATATTGATGTCGTGGAAATGGATGCCGCCTCAAACACCGGGGTTGATGACGTCCGTGAGATTATCGAGGCGGTGCGTTATTCTGCGGTGTCGGCGCGTTACAAAGTGTACATCATCGATGAAGTCCATATGCTCTCCAAAAATGCGTTCAACGCACTACTCAAAACACTTGAGGAGCCGCCGCCGCATGTGAAATTCCTGTTCGCGACAACCGAGGTCAACAAGGTGCCGGTAACGGTGCTCTCCCGCTGTCAACGTTTCGATCTGCGGCGGATTTCAGCCGAGATGTTGGCCACCCATTTCGCGAACATCATAGCCGCAGAGCAAGTGATGGCCGACCCGGAGGCGCTCACCTTGGTCGCGCGCGCCGCCGAAGGATCGGTACGTGACGGGCTGTCGATCCTTGATCAAGCCATTGCGCACGCCAGTTTGGATAGCGATGGCACCGTTACTGCTGCCCAAGTGCGTGATATGCTCGGGCTGTCTGATCGCGGGGCAGTGCGGCATTTATTTGGGCTGCTCCTTGGCGGTGACGCTCCCGCCGCGATTGCGGCACTGCGCGAACAGCGTGATCTCGGGGTTGAACCATCGGCTGTCTTGCGCGGGCTACTTGATGTGACTCACGGCGCAACGCTTGCCAAGGTCGGCGCGCCCGATGATCCAGCGCAATCGGTTGAAGAGCGTGAGGCGCTGGCAAGCTGGGCCGATGACTTATCTTTCACGCTGCTCCACCGAATGTGGCAGTTACTGCTTAAAGGCCATGATGAAGTGGCGCGCGCAGTTGATCCAAACGAAGCCGCAGAAATGGCTTTGCTTCGGGTGATCCACGCAAGCAGCCTGCCCGATCCAGCCGATATGATCCGCCGAATACAGGCGGGTGAGGTGTTGGCTGTAGCGACACCGGGGCAAACCGCTCCGGAGTCGTCAGGTAGCGCCTCGACGGCTGCGCTTCCGGAAGACTTTGCCGGTTTGATTGCCATTCTTGAAGGTGGCGGGAAGCCGCTGCTCGCCCAGCAGCTTCATGATTTTGCAGGATTGGTGCGCTATGCCCCGCCAGAAATTGTAATCCGCGCAGTGCGTCCTTTGCCAAGCGATTTTACGCGTGATCTGGGTCACGCGCTCAAAACGCTGACTGGCGCTAATTGGCAGGTAACGATGAGTGATGAGGCTGCGGCACTGTCACTCCTTGATCAGGCCAAACAGCAGGAGGATAACGCAAGGAGAGCAATATTGGAGCAACCAATGGTTGCGGCCGCGATTGCCGCCTTCCCAGAAACTGAACTGCTTGACTATATATTGTCTGAACAACGGAGTGTCACCGCATGAAATCGATTGATGATATCCTCAAAATGGCCGCCAATGTTCAGGAGGAGCTGACCAAAGCGCAGGCCAATCTTGAAACGATTGAGGTTGAAGGCGCAAGCGGCGGTGGCATGGTCAAAGTCCGCGCGACCGCCAAGGGCACCATCCGCAGCATCGATATTGATGAAAGCCTGCTCAAAGTTTCCGAAAAGCAAATCTTAGAGGATTTGATTGTCGCAGCATTCAACGATGCGCGTGCCAAGGCTGACTCAGCCTCAAATAGCGAAATGGAAAAAATGACAAGCGGTATGCCGCTGCCACCGGGGTTCAAACTGCCGTTTTGATTAAGGTCATTTTGATAAACACGCATCAAGCGCGTCGCGCTTCACTGCGCCGGTGCGTGCTTTGATGCGGTTGCCATATTTGCGGGTGTAGCCTTTTGGTGCGGCGGCATCGCGTTTCTTTGGGAGCGGGAGGATCGCGGCGATCCGTGCCGCCTCTACGCTCGTCATCTGATCGGCATCATGCCCGAAATAGCGCTGTGATCCTGCGTTGACGCCGTAAGTGCCAATCCCGGTTTCAGCGATATTGAGGTACACCTCCATAATCCGCCGTTTACCCCAGATATTTTCAATGAGAAGGGTGAAATACGCCTCTAACCCTTTGCGAAAAAAGCCGCCGCCCTGCCAGAGGAAGGCATTTTTGGCGGTTTGCTGACTGATCGTCGATCCGCCGCGAATTCGTCGCCCGCGCGCATTGTTTTTCATCGCCTTTTGAATGGCCTCGCGGTCAAAGCCGTCATGCGAACAGAATTTTGCGTCCTCGGCAGCGATGGCAGCGCGCGCCATGACCGGATCAATCGTATCAATCGACATCCAGTCTTTGCTTAAGCCGCGCCCGGCGACAACATCGCCCAGCATTGTTGCCGTGATCGGCGGTGGGATGAAGCGATAGGCCACCACCCAGAGCAGCGACGCGACGAGCAGATATAAGACCGTCCGGCCGATGAAGAAACCAAACCGATATACGGGTGTGCGCTTGCTGCGTGATGCCATGCGCTTCATGTAACGCTATCGCCAGCGCAATCAAGCCAGCGCCATCACACCCTTGTTGCCCGCAATCCGCATGATCGCGGCCTGAAGCTTGTCAAACGCGCGCACCTCAATCTGGCGGACACGCTCGCGGCTGACGCCGTGGACTTGGCTCAGTTCCTCAAGCGTCTTTGGCTCTTCGACCAAGCGCCGTTCAGTCAAGATATGCGCCTCACGAGAATTGAGCGATTCCATCGCCTCGACCAGCATTGCCCGGCGAACAACACGCTCCTGCGTTTCGGCATAAGCCTCATCCTGAAGCGGGCCGCCGTCAACAAGGCTATCCTGCCATTGGCCTTCACCGTCTTCGTTGAGCGAGACATTGAGTGATGTATCGCCGCCATTCGCCATGCGGCGGTTCATGCTCACCACTTCGGCCTCAGTCACGCCGAGATCAGTCGCGATTTTCTTGACATTTTCAGGACTCAGATCGCCATCCTCAAATGCTTCTAGGTTGCTTTTCATCCGGCGGAGGTTGAAAAACAGCTTCTTCTGCGCCGCCGTCGTGCCCATTTTGACAAGGCTCCACGAACGCAGAATGAATTCCTGCATTGATGCCTTGATCCACCACATGGCATAAGTGGCGAGGCGGAAGCCGCGATCAGGCTCAAACTTCTTCACGCCCTGCATCAGGCCGATATTGCCTTCCGAAATCAGTTCGGAGACTGGCAGACCGTACCCACGGTAACGCATCGCGATTTTCGCAACCAAGCGAAGGTGCGACGTAACAAGCTTTGCCGCCGCTTCAGGATCTTGATGTTCCTGAAAACGCTTGGCTAGCATATATTCCTCTTCAGGCGTCAGCAGCGGAAATTTGCGGATTTCAGAGAGATAGCGATTAAGCCCGGCCTCACTCCCAAGCGAAGGGATCGTCGCGGGCACGTTTGAGCGCTTCGCAACTGCGGTTGACCTTGGTCGTTTAGCTACAGCTTTCGCAGCCATCGTCTTTCATACTCCCTAATGATTGCATAACTGCAATCCGATCATATTGTTCATCTTATAAACGCAATTTGGTGAATAGTCGCTGCATATCAATGGGCATTTTGCTTTCAAACGCCATATTTTTTCGATCAACGGGATGAATGAAACCGATCAACGCCGCGTGGAGCGCTTGGCGCGCGAATTCTAACTCACGGAGAATCGGGGCATGAACGGCCTTTGTCCGCCCGTAAACCGGATCACCGATGAGGGGATGATTGATCGACGCCATATGCACCCGCACTTGGTGCGTCCGCCCGGTTTCAAGCCGGCATTCAACGAGGGCTGCATCCTTGAGCGACTCAATCAAACGGTAATGCGTCACCGCCCGCTTGCCGCGCCCTTCGGCGCAAATCGCGATTTTCTGGCGATTGGCGGTTGAGCGGGCGAGCGGGGCATCAATCGTCCCGCCACCGCGCAGGGGGATGCCCGCGACAATCGCCTGATAACGGCGATCAATGCTGTGATCGGCAAATTGTTTGGCCAACCCCTCATGCGCGCGGTCGGTCTTGGCGACCACCATCAATCCCGAGGTGTCCTTATCGATCCGGTGGACGATGCCGGGCCGCGCGACCCCGCCAATCCCCGAAAGCCGCCCCGCGCAGTGATGGAGGAGCGCATTGACCAGCGTTCCATCAAAATTGCCCGCCGCCGGGTGAACGACAAGCCCCGCAGGCTTATCAACGATGAGCAGATGATCATCCTCATACACGATATCAATCGCGATATCCTGCGCCTCATTATGCGCGGCCTTGGGCGTGGGAACGGTCAGGTTGTAGGCCGCACCCGCCTTCACCTTGGTTGCCGGATCGCGCGTCTGTGGCACATGCCCCGCCGAAATCAGCGCTTTTAATCGCTCGCGTGAAAACGTTGGGACAAGTGCGGCCAGCGCGCGATCAAGCCGCCAGCCCTGCATTTCGTCGGTGACCACCACGGCTACGCTTGTCTCAACATCATTCATCATCCAAGCATGTGGCCATGTTGCTCAGGATATCAAGCAAATCCATCGCCGCGATCCGCGCTCATGCGGCAGAAACGCCGAATGTTGAGGTGTGCGGGTTGCTGTTCGGCACAGTGGAGGCGGTGGACGCAGTGCAACGCTGCGCCAATGTCGCGGACGCACCGGAAACGCGGTTTGAGATGGATCCCGCTGCCTTAATTGCCGCGCACAAGGCCGCGCGGTCGGGTGGGGCGAAGCTGATCGGCCATTATCATTCGCATCCCGGCGGCGTGTGCGCGCCATCAGAGGCGGACAGAGCGGAGGCGATTGATGCGGGGCAATATTGGCTGATCACTGCGGGGGCGGAGATCGGGCTATGGCATGTGGAGGCACCGCATCACTTTGCGGAATGCGGGATTGATGTGGGGGATTGGTGAGGGCTTGGGGTAGGGGCTTTGCGCTAGACGAACGCATTTTGCGGAATGTCGAGGGTGCTGACGCGTAATTCAGGAAGAGTGTTGGCGTTAATTTGAACGGCGGGGGGTGCCAAATTAAAGACTATTGACCGGTGTAACAAAAATAGCTTCTTATGCTAGTCGACTCGTCGATACTGGAACCGGGGAACACTGTGCGTCTAACAAATGTGAAGCTCTCTGGATTTCGACGTTTCGAGTCAGAGCAGAATCTGAATCTATCCTCAAAGCTAACGGCAATTGTTGGGCCGAACGAAGCAGGCAAAACTAGCCTCCTAAAGGCTATCGAGTATTGTGATAACACCACGCCGATTGCTGCTGGTGACGCGACGTCTCTTAGCGATTTTGAAACTAAAATACGCCTTAGTTTCTTCCTCAAAAAGGAAGACTTGGTTGCAGCGAATCTGATAGTTCCAAGCTGGTTGGACGTGGTCAAGAGCAAAGACGGCGGGCTTAGCTACGATATCAGACCACGACCCAAACGGGACATCAGAAAGCGGAAGTTCGTTGCTTCGCAAGTCCAAAAATCGCTCCAAAGTAAACAGGTCAATATTTTTGCAAGCGAAGACCTGATAACAGACGTTGAACTCAAACGGCTACTGACTAAGCTAGAAACGAATTCTGCACCGTTACAATCTGCCGAAATTGAAGCTCTCCAAGGTCTTAAAGACGGCCTTGAGGAAATTGAGAATGCAAAGCTGACAGCAAGAGCAAAAACAATGGCTTCTGCGATTGGCGACCTGCTCCAATTTGAAGCATCCCACGACCCATTTCAGAACGGGATCAATATTCTCGCAGATCGTGTGCCACCGATCATAAATTTTTCCGTAGAACTTCGAGAATTACAAATACCCTATAATCTGATTATGTTTAAAAATCTGGATCCAAACGTTAACCGGTTACCCTCACAATCGCTCAGTGAGATTTTACGCTTGGCAGGTCTTGATTTGGATGTGTTAAAATCTTCGATTGAGGCTGGAAACGGTGCTGCCGTCGAGGGGCTGATGCTTTCGGCCAACACAAAACTTGCTGAGCAATCCGCCGGCCTCTGGAAGCAATCTGATGCAACATTGTATCTTAAGTTGGATGGATATTCCCTTGATGTATTGGTTAAGAACACTGAAAATTTTGATATAAAAGATCAATTTTCAAATTTCTCACAACGTAGCGATGGCTATAAGCAGTTTGTTGCTCTGCAAATATTCACGTTTCTGAAAAAGGTAGATGGCGCAATTTTGCTAATTGATGAAATAGAGCAGCATTTGCACTATGACGCACAAGCTACGTTAATACAAATTTTGCAAAACGAGCCGAGTATCGGAAGCGTTGTTTATACCACTCATTCTGCAGGAGCGCTACCAGAGGATCTCGGTGTAGGGGTCAGGATGGTGCATTGGGACGAGAGTCGCAAAAAGGTCAGCAAGATTATCAATAAATTCTGGCATGCTGATCCTGGCGGTGGTTTTAAGCCGTTGCTCTTTGGCATGGGAGCCGCATCGTTAGCGTTTTTCCCGACGCGCAGGGCATTGATTGGTGAAGGCCCAACTGAAATGCTTTTGCTACCCCGAATGTTGCGGGAAGCTCTGGGGCTTGAGGCGCTTGATTTCCAAGTCATTCATGGACTTTCTCACATAAATCCAAAAGGTCTGCCAATGGCCGACAATTTGTCTAGCGGCGTTTGCTTTATCGTAGATAATGACGAAGCTGGAGTTGGTATGGCAAAGAACCTTTGCGAAGTTGGAGTGCCTAAATCGCACATATTTTCCGTCGCCGACGTTTCCAAGGGAGCCATAACAGTTGAAGACCTACTCAACCCAACAATATGGTTGAGCGCAGTAAACCAATACATAGAGCAATTTGGTCGTGATCGTCATGTTGAGGCTACGCTTGAACAAGCGCCAGAATGTGGTCGGATAGACGCACTGCCAGCAGCGATTAGAAAAGAAAAGGTAGCCTTTGCGTATAACGTCTTGGATTGTCTCCAAAAAGACCCGGAGCTAAAAATTCTTGCGCCTAAGCACTCGAAAAGGGCGAAGGTTGTTGCAGAAAAGATAAGAGTTTCACTGGGGTTAGCGTGACCTGAAGCAGATTTGGGATGCCGAATGTGACCGATCTCGCGACTGGCAGCTTTTTCAGTTTCCACCGCATAGCCACCTCACAAGTCAATCCTCTTCCCTACACTTAATATTCCTGATATGTTCCAATCATGCCCAACTCTATCGCCCTTCACGCACCCTTCTCATTGCATCGCTTTCAAATGCCAGTTGCGTCCTGTTTTTCACATGATGGGGGTCGCGAAGATATACGGATTCAGTGTCAACTTCCTGAGTTTTCCGACGTTTTTTGTGAGGGGTACAGCTTGAAGATTACGCTCATTTCTTCTTCGCGCCTTTGCGTCTTCGCGTGAACCACTTGCACCCTCACGGCGCGTGGGGCGGCCTGATTACTCTCACGCAAAGGCGCCCTTCGACTGCCTTGCAGGCGCTCAGAACAAACTTCGCCTTTGGCGAAGGCGCGAAGAGGATCGGAACATCCTTAAGGTGACAAAAGGTTACAGAAATATCGTGTTTCTGGGGGAAGTTTGTCACCTTAAGGTGGGATAGATTCGTCATTGCGAGCGAAGCGCGGCAATCCAGTTGCGA
>JAYTPB010000004.1:0-7409 GCA_043747445.1 Sphingomonadales bacterium
TCTTGGGCAAAGAGTTGCACACCCAAGGCATCCTCAATCAACTGCACCTGATGACTTACCGCAGGATGGGTGAGGCAGAGTTCGTCCGCAGCATCGCGGATGCTCTGGCGGCGGGTCGCAGCCTCAAAACCCTTCAGCGCCTTGAGGGGCGGCAATTGCCTAAGATCGATTTTGGTTTGACTCACCTCGCATCACCTCTCTTCAAGGGACGTTTTATGCCGTCTGCACATGGAGGCAACTGGTAAGATAAATTTACGCGTTATTTTTTGATCGATTCGCATCCTCAAGGATCATCGCAGCCCCTTTTTCCGCGACCATCACCGTCGGCGCGTTGGTATTGCCTGATGTAATGTTGGGAAACACCGAGGCATCGATCACGCGCAGACCGTCCACGCCATGCACGCGCAAACGCGTATCCACCACAGATGTCTTGGCATCTGGCCCCATCATGCAGGTACCGGTAGGGTGATAGACAGTATCAGCGCGGGCTCGGAAATCGGCGAGCAATGCCTCATCGCCCTCAACCGCAAAGCCCGGAGCAATCTCTTCAGTAATGATATCGGCGAGCGGCCTTGCCTTTGCAATCCTGCGCAGCAAGCGGTTGCCCGCCAGAACATCATCAATATCCTCCTGAGTGGAGAGATAATTGGGCTCGATTACCGGATGCTGTGCTGGATCAGCAGAGGCGAGGCTAATCTGCCCTCTGCTCGTCGGGCGGCAGGGATTGTGCGAAAGCAAAAAGGCCGAAAACGGATCGGGGTTGAGCAATTTGCGCTCAGCCAGCGGCGTTTTTGTGTAGCTGACCGGACTGAAATAAAGTTGCAGGTTGACGCGTGGCTGCGATAGATCACTGCGCACAAATCCGCCACTTTGATTGACGCTGAGCGAGAGCGGCCCAGTACGGTCAGCCATATAGCGCAGCCCGGCAAGCAGCTTGCCCAACATGGGATGGAGCACATCGTTCAGCGTGGCAGTACGCGCCTTATAGAAATAGGACACCGCAATATGATCCTGCAAGTTGCGGCCAACCGCCTTTAGATCAAGCAAGGGCGTAATGCCGTGGCGCTTCAACTGATCACCATCGCCGATGCCAGAGAGCATAAGCAATTGCGGCGAATTGATCGCGCCGCCCGAGAGGATGACTTCACGCCTTGCTCTTGCGGTGCAGGACTTACCCCGCCGCCGATAAGCGACCCCGCTCGCTCGCTTGCCCTCGAGCAATATCTGCGTGGCATGGGCGTGCGTCTGCACCTCCAGATTTTTGCGGTTTAGCGCGGGGCGAAGGAAGGCATTTGCCGTCGATGCGCGCCAGCCGCCGCGTGTATTGATCTGATAGAATCCGACACCTTCAGGATGGTTGCCGTTGAAATCCGTCGAAACGGGGAGACCAAGCCCCTCGGCGGTTTCGATGAAACTGTGGCAAACGGGGTGTACATGCGGCGTAATTTCAGTCACATGTTGCGGCCCGCCGCGCCCGTGATGCGCGCTGTAGCGGTCAAAATCTTCTGATTTTTTGAAATAAGGCAGAACATCGTCCCAGCCCCAGCCAGCATTGCCTGCGGCTTTCCAATCATCAAAATCATGCGGCTGGCCGCGAACATAGACCATCGCGTTGATTGAGCCTGAACCGCCGATAACCTTGCCGCGCGGCCAATAGCTCTGCCGTCCGCCTAACGCTTCGACGGGTGCGGTATCGTACATCCAGTTGACGCGGGCGTCGAAGAAGGTGCGGCCATAGCCGATGGGAACCTGTATCCAGATTGACCGATCACTGCCGCCTGCTTCAAGCAGAAGGACGCTGTGCCTGCCGTCCTCGGTCAGGCGATTGGCGAGCACACAACCCGCTGTCCCCGCCCCAACGATGATGTAGTCGAACGTCTTTGTCACTATACTGGGTGCTGGGTCATTTCGAGGTGAAGCATCGTGCCCGTATAAGGATTGGCACGTGCCACCTCTTCGTTGAGTTCAACGCCAAGGCCCGGCGCGGTTGGCGGGATGACATGCCCGTCCTCAAACTGGATCGGGGTTTTGAGTATTGCGCTGTGAAAGCCGCCCCAAGTTTCAATGCTTTCCAATATCAGGAAATTGGGAGAGCAAGTCGCGATCTGGATATTGGCGGCACCAACCACTGGCCCGCAATACAGATGCGGCGCGATTTGCGCGTGGTGGACTTCAGCCATTCCAGCGATCTTTTTCGCCTCAAGGATGCCGCCCACCCGGCCCAAATTCATTTGCAGGATTGCCGCCGCACCCGCTTTCAGCAGACGCGCAAAATCATATTTAGTGGTTAGCCGTTCGCCCGTTGCAATCGGGATGCTGGTCGCGCGGGCAACCTTGGCCATTTCGTCGGGCGCATCGGGGGGAACAGGTTCTTCAAGCCACAGCGGATCATAAGGCTCCAACCGTTTGGCAAGGCGGATTGCACTCGCGGCTGTCATCTGGCCGTGGGTGCCGAACAACAGGTCGGCCTTGTTGCCCACCGCCTCCCGCAATTGCCGGGCGAAGCGTTCGGACAGATCAAGCGCCTCAAGCGACAATTGTCGCCCATCAAATGCGCTATAGGACCCCGCCGGATCAAATTTCAGCGCAGTAAAGCCTTGGGCGTGATATTCGCCAGCTCGTTCCGCAGCCAGATCGGGATCATGATAAACGTCGCTTTGATCGTCGGGACGCGGATAGATATAAGTATAGGCGCGCAGCCGATCATGCACTTGGCCGCCAAGCAGCTTATAGACTGGCTTGTTCGCTTCCTTGCCAATGATATCCCAGCACGCCATTTCGAGCGCGGAGAGCACACCCATCAGCGTCAGGTCAGGATGCTGGGTGAAGCCGCTCGAATACACCCGCCGCCACAGATTTTCGATGTCATGCGGATCTTGGCCTGCGGCATAGCGCGCGAACACATCCTCGATCATCTTGGCGACGAGATGCGGCGCAAAGGGAACGCAGTAAGCCTCGCCAATACCCGATACGCCCATATCAGTGGTAATCTTCACAAAAACAAAATAGCGCCCGCCAAAATGGGGCGGCGGGTTGCCGACGACGAAGGTTTCTATGTCGGTCAGCTTCATGGCGTATGAAACCCGTTGATGACCTTAATCTCTAGGAAATCGCGCAAGCCAAATTCGCCATATTCGCGGCCATTGCCCGATTGCTTGTAACCGCCGAAGGGCGCCATATAATCTTGCCCTGCGCCGTTGATACTAACCCCGCCAGCGCGCATCTGTCTTGATACACGGCGGGCCTTTTCCAGATCGCCCGTCTGCACATAGGCGGCAAGGCCGTAGGGCGAGTCATTGGCAATGGCAATGGCGTCGGCTTCATCCGCAAACGGGATCATGACCAGCACCGGCCCAAAAACTTCCTCCTGTGCGATGGCCATCTTATTGTGGACGCCTGCAAAGACAGTTGGCTTCACATAATAGCCGCGATCAAAACCATCGGCGCGGCCTGTGCCGCCTGCGATCACTTGCGCGCCTTCATCGATGCCGATCTGGATCAACCGCTGAATCTTGTCAAAGTGCATCTTGCTGACGACGGGGCCGTAATGCGCGCCCTTTTCCATCGGGTCGCCGAGCTTGGCTTCGTTGGCAACGCGCGCGGCGATGGCAACCGCCTGATCATAGACTGAGGCCTCAACCAGCATCCGCGTCGGCGCGTTGCAGCTCTGGCCTGCATTTTCGAAACAGTGCTGCACACCGCGCGTGACTGCGGCTTCAAGGTCAGTGTCAGCAAAGACGATATTGGCGGATTTTCCACCCAGTTCTTGCGACACGCGCTTGACGGTATCAGCGGCGAATTTGGCAATCTGGATGCCTGCGCGCGTGGAGCCAGTGAAGGAAATCATATCGACTTGAGGATGGCTGGTCAGCGCGTCGCCAATCGCCGCGCCAGTGCCATGAACCATATTGAACACGCCTTTAGGGAAGCCTGCCTCATCAATGAACTCGGCAAAAAGTTGGGCGGAAAGTGGCGCGATTTCGCTGGGTTTCAGCACCATGGTGCAACCCCCAACAAGCGCCGGACCGATTTTGGTCGCAAGCTGGTTCACCGGCCAGTTCCAGGGCGTGATCAATACGCATACGCCTATCGGCTCATGTACGATCCGGCCATCGACGCCGACTTTGCGCTCCCACTCCATTTCGCGGGCTGCGGTAATCGTCGCGCGCAAATGGCCGGGGCCGCATTCGGCTTGAGAATTAAATGACAAATCATATGGAGCGCCCATTTCGGTCGATATGGCAGTCACCATCTCATCATAGCGTCGCTCAAAAATGGCGATCAGTTTTTCGGTCATGGCAATCCGTTCGTGGAGCGAAAGCGCCGCATAGCCAACAAAGGCTGCTCGCGCGGCAAGCACAGCCGCATCGACATCATCATGTCCACAGACCGCAACGGTGGCGCAGACTTCTTCGGTTGCTGGGTTAATCGCGTCAATCGTCTGGATCGATGTTAGCGGAGCAACCCACATGCCATTAATATAGGATTTAAGCGGAGCTTCAGACATATCCAATGGCTCTTTTCTGATCTTCAACGATGTATTTTTCCGCACGCCAATAGTGCCACGCGGCCCAAAGCCCGGTTGGTGCAAGAATCATCTGCGCCAACCGTAGTGACTCCGCATTGCCGCCGCCGGTCGCGTCGAACATGTCGCTTAATCCTCCGACAATCGCTGGGGCGATGATCAGATTAAGGACATTGGCAATCACCAGCGCAATCGCAACGGCCATTGCGCGCATTTTAGGCGCAGCAAGATTTTGGCACAGCGCAAAGGCGGGGCCGATGTAAAAATAGATGGCGGGGATAAACAGCCACCACATGAGTTTCGCAATCCAGAGTTCTTGGGTGTAATAGGCGAGGAAGGACGGAACCGTCGCCAGCGCCGTTACAACCGCGAGCAAGCGCGCGATCTTGCGTGGGTCAGTATAGGCGGGGCGCGCTACGACATAGGCTGTGAGCAGCGACGCACCAATCCCGCCGACAAGGTAGATTAGGCCGAGCAGGCTGCCCGCTTCGCCTTCATTCAAACCGTAAGTCCGTTGCAAGAAGAGTGGCGTGAACCACATCAAGCCCCAGCCCCAGAATGCCGACAAGCCACTGCCTGTTATCGCATGAACCGCTGCCTTTTGTGACCAGATGAACTTTAGCGTCTCCGTCACGGTCGGGATTTTGTCCTCGGTTACGGCGTCAAGGCGACCGCGTGTTGGCTCCTTGATTGTCCACATAATGATCAAGGCAAGAATGATGCCTGGAACGCCAAGCACCAGAAATGCAGCGCGCCAACCGTAAAGTGTTGAGACATAGCCAGCGATGTCGGAGCCCAACCACGCGCCGATGGGCGCTCCTAATGCGAAAATAGTCATTGCCATTGAACGGCGATCAGCGGGAAAATAATCGGCGATGATTGAATTACAGGCCGGTGTTCCGCCAGCTTCGCCTATGCCAACGCCGATCCGCGCCAGCAATAGATCGACATAGCCGCGCGTAAAGCCAGTAATAGCCGTCATGAACGACCACACTGCGACCGAAACGGCGAGCAGATTGCGGCGGTTCGAACGGTCGCACAACCACGACAGGGGGATGCCCATTGCCACGTAGAACAACGCAAGTGGAATGCCGAGCGACGCCGCGCCGCTATCGCTTAATTTGAGTTCCTTACTAATCGGGCCAATCAATGTGGAGAGCACATAACGGTCGGCAATGCTGATCGTATAAACCAGCATCATGATGATAAGAACATACCAGCGCTGTGTCAGTGTCGAAACCTGATCGGCGTTAATTGGCCCGGTTGGTGCGCTACTCGCCATGTTCATTCCCCCTCAGGTTGCGGCCAATTCTGGCCCTAATATCGTGCGAAGCGGATCGAGGTAAGGAGAGAAATTCTCCCACTGATCAACGCCGCTTTTGAAAATCGGTTGTCGTACTTGTTCTGAACTGGCGGTGCGTACAGCGCGTTCGTTTTGATGGAAGTTGAGACACGCCTCTTCAAACGGGAGCCCACAATAATCAAGCAGCCTGCGAACCTGCGTGTCCAGATCGGCTACCACATCCTCATAACGCACCCGCAGGATTTTGCCGGGCAAAACCCTGTCCCAATGCGCCATCAGCGCAACATAGTCTGCGTAATAATGACCGATTTCCTCCAGCCCGTAGGTGAACTCCTGGCCTTCCGCGAACAATTGCTTGAAGCCTGAGAAGCAGCACCCCATCGCGCCGCGCCGCGCATCGATAATCTTTGCGTTGGGCAGAATCATATGGATTAGGCCAATGTGCCGGAAATTATTGGGCATCTTGTCGATAAAATAGGGCGTGCCCTGTTTGCGGTGGATTTTGGTGTCGCTGAGATAGTCCTCGCCAAATTTGGTCAGTGAGTCGACGCTCAGTTCGGCCAAGTTCGCTGGATAGTGCGCCTCGTCATCCACTCGCCTGAGACCATCGAGCCGGTGCGCCAACGCAAGAATGTTAGGTAATTCCATGGTGCCCTCGACTTGGCTGTGCGAAGCAAGGATCTGCTCAAGCAGCGTCGAACCCGCGCGCGGTAAACCAAGGATGAAAATTGGATCAGGTGATTGGCACCCTGACCCTTGCACTTTTGAGAATAAATCAGACGTGCAATGTTCAATCTGAAGGGCGATTTCATTGGCTATCCGTCGCCAATCATAGCCAATTTCGTCGCGTTTCAATCGATTGCCACGCTCATAATAGATAAACGACTCCGCATAGTCGCAGTGGTCTTCGAGTGCCTTGCCGATCGCAAAACAGAGGTGATAGCGATCTGCCAGTTGTGTTTCACTTGCAGCCTCCATTTCGCGCATTGCCGCGATCTGCGCGTTATCAAACTTGTAGGTCTTGAGGTTGGCAAGACTCCAATATGCGTCTCCGTAGTCAGGCTTGCTCATGTAGGCGCGGCGATAGGCGTCGATGGCATCATTCTGTCGGCCAACTGTTTTGAGCGCATGGCCAAACGTTAAGCTGATCCCGGCATTATCCGGCGCTTCAGCTTCCAGCTTATGATAAATGCCCAGAGCTTCGTCAAAATTTCCCACCGCCAGGTTTTCGTTTGCATAGAGCATTTCAATCTGGTGATCATAGGGCGCCTTGGCACGCAGTGATGTCGCCTGTTCCAGCGCCTTCTCGAACTTCTGCCGCCGCCTCAACACCTTGATATAATCAAGATGCGCATTTAGCGCCTCTGGTTCCAGAAGCACACAGGATTCGAGCAAAAACTCGGCTTCTTCGAACGCATTGAAACGCGTTCCGATATCAGCGAGCAAGCGCATGGCCTCAATATGATGGCCGTTGGTTTGAAGAAAGGCGCGGCACAGTTTTTCGGCTTTGAACAGTTTCCCTTCTTTCAGGAAGCTCGAAACACTCAGCAGCTCGGGCGGCAGGTTCGCAAGATATTCATA
>JAYTPB010000005.1:0-5102 GCA_043747445.1 Sphingomonadales bacterium
ATGCCATTCCTCAGTTTTTGCCCGCCAATAATAAATGCCGCTGACCACTGCGAGCAGGGCCGTGTTGCGGATCGCGTCGATTGGATTGTCAGTCGTCACGAGAAACGGCAGGCTTGATAGCCACCAAAACAGGTTTTTTGAGAGATAGGCCGGGTGCTTGGTAAAGGCATAGGGCCCGTGTGTTAGGATGCCACGATCTGTCAGGTTTGAAAAACGCAGACCAAATGCAATCGTTGCCCAGGCATAAATGGCGGTGAGCATTACAAGCAGAGTAGCAACAACGCCCAGCAAGAGCGGATGACTTTGAAACCAGAATATCCAGTTTCCGTCGTTGCTTTGATAATCAAGCGGCCCGCCGGAGTTCATCAGGATGAACGGCGGGTAGCAGATCAGCGCCGCTGCCCAGCCCGCCGCATAAGGCGTTGCCGAACGGATATGCGCGTCAAGTGGCTTCATCGTCAGCAGATAGCCAACGGTAGCAAAAGCGACATCAATCACAAACATCAGTGTAATCAGCCACTGCGCAAGCGCGACTGGGTTAGTTTGGATCGCCGCGAAATCAGCATTGATCACACCGCGAAACCCGCCGGGCACAATCGAGATCATGAAGGCGAGAAAAAAACCCTTCACCGCCCAACTGCGCAGATGCGCGTAAATCGCTTGGCTGTCATAGTCATGCCGCCCGGTGAGCATTGCGCCAAGTGCCCAAGCGCCGTCTCGCGGCTCGATCAAGCGGCGATCAAGCCAGATGACATAAGGAATCGAAAGCACAAATAGCGGCACTGCGGCGACGGCAAACATCTCCATCGCAAAGACATAATTGCCCTGCCAATAAAAACGCGCCACCGCATAAATCGCGGCGATCAGAGCCCATGTCGCCCAGAGGCCAGTGAGTTTGCTGAGCGAAATATCGAGAATTTCGCGCGTCGGTTTTGGTGGCGCGTCCCAATCAATGCCCGTTGTAGGATTGCGATGAACTCGGTCAACCAACAGCGACCAAAGCACCATTGGCACCCCGCAAAATGCAACGTTCATCAGGGCTGAATAAGGGCCATCCATCCCGAATATCAGCGCTATGATCAGCCAGATAACAAGGCCAGCAAGGCCAGCCATGCCTACACCAGTGCTGACCGCCGAAGCAGGGCGGGGCGGGATGGGGCTTGGGTGCTGTGCGCTCATGACTCACGCCTTAGCGCAAAATGGTAAGAAAGGCATGAATGCTGGAGCGGGTGAAGGGAATCGAACCCTCGTCGTAAGCTTGGAAGGCTTCTGCTCTACCATTGAGCTACACCCGCATGTTGTTGTGAAGCGTATGGCAAAAAATTGCGTGGGCGGCAAGTCGCTTACGTCAACCGGTCAGGCCGAGGGTAACGATGATCCCGATAAACAGGCCAAGCACTGACATCGCGATCACCGACAAAATCACCGTGCGCCACAATGCGCTGAACCGCGTCAGCACATAGGCTTCTTTCAACTGACGGTACATATGAAATGCGGGCGCGATGGTGAGGAAGGTTACCGTCAGTGGCAGCCAATTTTCAAACCTCAATGCGAATGAGCCAAACGTCGTCAGCAACAACATGAAACAGAGCGAATATGTGACGAAAACGGCATGATCAAACACCATATATTGCCGCCGCCACGCAAAAAGCAGCCAGAGGAATGGCGTCGACATGATGATCAGCAACCACGCATATTTGTACGCGCTTGATTGCACTTTATACATCACAAGCTGAGGATTATCCAACGCCTGCTTCGCAGCTTGGTTGAGCGATTCGATGCCAAAAAGGTTAGCATCGAAATCCTGGCCATTGGCATCGCTTCCCTTCTCAATGAGCACTGCACCGTTGTTGAGCATTTTAAGGCCAGTGCGTGTGCCTGTCAGTTCCCCCTCAAGACCACTCGTTGATTGGCCTGCCTTTTTTGCTGTAGCAATTTCTCGCTCAAGTTGGACGATCTCGGCTTGCATCTCTTTGCGATCTTGATCAATTTCTGCTTTGGTCGCTTGCTGCTTCTCGATCGTGGCGCGCCGTTCGGTTTCAATCTTGGCAATTGCAGCGGTCTGAAGCTTAATCGCCACATCAATCGCGGCTGTGTTCCCTCCCGCTGCTTTTACCTTACTCAAGTCAGCCTGTAGTTCCTGAAGGTTTTTCTCGGCTTCAGCTTTGTCGTCGGCAAGGCTTTTGGCAATTGATGCAGGGGTTTCAATTTCCCCGCCAAAGGATTTGGGGAACAGCGAATTGACTGACGCATAGGTTATGAAAACGCAGAATAGAAAGAGTGCAAGCGGCGACACAAATTTCGCGCGCTCGCCGTGAACATAACGCCGGGTGAGCCTGCCTGGATGCCAGACGAGCATTGGTAGAGTGCGCCAGATTTTACCGTCAAAATGAAAAACGCCGTGGATTAGGTCATGCCAAAATGCACTCAGGGTGCGGTGAACCTTCGCTTTTTGTCCGCAATTCTGGCAAAATGAACTGTCAACTTGCGCGCCACAATTGAGGCAGTTTGATGCTGATGAGGCGCCCCCAGTGCCTGATACAGGCTCAATTGCATTGGCAATGATTGCGCCTGTGGCAATATCGGCAGCGGGTTCAATTTCGAAATTCATCGCTGTACTAATAGGGCAAGACAGCATGGTGGCAAAGCAATTTTGCTTCGACCGATAGTTTTGGTTATGGCGTGTGCAATGCACGGCACCACTCATGATCCCCGCGCTTATGTCGCACAGCTTGGCAAGCGCGCACGCGCGGCCTCGGTTCAGCTTGCGCGCACATCAACGCCGCGCAAATCGGAGGCGGTGATTGCTGCTGCAGCCGCAATCCGCGAGGCTGCCGCTGTGATCCTATCGGCGAATACGCAAGACCTTGTCGAGGGGAAGGCCAAGGGGCTGACGGGCGCGATGCTTGATCGGCTTGCGCTTAACCCTGATCGGATTGAAGCGATGGCCAAGGGGCTGGAGACAATCGCTTATCTTCGTGATCCTGTTGGCATGATGATTGATGAGAGCATCCGCCCCAATGGTTTGAAGCTGACCCGGCTGCGGGTGCCGATTGGCGTGATCGGGATCATTTATGAAAGCCGCCCCAATGTGACAGCGGATGCGGCGGCGCTCTGTTTCAAATCTGGCAACGCTGTAATTTTGCGCGGCGGTTCCGAAGCCCGGGCTTCAAATCAAGCAATCCACAAGGCAATGGCTGCTGCGATTACCAGCGTTGGCCTGCCTGCCGATGCGATCCAGCTTGTTGATACGCCAGACCGGGAAGTCGTTGGCGCGATGCTTGAGGCGGCGGGGGTAATTGATATGATCATTCCGCGCGGTGGCAGGTCGCTCGTTGAGCGGGTTCAGGCGAATGCGCGTGTGCCCGTGCTCGCGCATCTTGATGGGCTGTGCCACATTTATATCGACGGTGCGGCTGACCCCGACAAAGCACGCGATATTGCGGTCAATGCCAAAATGCGGCGGACGGGCATTTGCGGGGCAATGGAGACGCTGCTGATTGATCGCGCTTACCCCCATCCGCGCTCGGTGCTTGCAGCCCTTGTTGAGGCGGGTTGCGAATTGCGCGGTACGGCTGAGGTTGTTGCGCTTGATCCGCGCGTTAAACTGGCAGGTGATGCTGACTGGGACACCGAATATCTCGACAGTGTTTGCGCTGTAACGTTGGTCGACGGTCTTGACGGCGCGGTTGCGCATATTGGGCGGCACGGATCGTCACACACTGATGCCATTATCACTGAAGACCTAATGGTGGCCGAAACCTTCCTTGCTATGGTCGATTCAGCGATTGTGATGCACAACGCCTCAACCCAATTTGCCGATGGCGGCGAATTCGGGCTTGGCGGTGAAATTGGAATTGCGACGGGCCGGCTCCACGCGCGCGGGCCCGTCGCGCTTGAGGGGCTGACTACGTATAAATGGGTGGTGCGCGGAACTGGGCAAACGCGGCCTTGATGCGTTTGTATACAAGTGATACAATCGAACCATGAGCAAAACACAAGTGATCACAGCGCGGGTAAACCCTGAGATATCGGAATCTCTTGGCATGATTGCCGCGCGTCAACAGCGTTCGCGTGCCTGGATCGTTCAGAAAGCCGTAGAGCGCTATGTGGCCGAAGAGACTGAATTTTTGCGCTTTGTCCAAGTTGGCATAGAGTCGGCAGATCGTGGCGATTTAATATCCCAAGAAGAAATGGAGCGTTGGTTCAAAGCGCGCAAAGCAAGCCGCGCACTGAGAATTGCTGCTGAATGAAGCGCGCCGATTGGACGGCAGATGCTCAGGCTGATCTCGCTAAAATCGATGATTTTTATGCTGAAACTGCGCCAGATTTTGCTGACCGCGTTGGCGATGCTGCTTTGGCTGCAGCACGGTTTCTAACTGAATTTCCTCATGCTGGCGCTTCAATTGATGTTGATGATATCCGTAAATGGCTGGTGCGCGCGACGCCTTATGTTCTGATCTACCGGCCAATGCGTGATACTGTTCAAATTCTGCGCGTCCGCCATATGTCCGAAGACTGGCAAAACGAGGCTTGATCACCACCGCGCTTCTTGGCGGGTCATTTAACCCCGCCCATATTGGCCACCGCCATATCAGCCGCTTTGCGATCCGGGCGCTTGGGGTGGATGAACTTTGGTGGCTGGTTTCGCCGGGAAATCCGCTCAAGGCGGGTGCGAAGGACATGGCCCCGCTGGTCGCCCGGCTGCGATCAGCACAAAAAATGGCACGGCGTGCGCCGATCCGCGCCACTGCGATTGAGCGCGAACTGGGTACGCGTTTTACCGTCGATACACTTGAAACGCTTGTCCGACGTTATCCCAATCGGCGGTTCATTTGGCTGATGGGGGCGGATAATCTCGCCCAGTTTCACCGCTGGCGCGACTGGCGGCGAATTGCCGCGTTGATGCCGATTGCAGTTATTGCGCGTCCGGGTTATAACGCAAATGCCCAAGCGAGCCGCGCGATGGGCTGGCTTCGGAAATTTGTCCGCCCCGCAGCCCTAACCAAGGAATGGACAAAGTGGAGACCGCCGGCGCTCGTGCTGCTGCGCTTTCGCCCCGACCAGACCTCCGCCACCGCGCTGCGACGGGATAATCCCGA
>JAYTPB010000006.1:0-49298 GCA_043747445.1 Sphingomonadales bacterium
GCTCGATCTCAATGAACGCATTTGCAAATGGCCGCTTGGTCACCCCGGTGAACCGAACTTCCATTTCTGCGGAGACAAGGTGAACCCCGGCTTCCCTTATTGCGTCGCGCACTGCGGCCATGCCTATCAGGCGCAAATGCCCCGGCGTGACCGCAAACCTCCGCCGCCGCTGCCCTTTGGCGGGCCGCGAGTGCGATAATGGAAGTGCATTAAGCCTTGGGCGTGACCCAGCTCCTCATCACCAATTTCGCGATCATCATGGTCGCGATGATGATCCTATGGCTGTACAGCATCCGCATCCGCGATGTCTCATTCATCGATGCCTTCTGGGCGTTCGGGATGGTGATGCTCGCGGTCAGCAGCTATTTTCAAACCGAGGGCGATCCCGCGCGAAAGTGGCTGCTCACGGGGCTATGCTCGCTTTGGGGGCTGCGGCTTGCGTCACACCTCTTCACCCGCTGGCGAGCGCACGGCGAAGATCCGCGCTATAAAAAAATCCTCGGCCACGCGATGGAGAAGAACCGCTGGAGCTTTGGCAAGGCAGCGCTCATCATGGTGTTCGCGATGCAGGGGCCAATGCTCTTCATCGTCTGCCTCCCCGTCCAGTTGGGCCAAGTGTCAAACCAGCCCGTCGGCATCCTCGCTGGCATTGGCGCGATCATCGCGATCATCGGCATTCTGTTTGAAAGCATCGGCGACGGCCAACTCAATCGCCACCGGGCTGATCCCGCGATGGCGGGCAAGGTACTTGACACGGGCCTATGGCGCTACACCCGCCACCCCAATTATTTTGGCGATGCCTGCGTGTGGTGGGGGCTATATCTGATCGCAGCGGAGGCCAGCCCCGGCTGGTGGGCACTTCCGGGGCCGCTCTTGATCACATGGCTCCTGACCCGACTCAGCGGCGTCCCGATGCTCGAACGCAGCCTCAAAAAAACCCGCCCCGGCTATGAGGATTATGTTCGCCGCACATCGGGCTTCTTTCCACTGCCGCCAAAGCGATAATCCCGCTTTTGCGCTTCAGGCGCGGCCATTCTATAGCGACACGAAGTTCTAGGGAATCGCATATGGGCGAATTGGCCTCAAAGTCTCAATTACGGATGTCGTTCACGCGGATCGCCTTAGTATGCGTACCGCTGGTTATCTTTCTTGGCTTTCTGGTGGGGAGCCTTGCCAATTCGGGTGACGAAAATCGCTGGTTTGCCCTGCTGCAAAAACCAGCGATGCAACCGCCGGGGTGGCTGTTCGGGGTCGCGTGGAGCATCCTTTATGCGATGCAGGGTTTTGCGCTTGCGCTCATCATCGATGCGCGCGGCGCGGCAGGCCGGACGACCGCGATCTGCCTATTTGCGTTTCAACTTACGCTCAATCTGGCGTGGTCGCCGACATTTTTCTTGATGCACCAAGTGAGTGGAGCGCTTGTCCTGATCGTAATGATCTTAGTCGCAGCCGGGGTAACGACCTATGCCTTTGCACGCGTCCGCAAAGCGGCGGCTTGGCTGATGCTGCCGTATCTGGCGTGGCTCGCGTTTGCGTCTGTCCTCAACTATCAATTTGATACGCTTAATCCCGATGCAGAGCGGATGGCGCCCGAGCCAGTGAAAACCGAAATCATATTATAGCGCTGCCTTGCGGTTGCGCGCCTGCATTCCCAAATAAGGCGCAAGCGATATCATCCACATAATGGAGTAATGACGATGCAATCACAAAACCGTATTTTTGATGACCTAGTCAAAATGGTGAACGGTGCTGCGGGCACAATTGCTGGCATGGGCCGCGAAGCCGAAGCGTCAACGCGTGAACGCGCCAAGGAATGGATTGGCGGGCTTGATTTTGTCCCGCGCGAAGAATTTGAAGCGGTGAAAGCAATGGCTGCGGCTGCGCGCGACGATGCTGACGTACTTCGCAAGCGGCTTGACGCGCTTGAGGCAAGCCTTTCTGCGCCGGCCAAGGCGAAGAAGCCAGCCGCACCAAAAGCCTGATATCCACAGCTTTTTCATCGCTGCCCTTGATGCTTACGGGCAAACCGGGGCAAAGGGCGGCAATGACTATTGACGATATTGAAGTAAACCAGCCGGGGACAACCCCGATTGATGAGCTCGAAGCCTTTTTTTCGGCGCACGGCTGGAGCCATGACCGGGTGGGTGAGGAAGAGGTCGTGGCGGTCACGCCGGGCGCGTGGGGCCAATATGAGCTGCGCGGCATTTGGCGTGATGATGACCGTGTTCTGCAATTTCTGGCGCTGCCCGATATTAAGGTGACGAACGACCAGTATCCGGCAATTTATGAAACAATCGGCTTGATCAACGAACAATTGTGGATTGGCCATTTTGAATTATGGTCGGGCAATGGCGCGCTGGTGTTTCGCCACGCTACGCTGCTTGACGGTCAGGATGAACTGACGCTTGCCCCCGATCAGGCCGAGGCGGTCGTTGATGCCGCAATTGGTGAGCTTGACCGCTTTTATCCTGTTTTCCAGTTTGTGATGTGGGGCGGTAAATCTCCTGCGGAGGCAATTGCTGCGGCGATGGTCGAAACACATGGCGAGGCTTGATCCGGGCATTTTGGCGGGCGGCACGCTCTGGATTGTTGGGTGCGGAAATATGGGCCGGGCGATGCTTGATCGCTGGATCGCGTGTGGACTTGATCCGGCCAAGGTAACCGTGATTGATCCCGCTCTGCCGGTGGTAGGGCAGGGGGTTACCGTTTTCGCAACGCCTGACGCAGATGCGCCGCCGCCGTCTGTGCTGCTCCTCGCGGTTAAGCCGCAAATGCTTGACGCTGTGGCTGCGGCGATTGCGCCACGGGTGGCACGCGAGACGTTATTGGTTTCAATTCTCGCCGGGGTCACGCTTTCTGCACTGCGCGCGCGGTTTCCGACGTCTGTGAACATTGCGCGGGCAATGCCCAATCTGCCGGTTGCCATCGGGGCCGGCGTGGTTGCGCTTTACGGTGTTGCGGGACAGCCAGAGGCGGTGCGGCTTGATGCCCTGATGACCCCGCTTGGCGTGGTCGAATGGCTTGGCGCAGAAACTCATTTTGACGCGGTGACCGCGCTGTCAGGTTCTGGCCCGGCATTTGTCGCGCGTTTCATTGAGGCGATGGCGCAAGGGGGCGCAGCGCTTGGTCTGCCTGAGGCACAGGCGGCGCGGATGGCGCTGGCAACGGTCGGCGGCACAGCGGCGTTTCTTGAAACCAGTGGCGAAGCGCCAGCCGCAATGGCCAAACGCGTGACAAGTCCGAACGGCACGACGCAGGCAGGGCTCGCCGTGCTTGATGAAGGGGCCGTATTCGCGGCGCGCGTTGCAGACACGTTAGCGGCAGCGGCGCGGCGCAGCGCTGAACTCAATCCCCCTGCTGAAGCGCAATAATACGCGCGATTTCCTCCGCCGGGATAAGCCCTTCAAGCACTTGCCAGAAACCGCTGACCGCATTTTGCCCCGCTTCGCCGTAAGCATGGGAGAGCTGTTCGCGCAGATCATCGAACAGGCGCGCCTCAAGTGCCGTACCCGCTTCGGTTAGCTTCAACAGCTTTTGCCGCCGGTCGGTACGCCCCTGCACGCTGACAACCAAATCGCGCGCGGCAAGATCATTGATTACCCGGCCAAGCGATTGCTTCGTAATCGCGAGGAGCTTGAGAAGGTCACTGACGATCAGTCCTGGCTGACGCGCTATGAAATACAGTGCGCGTTGATGCGCACGGCCAAGCCCCTGTTTGGCCAATCGTTCATCAACTGCGCGGTTCAAATGGCTATAGCCAAAATAGAGCAATTCGATGCCGCGCCTGATTTCGGCTTCGCGGAGAAAAAGCGGCGACGCACCCTTGCTTTGCGCGGGAGTGATTTGGACAGTCATATTGACGTATCTAGGGTCATTGCTAAACGCTTGGCAAGAGGGTTATGGGAAAGCCTTACTGCTAAAACATGAAAGTAACGGGCTATGGCTGATCAGGATATGAACGCGGCTTTGCCACCATTTGATTTTGAACCCAACCAGTCGCCGATCGCGCCTGACGTGCGTGACGCGCTGCTCCAAGACCCTGGTTTTGGGCGCGTCTTTACTGATCATATGGTGATGATCCGCTATAGCGAAGGGCGCGGCTGGTATGATGCCAAAATCACTGCACGTGGGCCGCTGTCGCTTGATCCAGCCTCAGCGGTGCTTCATTATGCGCAGGAAATTTTTGAGGGACTAAAGGCCTACCGCCTTGCTGACGGTACGATGGCGCTGTTCCGCCCCGATGCAAATGCGCGGCGTTTCCGTGCCTCGGCGCAGCGGATGGCGATGCCCGAGCTTCCCGATGATCTTTTTATTCAATCAGTGAAGGCGCTCGTGGCGACGGATCGGGATTGGTTTCCGGCGATTGAGGGCGGCTCACTCTATTTGCGGCCATTTATGTTTGCGAGTGAGGTGTTCCTTGGGGTCAAGCCATCGGCGGAATATCTTTATCTCGTGATTGCTTCGCCCGTTGGTAATTATTTCAAAAGCGGCGCGCCTGCGGTTTCGCTGCTGGTATCGCAAGATTATACGCGCGCGGCACTTGGCGGCACTGGTGCTGCAAAATGTGGCGGCAATTATGCCACAAGCCTTGTTGCCCAGGCAGAGGCCATTCGTCTGGGTTATGATCAAGTCGTATATCTTGACGCAGTTGAGCGACGTTGGGTTGAAGAACTTGGCGGGATGAATGTGTTTTTTGTGTTTGACGATGGATCAATCCAGACCCCGCCGCTCGGCGGAACGATCCTACCCGGCGTCACGCGCGATTCGCTGATGACGATTGCCCGTTCAGAAGGCCTTACCGTGCGCGAGGCACCGTATGCGATTGACCAGTGGCGCGCTGACGCACTCAGCGGTCGCCTCGTGGAATCCTTTGCATGTGGCACCGCCGCAGTGGTGACGCCGATTGGTAGCGTGACTGATGCGCACTGGCGTTTCACCATTGGCGCGGGCGGGCCGGGGCAGTTAACGCAGCGGTTGCGCGAACGGCTGGTCGCAATTCAACGCGGGCTTGCGCCTGATCCTGATAACTGGGTGGTACGGTTGGATTGATAGCGTTGCCAACCCGATTTCTGCTGCTATAGAGCCGCTTCTTGCGAAGCAGATGGGGCGTCGCCAAGTGGTAAGGCAACGGCTTTTGATGCCGTCATTCGCAGGTTCGAATCCTGCCGCCCCAGCCAAACTTTGATCGCTAAGTGTTTGCTTTGTAAATGTAAGTCACTGCGAATATTCGCCTTAATACTATAACCATTTATTTAATGAATACCCATTATTGTCATTGCGCAATGTCTGGCGTCAGTGTGTCATGATTGTGACACATTGGGTGCTAATAATGAAATAACCATTTGTGTGGCGGCAGATGGTTAAAAAGTTACGGTGAAATGGCAGAATCGGGTTGAAATGTTAGCGAATCAATGCCAGAGCCAACAACGGTAATGCGAAAGCGGCCAAAGAAGGAGTTCGATATGCGTGTACTTAAGTCAGCAACTGCTGCGGTTTTGGCCGTTGCTATGATTGCTGTTCCAATGGCTGCCCAGGCAGCTGAAGCCGGTCGAGTTGGCGCAAGCCAGTCGAAGGCCGTTGAACGTCTTAGCGTTCGCCCCACCAAGCAGAGCGAACTGCGTGGCGGTAGCATCGTGATTGCTCTGCTTGCAGCAGCTGCAGTTGTTGGTGGTATCATCATCGCTGCGGACGGCAAGAACAAGCCAAAGAGCCCGTAAATCGGTCTCTTCCGCAAGGAAATTAAAGGGCGGCTTTCGGGCCGCCCTTTTTTTGTTCGCTCCATTAGTGATTGTGATGTGAGTTGAAGCCATCTGCGCATACCGCTAGATGAATGGTTAGCATTCCTCTTTCGGGCGACACAGACTATGACGCAAATGCCTCAGCCGGTTATCTCCGCCACTGGCCTATTTACCCCCGCAGACTCAATTTCGAACGAGGAACTGGTTGAGAGTTTCAACGCATATGTTGAGCGCCACAATCATACGTACGCAGCTGACATTGCAGCGGGGAACGCTATCGCGCTGACGCCCTCATCAGTTGAGTTTATTGAAAAAGCGTCAGGTATCAAATCGCGCTTTGTCCTTTCAAAAGCACCAATCCTTGATCCTGAAATCATGGCACCGCGCATTCCCGAACGTTCAAATGAGGAACTGTCAGTGCTCGCCGAAATGGCGGTAAAGGCCGCGCACGATGCACTTGATCGCGCTGGCCGCGATGCCGTTGACGTGGATGCTGTACTCTGCGCCTGCTCAAACTTGCAACGTGCTTACCCAGCGATGGCCGTCGAAATTCAGGATGCGCTTGGCATAAATGGCTTTGGCTTTGATATGAACGTTGCGTGTTCGTCGGCGACCTTTGGTATCCAAACTGCCGCAGATTTCATTCGTTCGGGCAATGCGCGTTCGGTGCTCGTCGTCAATCCAGAGGTTTGTTCGGGCCATCTCAACTGGCGTGACCGCGACAGTCATTTTATTTTCGGCGATGTTGCAACCGCGATCCTTGTTGAGGCAAAGGATATTGCTCCGGCAAAGCATTGGGAGATTGTCGGCACTAAGCTCAAAACTCGCTTTTCCAATAATATTCGCAATAATTTCGGGTTCCTCAACCGTACCGCGCCCGAAGCACGGGACAGTGCCGACAAACTTTTTGTTCAGGAGGGGCGCAAGGTTTTCAAAGAAGTTGTGCCGATGGTCGCCGAAATGATCACGGATGAACTCGTCCGGCTCGCGCTCGAACCCGCGCAACTTCGGCGGCTGTGGCTGCATCAAGCCAATAAGGGGATGAACCGCATGATCGCCGCGCGTGTCCTTGGCCATGAGGCGAGCGATGATCAAAGCCCGACGGTGCTTGATACTTATGCCAACACCTCATCGGCCGGATCGATTATCGCGTTCCATCTCAACAGTGATGATCTGGTGGCAGGCGATCTCGGGCTAATTTGTTCATTCGGCGCTGGCTATTCAGCCGGCACCGTTTTTCTGCGAAAGGTCGGTTAATTATCGGTGTTGCCCGACGATATGGTCAAACACGGCTATGTGCAGAGGATCAACGAAATAGCAGCCGTAGCAATAGCGATCTTGCCAGGCGACAATCGCTTCAAGCGCTGCCAATCCAGGGATGGTCAGCCAAACGCGGCTTGACGGGGCAATTGAGTAAGCCGTTTCAAAGCGAAAGCCGCTGATCGACATATCGAGCACTTCGACGTTAAATTTCGTGCATCCCGATTCGCGCAGCGACGCCCTCATCCGCACATCGAGCCGTTCGGCCCGCCTGCCATCATGATTCCAATTTGGCATCGCGCCTGTTCGCGTAGATATGTTCGGCATCAAAAAATCTCAGTTCAACAGCTTTACGCAGCGTCAACTTACCCTGATGTGGTTAACGATATGTGAAAATTTGTGTGTAGCTGCATTTTGGCTAGGATGGGTTTCGTAAATACCGAGAGGATGGATGCCGAATGACCGATACTGCATTGCTTGGGCCGACTTTGCTTTCATTTGATGGCTTCATCAGCGAATGGGCGAGGGCAAAACCTGATGTTCCGGCCCTGATCGAAGAAGACCGGGTGCTGACCTTCGCCGGGCTTGAAGCACGCACCGCGCAAGTCGTTGCGGCGCTGCAATCGGCGGGGTTGAGGAAGGGCGATCGAATCGCTTGGCTCGGCAAAAATTCGGATTTGTATTTTACGCTATTATACGGCGCAGCGCGGCTTGGCGTGGTGATGGTGCCGGTAGGTTGGCGGCTATCGCCTGCTGAGGTTGGCTATATTGTTGGCGATACGGAGGCGCGGCTATTTTTCGCCGGGCCGGGTTTTGAAGTGGCAGCGCGCGGGGTTGCAGCAGGCCTACCCCATGTCGAACGCGTGTTTTCTGCTGAAGAGGCCCGCTCTTGGATTGATGGCGCAGAGCGCATTGATTTTGAACCCGCCGCGCCAAATGAGGCGGTGCTGCAACTCTACACCTCGGGCACCACGGGCAATCCCAAAGGCGCAGTGCTTTCAAACCAGAACCTGTTCGGCCTGCGCCTGCCCGCCGCTGATGCTGGCATTCCGTGGTCGGTTTGGGAGGAGGGTGAGGTTGCGCTGGTCGCGATGCCGTGCGCGCATATTGGCGGTACTGGCCTAGGCGTGATGGCGCTCGCTGCGGGGGTGCCTGCTTATGTGCTGGCTGAATTCACGCCTGACGGGGTGCTTGATGCGGTTGAGAAGGGCGGCGTAACGCGTTTCTTCATGGTGCCCGCCGCACTTCAGATGGTGATCAACCATCCGCGCGCGCTGACCACTGATTTCAGCCGCCTGCGCTACATCATTTACGGCGCGGCACCAATCCCGCTTGAGCTGCTCCGCGAATGTATCAAGGTGTTTGGTGCTGAGTTTATTCAGGCTTACGGGATGACCGAAACCACGGGCACGATCGTATCGCTATGGCCTGAGGATCATGATCCGAACGGCAATCTCCGAATGCGCGCGGCGGGGCGGGCGCTGCCCGGTGTTGAACTCAAGGTCGTTGATGAAGACGGCAATGAAGTGCCGACGGGTCAAGTCGGTGAACTGATGACGCGATCATCAAACAACATGATTGGCTATTGGAAATTGCCCGAGGCGACCGCGAAGACCGTCACCGATGATGGCTGGATTCGCACCGGCGACGCCTGCTACCTTGATGAGGATGGCTATCTTTTCATCCATGACCGGATGAAGGATATGATCATCACGGGCGGCGAAAATGTTTATCCAGCCGAGGTTGAAAGCGCGATTTACGGCCATCCGGCCATTGCTGAGGTGGCTGTGATTGGCGTGCCCGACGAAAAATGGGGTGAGGCGGTCAAGGCCGTTTGCGTACCCAAACCGGGTGCTGAAATTGACGAGGCTGATGTCATTGCCTGGACACGCGCGAAGATCGCCGCGTTCAAAGTCCCCAAAACGATTGACGTGATCGCAGCCCTCCCGCGCAACGCCAGCGGCAAAATCCTCCGCAAGGATTTGCGGGCACCCTATTGGGTTGGGTATGAGCGGCAGGTAAATTGACCCCCTACCGCCCGAACGGCGTGTGCATTGCCATTGCGTAATGCGATATCGCCATCGTTGAATATTGGGCGTTTACCCGCATATTGCTGGGGAACACGCTAGCGTCAGTGACGAACAGGTTGGTGGTGCCGTGGACGCGTAAGTGCGGATCGACCACGCCTTTTTCGGGGTCAGCGTTGATCGCGTTGCCGCCGTGCGGGTGTGAGCTTGAAAGCACCATATCGTCGGGCTGCTTGATCCGATCCTCAAAGTAGGTCAGCGCTTCGGCTTCGCTGCACGGCATCATCGTCTCGCCCGTCATCAGCGGCGGATAAACCTCAATCGCGCCATTCGCGAAATGCACTGCGCACAGCTTGGCCAGCGCCCGCCGCGCCAGCGCAAGCTCTGCCTCACCAAGTTTCATTGAGAGCTTGCCGCCAACCATTGCGCCGATCCGGTCAACCGGAAAGAGGATGCCCGCCGACACCGTGCGGTTATAATTGCGCATCCGACGGTGATGCTCGGCGAACCAGCCGGGCATGAGCGTTGCCATGCTCATCGGCGGCTGAAAATGCGATTCGAGCAAATATTCGCCCTGATCAACATAGGTTGCCATCTGATCCTCATCCCACGCCCTGACGTCAGCGCCTTCGGGCATGAGCGCTGGAACCGGGCTGGCGATGTTGAGCGAAATGCCGCTGCCGCTTTCGGCGATGCCGCTGTCGCTCAGCAACCGACTTGATGCCATCGTTCCGCAGGCAACGACAACGCCGCGCCGTGCTGTAATGATATGGCTTGTGCCGTTTTCGAGTCTGATTTTGACGCCGCTCGCAACCCGGTTGCCGTCAACGTCTGGCGTGCCCCACAGGATTTCGGTTGCGATGGCATCGGCAAGGATTTTTGCGCCGTCGGCCACCGCGTCACGCAGGAAGGATTGCGGCATTGCATTATGACGACCGTAGGGGCAGCCAGTATTGCAATAACCGCAGTACGCGCAGCCACCGTTGCGGCTTACCGGGCCAAAGTTTTTGACGAACCACCGCGCTGGTGCTCGCGCATCGCGAACGTTGCCAGCGGCGGTATAAAGCTTGCGCCAGCCTTCGAGCAGATGCGGGCCATTATTCTTGCCCTGAAAATCCTGCACTGGATTGATGGCAAGTGCCGCGCCAACATCGTAAAAGGCCTTTTCGAGTAAAGACCGATCAAGCCCCGCGCCAAGTGCATTCCAAGTATCAAATGGGTCTTTGGCATCGGGATGCAAATGCCCGCCCGTGAGCGCGCCCAGGAAAATGCCGTTGTTGATCACCGTCGATCCGCCAACCATCCGTCCCTGAAAGACGATGATGTCATTATCCTTCGTCGTTTGCAGCCCACCATCGACATAGACGCTCGCCGTCATATGCGCCTCTTGGTGGGTAATTTGCGTTGTCGGATAATGTGATCCAGCTTCAAGGATCAAAACCTGATGGCCTTTTTTGGCGAGTGCTGCTGCTGCCGTCGCCCCGCCCGCGCCCGAACCGATGATGATGATTTCGGCATCAGACGGAACCATGCCTTCAGGAATGAAGGCGTCCGCTTTCAGGTCAAGATCGAGAAATTCGGTAAGTTGCGGCTGATCTGCTGGACGGTGTGGGCGGTGCTTGGGGAGCGTGAAACCAAGCTGACCAAGCACTGGGTTATCGCGATTGTCATCCTGATCGACGCCGATCCAATGGCCGTAATATCCCGCATAGACGACACCGCGCAGTCGGGCGATATCCTGAACAATGTTCAGTTTCGACCCGCGCAAATGGATGTTGAGCCAGCGCTGGCGTGAGGCATTGCTGCGTGCAGAAAACCAAGGGCCGCCGCCAATCGCCCATAGTCCGGTGAGCGCAATAGCAATTTCCTGCGGCTTATCGCTGGTGAATTTGGCGAATTGTTCCTGAATATTATCAACAACCTGCTGCGATGAAATTTTCATATCGACGCCGTGGAACATTGCATCAGCAAATTTACGCAAAGCATGCGCCGCGAGTGGCGGCAGTCGTTTCCGATCCATCATTGCCTCCCAACTTGTAAGCGGGAAGATGACATATTATTTACCGTTTGGGAACGGGTGATTACTTGGCGCTTTTCTGCCGTGCCTTTGCCGCTTTGAAGCTGTCACTGTCTTTCAACCGTCCCCACCAAGCGAGCGTTGCTTCACCCAGTTCGCCGTGTAGCCCCAAATTGCCCGCCAGCATCACAGCATAACCGATGCAAATGTCGGCAATCGTGAACCGCCCGCCGACGAGCCACTCCCGCCCATCGCCAAGGGCTGCCTCGATGCTGCGCGCGCGGCCAAGGAAAAAGAGTTTGTAATCCTCGGCAATCTCTGGCTTGCGATCTTCGGGTTTTGGAAAGACACTGTAACGCAGCATGATCGCGAGCGGGAAGGTCAGCGTCGCATCGCTGCGGTGGAGCCAGTTGAGATAGGCGGGATAATCGGCCTCATCGGGTGTGACTTCAAGCGATGTGCCGCGCACCATGATCTGGCAAATCGCGACGGACTCAGTCAGGTTGATATCACCGTCCACCCAGCACGGGATCGTACCGAGCGGGTTGATCTGCTTATAGGCGGGCACATGAAAGCGCGGCGGGAAGGGCATCGTCTCAAGCGCATAATCAAGCCCAACCGCCTCTGCGGCCCAGACACAGCGGAACGAGCGCGCGTCATTGCAGTGGTAAAGCACTGGCTTGGTCATGCGACAATCTCCGTTTCGCGCGATATGCTGAGGCGGTGTTCACGCCACGCAATATAAAGGCCACTGACGATAATGATGGCCGCGCCAATCCATGTCGCTGGCCCCGGCACATAATTCCAGATTAACCAGCCAAACAGGCTTGACCAGAGCAGGCTGATATAATCCATCCCGATCACGGTTGAAACGGGCGCAAGCCTAAGCGCCGCTGTCAGCCCGATCTGGCCAATCCCGCCAAGCGTGCCGATGCCAGCGAGGAGCAGCCATTCATAGCTGTCATGCGAAGTCATGAAAAAGGGCAGCAGCAGCCCCATCGGGATGATTGAAAGCGCTGAAAACCAGAACACGGTCGTCGCGGCCCCCTCGGTACGACCCATATCGCGGATTTGGAGGCTGGTGATCGCCACTGATACTGCCGCGATCAGGCCGACCGCAGCGCCAGTTGCCGGAATATGCGTTCCGCCTGGTTGAACGATCACAAGAACGCCAATGAAGCCAGCGATCACGGCGGCGATCCGGTGCTTGCCGACCTTCTCGCGCAAGACAATCGCAGCAAGGATGGTCGCGAAAATCGGCGTGGTGAAACCAAGCGTCGTCGCCTCAGCCAGCGGCAGCAGCGTTATCGACCCCATGTAGAATGTCATACTCGTCAGCCCAAGCGCACTCCGCGTGACATGCGCGCCGAACCGTTTGGTGGCGAGTGAAGCAAGCCCCGGCCCGGCCATCACCCAGGCGAGCACCACAGGCACCGCGAGCGATTGCCGCCAGAACATAATCTCGGCTAGGTGGACACCGGAGTCGCTGGCCAATTTGACCAGCACCGTCATTAGCGCAAGGCATGAAATCCCGAACAGCCGAAGGCCGAGCGCGCGCGTCCGGTTTTCGGCGCGCTGAATATTAGTCAAGCCAATGTGAACTGCATTGTGCAGGCCTCCGCACTCGTACTATCGCCACCGATATAGACACAGTGGACGCCCTGTTCGATTTGCCAGCCATGCGCTGCCTCATCCCACCAGCCAAGCTCTGACAGCGGCACCACAAAATCAATCCGCCGTGTTTCCCCTGCGACAAGCGGCACAGAGGCAAAACCGCGCAGCAGCTTATGCGGGCGTTTCACGCTGTTGGGAAATCCGACATAAAGCTGAGCAACTTCGCGGCCCGCTACGTCGCCGATATTGGCGACGGTGATTGAGGCCTCAACCTGATCGCCAATCACGCGTGCGGCAATGTTGCTGTAGGCAAAGCGGGTGTAGGACAGGCCGTATCCGAAGGGATAGCGCGGGGTTACGCCTCTCTCTTCGAACAGCGTATACCCGTGGAGCGGGCCATAAGTGATGGTATCAGCATCCTTGTCAAAGAACGGGTAATCGCCCGCATCGCGCGCCACGGTGAAGGGCAATTTGCCCGATGGATTGACCGTGCCGCTGACGAGATCAGCGAGCGCAGTGCCACCCTCCATTCCGGCGTAAAAAGTCTGGAGAATGCCAGCGACCCCGTCCACCCATTCCTCCACCAGCACTGCCGAGCCGGCAACGATCACCACCAGTGTGCGCGGATTGGCTGCGGAGACTGCTTTGATCAAAGCGACCTGATCGCTTGGCAGGCCCAGATTATCACGGTCGCCGCCAATCGCGCGGACGCGTCCCTGCGCATCTTGGCCCGAAAGCCCTGCCGCCATTTCGCCGGGAATATATTCGCCTTCTTCCTCGGCAGTGTAGCCCACAACGACAATGGCAACGTCAGCCGCGCGCGCGGCCTGTGCCGCCGCCTCAAGATCATGCTCACCGCCCGCCAACGTCACCCGCTCACCAAGCGCGGCGCGCATCCCGGCATAGGGGGTGATGACATAGGGCGCACGAACCTTGCTTGAGCCATTGTCGCCTGTGTTTTCAAGATCAGCCAATCGCCCGAACATCGCCACTTTGGTATCTGCTGCCAAGGGAAGCAGACCCTCGTTCTTGAGCAGCACCGCCGATTTCCGTGCGGCCTCTCTGGCAAGCGCGCGGTGTTCTTCGCTCGCCACCAGCGACAGCGGATAATCGGGCAGGGGGTCTTGAGCGCTTACAAAGCTATAGAGCGTCGTCAGGATGCGCGTACAGGCGCGGTCAATGACTGCCGTTTCAATCCTCCCACCATCGACTTCAGCGATGAGTTTTTCGCCGTACTGAACCGGCTCAGGGTTTTCGATATCAAGCCCTGCAACCGCGCCGTCTGGCCCGTAAACGCCGAGCATCCAGTCCGAATGGACAAAGCCGTTAAAGCCCCAATCACCGCGCAATATGTCGGTCAACAGTTCATGGCTATGCCCGCAGTAGGGGCCATTAACCTTGTTATACGCGCTCATCACGCTGGCACAGCCCGCATCAAGGATTGCCTTGAAATGGGGGAGGTACACCTCACGCAGCGTCCGCGCGTCCATCTCAACATTGACCTTGAACCGGGCATTCTCAATCGAGTTGGCCGCGAAATGCTTGACTGTCGCAATCACATTATGATGCTGGATGCCAGTCGCAAGCGCCGCCCCCATTGCGCCAAGATGATGCGGGTCTTCGCCGTAAGTTTCCTGTGCTCTGCCCCAGCCGGGATGGCGGAGCAGGTTGACGCACACCGCGCCTGAGAGGTTACACCCCTGCGCCCGAACTTCTGCTCCCATCGCGATGCCGATGCGATATTCAAGGTCAGTGTCGAAGCTTGCCCCGCGCGCCATTGTGCAGGGGAAGGCGGTTGAGTTGCCGCGCGCCACCCCGCGCGGCCCGTCGGTAAACCAAAGAGCAGGCACATTCAGCCGCTCACACCCGCCGCCAGCGCGGTAAGGCCGTGCCGCCCAGACGCGCCCATCCTCGACATAGGCCTTATAAAACCCCCGGCCAGACATCATCGCCACTTTTTCAGCCAGCGTCGTGTTGGCGAGGATCGCTGTTATCGTATCAGCTATATCGCCGTCGCTCATGCCCTTACGCGGGGCGAAATCTGTGTTGGTCATGCCGCGTTTCTGGCAGGAAAGTGCTGCGCGGTCAAAGCGGTTGAGCGATTAGCGCCGCCAACCACTCGCACCTCAAGTTATGGCTATTCCAACAATGCCAGGAGCGCAAAGGTAGCCAGCCAATGTTCGCCCATATAGTCTCCGGTGACGTGGGGGAGGCTGGCATCAAGGTGGCGGCAGGCGGTGTGTTCGGCAATCACAGCGATTGGGTGATCGGCCCCAAGTGCGTGGGCAATCCCGCGCCAGCACCACGCGCGGCTGAGGTTGAGGCCGTCGAGATGCGCTATTTTGCCGTCGCTTCGGTCTGACACGGTGGCAGGGGTGAAGAGCGTTGCGGGTTCGCTCTGTTCAATGCGCGGGAGAAATGCGGCGAACCAACCGGTGAATACCTCGCGCTCAAGCACGCGGGTCATCAGCAGCGCTTCGCACAGGGCAGGCGACAGAAATTCATCGCCGCCGGGTTCCCAAGCCTGACAGTCGCGGTCTTGGCCGAACCAGTAACGCGCGCGTTCTTTGATCAGCGCGGCGAGAGGGGCGTCATGCTTCGCCGCCCAGTCGCCCGCCAGCGTCAGCGCAAAGGCAATGTTGAAATGGGTGCCAACGCGAAGTGGGTAAGTCAGCTTTGGCAGGAACGCGTGGAACCTATCGCCAAAGGCGCGCGCGAGTGGCTCAAGTGCGGCGGCCCACGGCGCATCATGCTGCGCAAGTTCGCCGTGGAGTGCGAGAAGCCAAGCCCAGCCGTAGGGCCGCTCAAACCCAGTTGCCATTGGTCGCGAGAGAAATGCGAGTTCGCCCGCGACCTTTTCGGGAACCAGCATTTCGTCGGCGCGCGCGCGGATCAATGCCGCCTCGGGCAGGTCAGGATATTGACGCGCAATCCGCATCACTTGCCACCAGCCGTGAACGCAACTGTGCCAATCAAAACTGCCATGAAAGATTGGATGGAGCGCGATTGGCGGTACGGCGTCCTCAGGGCCATTCAGCACGAGATCAAGCTTGTATGGATATTGTCGGCCGAGATGGCCAAGCGTTGCGCGCGCAAATTGCGCGGCGATTTCGGGGGTCAGGCCGCTCACCGAAACGCCAGCAGATAGATGAGCGCGATGTTGACCGCGAGCAACGGAAGCGCGGTGCCAATCTGCGCCTTGATCACGCCGTTCTTATCCTTGAGTTCGAGGAGGGCTGCGGGGACGAGGTTGAAGTTCGCGGCCATCGGAGTCATCAATGTCCCGCAAAATCCGGCAAGCATCCCAATCGCGCAGACAATTGCCGGATCACCGCCATATTGCTTGATCAGCAGCGGCATCCCAATCGCCGCGATCATCACTGGGAAGGCGGCAAAGGCATTGCCCATCACCATCGTGAAGAGCGCCATACCAAGCCCGTATGCCAGCACTGCGCCGATCAAGCTGCCTTGCGGGATCGCTTGGCCAGCAAGCCCGCCGACGACATCGCCAACACCCGCCAGCGCGAACACCGCGCCAAGGCTTGCAAGCATTTGCGGCAGGATCGCCGCCCAGCCGACTGAGTCAATCAAGCGGCTACCCTGCTGGAGTGGGAGCATCGGTGCAGGCCGCAGCCGCGCATAGCCAACCGCGAGCGCGATGAGGACACCGAGCGCGAGCGAGATTAGTGTGACTTGCTTGGGGTCAATCCACTCCGGGATATATTTGAAAAGGAGCGTGCCGATGAGCGCAGTGGCGGGGATAATCAGCGCGATGGCGAACAGGCTGTTCCCGTGCCGTTTGGCGCGCTCTTGCTTAACCGCGAGGGTCACTTCATCGCTACCCGCACGTTTGAGGCCGCCAAAGCCAGCAATGCCGACCAGCCCAAGCACAAGCACACCATTACCGAAATCACCGAGTCTGTCTCCCGCAAACATGCTGAGAGCGAGCAAGCCCCAGAACGCCGCGTTGCCGGGGCGTCGGTTACGCAGGCCAAGTAGGCTGTAAGCAGCAAAGGCAGCCCCTGCGAGCCAATAGACGTAGGTGAGTGTGATCATTTCCGCGCCAGCCTCCGGTCAAGCCGCCACAGGCGGAACCCGTGGATCAGGAACGCGGCAATCGCGGTGGGGATCGCCCAGACTGAAAGTTCAAACGGATCAAGGATGATGCCGTACTGCTCAAGCAAACCCTTCATCAGCAGGATTGATCCAATCGCGAGGAAGATATCTTCGCCAAAGAACAGCCCGACATTATCCGTCGCAGCGGAATAGGCTTTTACGGTCTCGCTTTCGTCTTCGCTCAGTGTGCCGTTTTGCTGCTGCGCTGCCGCCTCAGCCATTGGTGCAACCAGTGGACGCACTGTTTGCGGGTGACCAGCGATTGAGGTGAGGCCAAGGGCGGCGGTCGCCTGCCGTATCAGCAGATAGCCGGTCAGCAATCGCCCGACCGTCGCGCCTTTGAGGCCAGCGATTAGCCCGCGTGCGCGCTCCTGAAGGCCGAACGCTTCAAGCAATCCAATAACCGGAAGGACGATCCAAACGACGCTGACATAGCGCGAGTCATTGAACGCCTTGCCAAAGGCTGCGATGATTGCTTGGAGATCAAGCCCTGCGGCTAGGCCCGTCACCAACGCTGAAACGACAATCACAAGCAGCGGATTGAAGCGCAGCATAAATCCCGCAACGATCACCGCGATTCCGGCGAGTGTCCACATTACACTGCCCTCCCAAATCCACCGCCGCCGGGGGTTTCGATCACGAAGACATCACCCGCTTGCATCTGCACAGCCGCAGTTGCGCTTAGATGCTCGACGCTGCCGTCCACCCGTTCGACCCGGTTTGCACCCAGCGCGCCGGATGCGCCGCCGGCAAGGCCGAACGGCGGCACTTTGCGGCGATTGGAGAGGATGCCTGCCTCCATCGCCTCAAGGAAACGGATGCGCCGTGTTCCGCCGTCTCCACCTTTGTGCGCGCCGTCTCCGCCCGAATCGCGCCGGATCGAAAATTCTTCAAGCAGCACCGGAAAGCGCGTCTCCAATATTTCGGGGTCGGTCAGGCGGCTGTTGGTCATGTGCGTTTGGATGACCGACGCGCCGTCAAAGTCCGGCCCGGCACCTGCGCCCCCCGCAATTGTCTCATAATATTGATGCGTTTCATTGCCGAAGGTGAAATTGTTCATAGTCCCCTGCGCCCCCGCCATTGCCCCAAGCGCGCCAAACAGCGCGTCAGTCACCACTTGGCTGGTTTCGACATTGCCCGCAACAACGGCGGCAGGATAACGGGGACTGAGCATACACCCTTCGGGCACGATTATGGTGATCGGGCGCAGACAGCCTTCATTCATTGGGATTGGATCATCGATTAAGGTGCGGACGACATACAGCACCGCCGCGCGCACCACGGGTAGCGGGGCATTGAAATTTCCGCTGAGCTGGGCTGATGTTCCGGTGAAATCAACGGTGGCCGAGCGGCTTGCCTGATCAACGCGAACACTGACCTCAACCACCGCCTCATTATCCATTGCATAACGAAAATGACCGTCGGAAAGCTTTGCAATCAGGCGGCGAACGGTTTCCTCTGCATTGGCCTGAACATGGCGCATATAGGCTTGGACGACGCTTAGGCCGTAATCCACAGAGATCCGCCGCAGTTCGGAGGCACCCTTGGCACAGGCGGCAACTTGGGCCTTCAAATCAGCAATATTCTGATCACTATTGCGCGATGGCCAGCGCCCCGACCCGAGCAGCGCGCGCACTTCACTTTCAAGAAAACGCCCGCCCTCAACGATTTGGACATTGTCGATCAGAACGCCTTCTTCCTCAACGCTCTGGCTATTCGGCGGCATTGATCCTGGTGAGATTCCGCCAATATCGGCATGGTGCCCGCGCGCTGCGACGAAGTAGGCAGGGCTGTCGCTATCCTCAACAAACACCGGCATGATCACTGTGATATCGGGCAAATGGGTGCCGCCGTCATAGGGCGCGTTGAGCGCGTAAACATCGCCCGCAAATATGGTTCCTGCACGCCGCGTCAGGATCGTCCGCACACTTTCACCCATTGAGCCAAGATGGACGGGCATGTGCGGCGCGTTGGCGACAAGGCTCCCGCTTGCATCAAACAGCGCGCACGAAAAATCGAGCCGTTCGCGGATGTTGACTGAGGATGCGCTCTGCTGGAGCGCCGCGCCCATTTCCTCGGCAATCGCCATGAACAGTCCGTTGAAAATTTCGAGGCGGATGGGATCAACTGCGGTGCCGATGGCTGCGGTGACTGCGCGCGGGGTGTGGCGGGTGAGGATCAGGTTGCCGATAGCGTCTACGGCTACGCACCAACCGGGTTCAACGATGGTAGTCGAAACCGGATCAAGGATGATCGCCGGGCCGTTCGCTTCAAACCCGGCGGCGAGCGATGCCCTGTCGTAGAGCGGGGTAGGGTGGGCTTCACCGTCCATGAAACAGGCGACTTCAGCGATTGGTGCGGCTGATGTTTTTGGCAAATCGAACCCAAGCATTACCTCGTCTGCTCCAGACGCAATCGCCTCAACCCCGATCATTTCAGCGATCAAGCCAGTCTCGCCCACAAACCCAAACTGTGCCTGATGGCGCGCGGCAAAGGCGGCCTCCATATCGGCAAGTGGAGCGAGTGGAATAGCTATGCTGCTATCGGTGCCCAAATGGCGGATGTGGACAAGGGCTTCGCGGCGCACATCTGCATCGCCAATGTCTTGCGCGCGCAGGGCCGCTTCGGCTTTGTCTCCAAGAACTGCAATCGCGGCTTTGAGAGCGTCCACCGTTTCCACTCCGAGCGGGAGGCCCAGTGTCGCTTCACGCAATACCCGGCGATCTGCCAATCCCATGCCATAAGCCGAAAGCACGCCGCCAAGCGGGTGGATTATCACGCGCTCCATCGCCAGCGCATCGGCGACGCGGCAGGCATGTTGTCCACCAGCCCCGCCAAAGCAGGCGAGTGTACAGCGCGTCACATCATGCCCGCGCGCGACCGAGATTTTCTTGATCGCATTGGCCATATTGGCGACCGCAATCGTTATGAAGCCCTCGGCGGCTTGTTCGGGCGTGACTGTCTGTCCAGTTGCTGTTTTGACTTCGGCAACGAGCGCGGCGAATTTCTCCGCCACCACCGCATCATCAAGCGGCAAATTTCCACCTTCGCCAAAGAGCTTGGGAAAATGCGCGGGCTGGATTTTGCCGAGCATAACATTGCAATCAGTAACGGTCAGCGGCCCGCCGCGCCGATAGGATGCTGGCCCCGGCACTGCACCTGCCGAATGCGGGCCAACTTGAAAGCGCCCGCCCTCAAACCGACAGATTGATCCGCCGCCCGCAGCCACGGTGTGGATCCGCATCATCGGCGCACGGATGCGCGCGCCCGCAACCATTGTTTCGCTGTCACGCTCATATTGGCCTGCGTAGTGCGACACGTCAGTTGATGTGCCGCCCATGTCAAAACCGATGATATGGTCAAAGCCGGCTTGCGTCGCGGTTTGCGCCATGCCGACGATCCCGCCCGCCGGGCCAGAGAGGATCGCGTCCTTACCGTGGAAGGCGTTCGCGCTGGCTAGCCCGCCGCTTGATTGCATGAACAGCGTCGAAACCTCGCTGCCAATCCCGGCCTGAAGCCCATCAACATAGGCGCGCAACACGGGCGAGAGGTAGGCATCAGCCAATGTGGTATCGCCGCGCCCGATCAGCTTGATCAGCGGCGCAACGCGGTGACTCACTGAAATCTGGGTAAAGCCAATTTTGCCTGCCAGCCTTGCAAGCGTGGCCTCATGCGCTTGATAACGATAACCGTGCATCAAAACGATGGCGACCGAGCGTAACCCTTTGTCATAGGCCGCCTGCAAATCGGCTTTTACTTTGGCCTCATCAAGCGGAACGAGGATATTGCCGTGGGCGTCTACCCGTTCCACGATTTCAACCACATCAGCGTAGAGCGGTGGCGGCACTTTGATTTCGCGCACAAACAGTTCGGGCCGCTCCTGATAGCCAATCCGCAGCGCATCGCCAAAGCCGCGTGTGACCGCAAGCAGGACAGGGGCACCCTTATGCTCAAGCAGCGCATTGGTCGCCACAGTCGTTCCGATCCGCAGTTCAGCAGGCGGCAATGGCCCAGTTGCAACCCCGGTAATCTCACGCATCGCGGCAACGGTTGCATCGGTATAGAATCCGGGATTTTCGGACAGCAGTTTTTTGGTGATGGTCGCACCGTTGGGCGCGCGGGCAATCACATCAGTAAATGTGCCGCCGCGATCAACCCAGAACTGCCATTTGCCATCCGCCATATCGTCAAGTCTTATCGCGCTGCTCTGGCGCTGGCTATCGGGAATAGTGATTGAAAATGACATTGATTGTGTCATAATCTGGCCGTTCGTTGAGGAGGAGGATCCTATGTCTATTCGTTTTGCAATTGCGGTTGGTGCGGCGCTTGCCTCAACGTCTTTAGTCTTTGCCCAACCCCAACCTGCAACGCCGCAGACGATTGAGGCCAACCGCGCGTTTGCTGAAGGTTTGCCGTGGGCGGATCGTAGCGAGGAAGAATTGGCCTCGCGCGGATTTGTCGCTACGCGCAAAGATCCTGTGATCCGGGCAGCGGACGGCAAGGTCGTGATAGATTTATCGGCCTATGATTTCGCAGACGCGGCAGCGCCGACTACTGCCAACCCAAGCCTGTGGCGGCACCTTGGTCTGATCCGCAAACACGGTCTGTACAAGGTTGCGCCAAGCATTTGGCAGGTGCGCGGTTTCGATATTTCGGTGATGAGCATCATTGAGGGCAAAACAGGCTTTATCATTGTTGATCCGCTGACCGTAACTGAAGCTTCCGCCGCTGCAATGGAACTTGTCAAAGAGCATGTCGGCAACAAGCCCGTGCTCGCCGTCATCTATACGCACAGCCACGGCGACCATTTCGGCGGGGTGAGGGGCGTCGTCAGTCAGGCCGATGTTGACACGGGCAAGGTTCAGATCATCGCGCCAGCCGGGTTTATGGAACATGCGGTCAGCGAAAATCTGACCGCTGGCCCAGCCATGAGCAGGCGCGCGACCTTCCAATTTGGTACGAACTTGCCAACCGGGCCATTGGGTCAGTCCGGAGCAGGGATCGGCACACGGCTTGCGAGGGGCACGATTACCCTGATCGCACCGACCAAGACAATTGAACGGACTGGCGAAATCGTGACGCTTGACGGTGTCCGCTTTGAATTTCAGGTGACGCCGGGCACTGAAGCGCCAGCGGAGATGAATTTCTTCCTGCCTGATCTCGGCGCGTTGTGTCTTTCGGAAAATGCCAATGTCACGATGCACAACATCTTGCCCCCGCGCGGCGCGCTTGTGCGTGATGCCAAGGCATGGGCGGGCTATCTGACTGAAAGTAAGCGACTTTACGGCGCGAAGACGACGGTACTGTTTAACTCGCACGGCTGGCCGCGTTTCGGCAATCAGGCGATTGCAAGCTATGTTGCCTCACACCGTGATGCGTATAAATATCTCCATGATCAAACCGTGCGGCTGATGAACAAGGGCTTCAACGGCGCTGAGATTGCCGAACAAATCGCGCTGCCCGATGTGCTGGCAAAACAATGGTATAATCGCGGCTATTATGGGACGATGCGGCACAATGCCAAGGCTGTGTATCAGCGTTATCTCGGCTGGTATGATGCCAATCCTGCCAATTTGAGTGGCTGGCCGCCTGAAGAGGCGGGCAAGCGCTACGTCGCGGCGATGGGCGGGGCAAAGGCTGCGCTCAAGGTCGCACAAACCGCCTTTAACAGTGGCGATTACCGCTGGTCATCCGAAGTGGCGAGCCGGATTGTTTTTGCTAACAAAGATAACATGCCCGCACGCGAACTGCTCGCGCGTTCGTTTGAACAGCTTGGCTATCAGGCCGAAGGGATGCTGTGGCGTAATATGTATCTGACGGGCGCACAGGAGGCGCGGGTGATCCCGTCGACCATAACTTCGACCACGGTTTCGGCTGATTTCATTGCCGCCACCGACACCAGCCAGCTTTTTGAACTGCTCGCGATCCGGATTGATCCGGTAAAAGCGGCTGGCAAGGATGTTGCAGTCGCTTTCGTTTTCCCCGAACGTAAAGAACGCACACGAATCACGCTGCGCAACGCGGTGATGGTGCAGGAGGCAGGCGTTGACGATCCAGTGCAGGCAACCGTAACAATGCCGCGCGCCGCTTTCCTCGCGATGCTGTTCGCTGGTCGTCCACCAATCGAATTGATCCAAGCGGGGATTATGAAAATCGAGGGCGATGTAAGCGCACTTCAGGCGCTCACGACAAGTTTCGATCCGGCTGCGCCGACAGTGCCGTTTGGGATTGTTACACCCTGATATTTGGAGGCCCGAGCCGGAATCGAACCGGCGTGCGAGGATTTGCAGTCCTCTACGTCACCACTCCGCCATCGGGCCTCGGTGCGGAAGCGCGGCTTTGCGGCGGAGAGGGCGCAGAGTCAAGTCTTGGCGATTGGCATTTATCGGAGTAAATCGCCTTTTCGTCGGTTGTGTATTGCACAACTAAAACAGTTATGCCACGAGGCCCATGTGACTGAACAAAACTTTTCCGCAATGCGCGCAGCCATGGTCGCAAGCCAGCTTCGCACTAATAATGTGAATGACCCCCGCGTCATCGCCGCTATCGAAGGTGTCGCGCGTGAGCGTTTTGTGCCGGCAGAGCGTCGCGCCCTTGCCTATGTTGATGTGCCTGTTCCGCTTGGCGGTGGTCGTGCGCTTAATGCGCCAATGGCAACCGCGCGGTTGTTGACCGAAGCCAAGCTATCCCCCGTCGATAAACTGCTGATCATCGGCGCGGCTACTGGTTATGCCGCCGCTGTTGCCGCCGAACTCGTCGGCTCGGTCACTGCTGTTGAAGAGGATGACATATTGTTTGCGCAAGGACAGGCGAATTTGGCAGGCAGTACGCGTGTTGCGCTTGTTCAAGGGCCGCTTGATGCCGGGTGGGAAGGCGCTGCGCCCTATGATGTCATTATCGTTGACGGCGCGGTTGAGCAGGTTGATCCGCGCATTATTGCACAGCTTAGCGATGGCGGGCGATTGCTCACCGGGCTTGATGATGGTGCGGTAACGCGGCTTGCCGCTGGCCGTAAGGCGGGTAATTTTTGTACGCTTGTTGCTTTTGCCGATGTTGAAACAGTGCGACTACCGGGGTTTGAAACAGCCAAGGGCTTCGCTTTTTGAAAGTATAATGATGGTACGGCATTTTTCTAAACTTGTTTTACTGGTGGGAACGGCAATGCTGTGCGTCGCACCAGCGGCTGCTGAAACGCTGCGTGAGGCACTGGCCAAAGCGTATAATACCAACCCAACGCTGACTGGCGCGCGTGCCGGGCAGCGTGCCAATGATGAAAACGTACCGATCGCCCGGTCACGCGGACGCCCAACTGCTGATTTGGGAGGACAAGTAACCGAGAACCTGATTATATCTTCAACGAATTTTTTCTCGCCGAAACGCATCGCAAGCGGTCGTGCAACGCTCAATGTGCCGCTTTATCAGGGCGGGGGCGTTAAAAATGCAATTCGTGCCGCCGATGCCAGGGTCGATGCGGGTCAAGCCAATCTTCGCGGCACGGAATCTGGTTTGTTTAGCCAAGTCGTTGCGGCGTATCTTGATGTGATACGTGATGGCGGAATTGCCGGGCTGAATGCCAAGCAAGTGCAAGTGCTTAGCAAAAACCTTGAGGCTACGCGAGACAGATTTGAAGTCGGGGATCTTACCCGTACTGATATCGCACAATCCGAATCGCGATTGGCGCTGGCGCGGAGCCAATTGCAAACCGCCGAAGCACAGTTAATCGCAAGTCGTGAGCGTTACATCCAGCTTGTCGGCGATGTGCCAACCGCGCTTGAAGAACCACCGCAATTGCCCAACCTGCCAGACAACCCGGAGGTTGCGGTAGATAAAGCGCTTGAAAATAATCCGGATCTTCTGGCCGCAAAGAAAAATGCTGACGCAGCGCGTTTTGACATTAAAACGACACGAGCGGCCACGCTGCCGCGTGTATCAGCGACTGCGGATCGAACCTATTCCAACTTTTTGAATTCAGCACCAAGCCCAACTCAGCCTAATACGTCCAATACCTCGCAAGCCGGGTTGCAGATTACGCTTCCGCTCTATGCCGGAGGCCAAGTTTCGGCCCAAGTGCGTCAGGCGCAGGCGCGTTCAAGCCAAGCGATTGAAGCCATCGTTGCCGCCGAACGTGATGTTGTTTCGCAAACGCGCACTGCCTACGCCAGTTGGCGCGCATCGAACGAAGTCATCGTATCCTCCGATGTCGCGGTGCAGGCCGCTGCGCTCTCGCTTGAAGGCGTGCGCGCCGAAAATTCGGTGGGCAATCGCACGATCCTTGACATTCTTAACGCCGAACAGGAGCTTTTGAACGCGCAGGTGCAACTCGTCGGCGCACGGCGCAATGCCTATGTTGCCGGCTTCACACTACTTGCCGCAATGGGGCAGGCCGAGGCGCGCGATCTCGGGCTTGATGGCGGCGTGCTTTACGATCCTGAAGTTAATTACAAACGCGTCAAAGGCCGCTTCCTTGATTTTCAAGAGGATAAGGTTGGGCCGCCTGTCGCAACACGAACGGTTGACACACCCGCCCAAAATCCGCCAAAACGTTAAATATCAGGGTTAACGTGCCAGAATTGGGGGAAAATCTATGGCCGAATTGAATAGTGAGCCAACAATGGAAGAGATTCTTTCGTCAATCAAAAAAATCATTGCCGAAGATAGTGGCAAAGTTCCGTCATCGCTCGCCGCGCGCCGCAACCTTGATAAAACGCCTTCGCGCGATCATTTGGTCAGCATTCCGATGAGCAATGTCATGCCCGAAGTGCGCAATTTTCATGATGACGAGCTTTCTGCCAAAAGCCCTGAAATACGGCTCGAACCGCCTGTGCCCGAAAATGATGACGATGTTTTGGAGTTAACTGAAATGGCTGTTGAAGACACGTCGATTGCCCCTGTTGCTGACATTGTGGCAATCAAGCCGGTGGATACATCGGCCGAAATTATCTCGCCCGTTGCGACTGCGGCAACGCGCTCGGCATTCGAATCGCTTTCTGCGCTGATCGTCAAACCCGAAGTCCATGGCGGGGATACGCTTGAAGGCATGGTGCGCGAAATGATTCGCCCGATGCTCAAGGAATGGCTTGATGCAAAGCTACCCGAAGTGGTCGAAGCCATGGTTGCCAAGGAAATTTCGCGGATCAGCGGTAGATAAGCGCTTGGTTTTTGACGTGGCGCTAGTTTAAGGCGTCGCGATGACCGAACTTCCAAAGACATTCGATCCCGCCGCAATTGAGGCGAAATGGTACGCGCATTGGGAAAGCACGGGCGCGTTCCGTCCGTCGCGCCCGGACGCAGAGCCTTATACCATCGTCATGCCGCCGCCCAATGTGACGGGCAGCCTCCACATCGGCCACGCGCTTGATAATACGCTGCCCGATATCCTCATCCGCCACGCCCGGATGTGCGGCAAGGATGCGCTGTGGGTCGTCGGCACGGATCACGCGGGAATCGCGACGCAGATGGTGGTTGAGCGCCAATTGAATGCGCAAGGCCAGAAGCGTAGCGATTTCACCCGCAAAGAATTCATTGCCAAGGTGTGGGAATGGAAGGCCGAGAGCGGCAGCACTATCACCAGTCAGCTCCGGCGGCTCGGCGCAAGTTGCGATTGGGCGAATGAACGCTTCACAATGGATGAGGGGTTTAGCAAGGCCGTCATCAAGGTATTTGTTGATCTGTACAACGAAGGCTTGCTTTACCGCGATAAGCGCCTCGTCAACTGGGACCCCGCGCTCAAAACCGCGATCTCAGACCTTGAGGTCGAAACGCGTGAGGTGAACGGGAAGTTTTGGCATTTCCGGTATCCACTGGCTGATGGCATAAAAACTTCAGACGGCAAGGATTACATTGTCGTCGCGACGACGCGGCCCGAAACGATGCTCGCCGACATGGCGGTTGCAGTGAATGCAAAAGATGATCGTTATCGCTCGCTGATTGAGGCCGGGGCAAAAGTTGTTTTGCCGATCACTGGACGCCCCATTCCGATCATTACCGATGACCATGCCGATCCCGAACTTGGCAGTGGTGCGGTCAAAATTACGCCGGGGCATGATTTCAACGATTTCGAAGTCGGCAAACGGGCAGGGTTCAAAGCGGGCGAGATGCTCAACATGCTCGACGGGGAAGCGCGGGTAGTGCAGGTTTCGGATGGGCTGATTCCGGAACCTTTGCTCGGGCTGTCGGTGGCTGACGCGCGCAAGGCCGTGGTGGAACTGGTGGACGGCCTCAGCCTGCTCGAACGCGTTGAGGATCGCGTGATCCAGACGCCTTATGGCGACCGTTCGGGTGTTGTGATTGAGCCGTGGCTGACCGATCAATGGTATGTTGATGCATTGTGCTTGGCTCGCCCAGCGATGCGGAAGGTTCAAGAAGGGAAAATCAAAATCGTCCCCCAAGCTTGGGAGAAGACCTTCTTTCATTGGATGGAAAACATCCAGCCGTGGTGCGTATCACGACAGCTTTGGTGGGGACATCGGATTCCTGCTTGGTATGGTTTTGGTTTTCAGGACAACGGCCAATTGGCGCTCCATGTTCCAGAGGATGGCGAGTCATTTGAAGCAGGAACTGCACTTGATGAAGTGTTTGTTGCTACAGATCCAGATGCTGCAATCAACCTCGCTCAGAAACGATGCGCAAATCGTATCGTTGTAATCTGCGAAGATCGTTCATCAGCGTTCGCCTACTTTCTAGACAATTCCGGTAGCATTCACACACACTACCCTATTTGGCGCGACTCCGACGTCCTCGACACATGGTTTTCCTCGGCGCTGTGGCCGTTTGGCACGCTGGGTTGGCCGGATCAAAATCCTCCCCCATCGGGGGAGGGGAACCATGCGAAGCATGGGGGAGGGGCACAGGCCGATTCACGGGACTCCCTTAACCTGCCCCTCCACCAGCCCTTGGCTGGTTCCCCTCCCCGTTCCGGGGAGGACTTATTGTCGCGTCACTACCCCAATGATATCCTGATCTCCGGTTTTGACATCCTGTTTTTCTGGGACGCCCGGATGATCATGCAGGGGCTGCACTTCATGAAGGAAGTGCCGTGGAAGACGCTGTATCTCCACGGGCTTGTCCGCGCCGCCGATGGCTCCAAAATGTCAAAGTCAAAGGGCAATACGGTTGATCCGCTTGGCCTGATTGATCAGTACGGCGCGGATGCGCTGCGCTTCACGCTGACCGCGATGGAAAGCCAGGGGCGCGATATCAAGCTTGATGAAAAACGCGTCGAGGGCTACCGCAACTTCGCGACCAAACTCTGGAACGCCGCGCGTTTCTGCCAAGCCAATGGGATTGGCGCGAGCACGTCCGTCGCGGCACCAAGCGCTGAACTCGCGGTCAATCGCTGGATCATTGGCGAAGTTGTCGAGACGCTCGCCAAGCTCAATCAGGCGATTGCTGACCTGCGCTTTGATGCGATGGCCGACACGATCTACCATTTCGCATGGGGGACGTTTTGTGACTGGTATCTGGAACTGATTAAGCCTGTTCTGTCCGAAAAGCCCTCTCCCCTTCAGGGGAGAGGGTTGGGAGAGGGGGCTGTTGGCGTTCCAAGCGGCGAACGCGTTGACAGCCCCCTCTCCCCGGCCCTCTCCCCTGAAGGGGAGAGGGAGCAGAAGGAAACCCGTGCCGTCGCCGGATGGGTTTTCGATCAGATATTGGTGATGCTCCACCCGTTTATGCCGTTCATCACCGAAGAGCTTTGGGGGGCAATGGGGGAGCGCGAGAGCGAATTGATCCACGCGCGGTGGCCCGCACCCGAGGCGGCCGTTGATCAAGCAGCAAAACAGGTAATCAGCAGCCTTTTGAAATTCTTGATTGAGGTTCGCTCAATCCGAACTGAATATAATCTACCTTGGTCTTCGGTTCTTAGGTTACAAATCGCTGATGATGATGTGGAACATCGTCGTCAGCTATTCGGCTATGCGTCCACGATTAGAAGAATGGCCAAGGTTGAGATTCAACAAGCACAAGGCGGCTATGGTGAAGCTGCTGCTGCCGGAGGGTTCAACGAACAATACGCCCAGGCTGGTAATATACAGTTTGTTGTTGATGGCCGGACGTTCATTTTGATCATACCCGAAGGCGGTGACACTATCGCCGAACGCACCCGCATCACCAATGCCATCACTGCCATCACCAAGGAACGCGACGCGCTCGCTGGTCGCCTTAACAACGCTGCGTTTGTTGAAAAGGCCAAGCCAGAGGCTGTCGAAAAAGCCCGCGCTGACCACGCTGAGAAATCCGCCGAAGTTGAGCGATTGCAGGCGGCACTGGCGCGGCTGGGGTAGTGGCCACACCTGCCCACCAGCGTGATTTGACCACTGGCCCTGTTGCGAAAACGCTGTTTCTTTTCGCGCTGCCCTCGCTTGGGGTGAATATTCTTCAGTCGCTCAATGGCTCGGTCAATTCGATCTGGATCGGGAAGTTTCTGGGGGAGGAGGCGCTTGCGGCGTCTTCGAACGCGGCGATGATCATGTTCCTGATGTTTTCAACGCTGTTCGGATTTTCGATGGCGACGACAATCATGATCGGCCAGAATATGGGGCGGCGAAACGTTGAGGGCGTGCGGCGCACACTTGGCACCGCGATGGGGATGTTCGGACTGGCGGGCATTGCTACCGCGATCCTGGGCTGGATTTTCGCGCCGAACCTGCTCCACGCGCTGGCGACGCCCGATGAAGCCTATCCGCTCGCGCTTTCCTATTTGCGGGTGATTTTCCTCGGAATGCCATTTTCGTTCGTCATGATCTTGCTGTCATCATCGCTGCGCGGGGTGGGGGATTCGGTGACGCCGTTGCAAAATAGCCTGCTAAACGTGGCGCTTGATGTCGTGCTCAATCCGGTGTTCATTTTGGGGCTTGGGCCAATTCCGGCTATGGGGATTGCGGGATCGGCCTTTGCCACGCTGATCGCGGGCCTCGTCAGCGTTGCCGTGCTGATCCGGCGGATTTACGCAAAGGATTTGACGATCCGGCTGCGCGGGGCGGAGCTGGCGTGGCTTCGGCCCGATCCCGCATTCGTTGCGCCGATCCTCAAAATGGGTCTGCCGATGGGGCTGTCGATGATTATCATGGCGGGGTCGGCACTGATCATGATCGGCCTGATCAACCGTGAGGGCGTTGATACGACGGCGGCGTTCGGGGTGATGAACCAGCTCTGGAGCTATGCACAAATGCCCGCCGTTGCGGTCGGCAGCGCAGTGAGCGCGATGGCCGCGCAGAATATCGGCGCTGGCAAATGGGATCGGATCGGCAAGGTTGCGCTGGCGGGTGTCGGCATCAATATCCTGATGACGGCGACGCTGATTCTCATGATTACGATTGCCGCCAAACCTTTGCTCAGCCTGTTCCTGCCGGGTGGAAGTGCGGCAATCCCGATTGCGATCCACATCAACCATATCATCGGCTGGAGTTTCATTTTGATGGGGGTGTCGATGGTGCTCACTTTCCTTGTCCGCGCGAACGGCATCGTGATTGCGCCGCTGGTGATCCTGATTGTTTCGGCGGTTCTGGTACGTTTTGGGATCGGCTTCGGCCTGCATCCCCATTACGGCGCCGATGCAATCTGGTGGTCATTTATTGCGGCTTCGGTTGCCTCATTTGGTTTGACCGTGGCCTATTATCTGAATGGCGGCTGGAAAGCAGCGCGGGTTGGTTTACCGCCCGGCCACGCCGAGGCGGCGGAGCGCGCGATAAGCAATTGATTTGGCGGCGTTTTGCGCGGGGTAGCGCTTGGGGCTGGCGGGGGTTAACCCGCGTTTGCGCAAGATATGATTGAACGCGCGCGCGTCGGCCTCGGCATAGCTCCATTCGCTGCGCCATGTGACTGAGAGTGAGATTGAGACGGCGTCGCCATTTTGCACCCAGTGCGGGGCTTTGACGGGCACATAGACTGCTTCACCGGGCGCAAGCGGCACAGGCTGGCCGAGAACGGCAAAATCATCCCGCCAGATGAGGTTGCGGTGTTGCAGGCCAAGGTGGAAATGCTCATGTGCCACGCCGCTGACGATGCGTTCATCGCCCGCTGGGAACAGCGTCATCACCTTGTTTCCCCGGATTTGGAGGAGGATATTATGTTCGGGGTCAAAATGAAACGGCGTTACTGCGCCCGGTGATGAGATGAAGATGAAGCCCTCCATCCCGAGCATTGCCCCGGTTTTGGCCTTCGTGATTGGGTCAATCTCGGCGAGCGTTTCCTCAAGTAGCGCGCGGTAGACGGGGTGCTTCTCAATGAATTTGAGCACCATCCAACTGCCGTTTTCCTCAATCGAACGAACGGTGTCGGCGATGCTAAGGCTGGCGCGCGGCACATCTTTTGGGTCAATCCCGATGGGCAGATTGCCGGGGTTATATTCGACATTCTCAGGTGCAAATTCGCCAGCCAGTTCAACCAGCGCCGTAAGCGTCAGGCGTGGGTCAGCCGCAAGATTGTGCGTCAGCTTCGTCACTTGCTCAGGATAAGCGGCGGTGAGTGCGGCGCTGGCGCTCTCGGGAAAGGCGGTCATGTTTTGCTCCGAAGGTTGCGCAGCCGTGCGGATGCCATTTCGGCGGCGCGGCAAGCGCGGTAGATGGCGGTGCGCTTTGCCCCGGCGAGCGGCAGCGACACTTGGATGATGCTGCGGCGCTCGGCCCACAGGCTGTTGATCATCGGGTGGTTTTCGACGGCGCAGCTATCCATCCAGTCAATTTGGGGATCGCCGAGGACGCGGGGCAGGTTCTCAAGCTCAATCAATACGCCGGGGGAAAAACGCGCGAGGCTTTCATCATAGGCGATCTTGAATGACCAGCTTCCCGGTGGCGTGCGAAAATTAACGAGCATCGCAATCGCGCACCCATCAAGATCAAGCCTTTGAAAATCAAGCCGCCCTGCGGCGTGCGCCCCGGCGATGCAATCACGGAAAAATTGCGCGGTGGCGGGGGTGTTGCCAAGTGCCGCGCCCTCGCTGCCTTTCCAGCCTGCGGCTTCAAGCGCGAGAAATGTGTCGCACCAATCGGGCAAGTCTGTCGCGTCTTCAAGCACTGCGAATCGGAGTTTGCCTAACTCACCCAGACGATTGGCGAGGCGGCGAAGCTCTTTGCGTTTCTTAGCCCGCACATGCGTATTGAGATAGGTTTCGGCATCGGTTTCGCTGGCGAGCAATGCGCGGGAGAAGCGGTGGACGGTGGGGGCTTCGCGGCCAAGTTGAGCGGCGGCGGCGGTCAGGCCGCGATGCACTGGGCCATCTTCGTTGAGCCCTGTGAGGCTTAGAAACCCGGCCGCCCAATCGCTATCGTCCAAGGCCGTAATCAGCGCCTGCCAAAAGTCTTGCTCAAACCCGCGTTCAATCAGGGGCGTGCCCATAAAGCTTTGATAATGCGTCCAATTGCTGACGTGGCGTGCTGGCATCCGACCGTATCGACTATAAAGCGTGAGTGGAATGACCCCGATCAGGCGCGCGTCACCTGCCCAAACTTGCGCCAGCCGAACGTCGCGGTTTTCGCATAGGTACTTCAGCGCGGCACGCACGAACCAATGTTCGGCAAATGCGTTCGGCTCTGACGCCATGCTTGCGAGCTGCGCCCATGCGTCAACGAGCGCATCATCAATCGCGCTCGCTGAGGCGATGCGCACCGCAATCGGCGCGCTGTCATCGGAAATGGCTTCGCTTCGTCGTAGCATCAGAACGGTATAGCGTCCTTATTGCTAAAATCGTGCTAAATTCGCATTTGGCAGCGTGGGATGCTTGGGTTAAACCGTGCGGATGACCAATCCAACCTTTCCCGCCCTGCGCTTGCGCCGCACCCGATCAACCGCATGGAGCCGCGCGCTTGTTGCTGAAACCAGCCTTGCGCCAGCGCATTTGATCTGGCCTTTATTTGTGACATCGGGGCAGGGCGTGGAGGAGCCGATTGCTTCGCTTCCCGGCGTGTCACGCTGGTCAGTTGACGGGATTGTCGCGAGGGCAAGGGAGGCACGCGATTTGGGGATTAGTGTTGTCGCTCTTTTTCCCAACACCCCGCGTGAACTGCGGACGGAGGATGGGCGAGAGGCGCTTAACTCCGATAATTTGATGTGTCGCGCGATCCGCGCGATTAAAGATGCCGTGCCTGAAATTGGCGTGCTCACTGATGTCGCGCTCGATCCCTATACGGCGCACGGGCATGACGGGCTGGTGGATGCTGCTGGCTATGTTCTCAATGATGAAACATCGAAAGTGCTGGTTGAGCAAGCGCTCAATCAGGCTGCGGCTGGCGCGGACATCATCGCGCCGTCGGATATGATGGATGGGAGGATTGGCGCAATCAGGGGCGTCCTCGAAGAGGCAGGGCATGTCAACGTTCAGATCATGTCCTACGCCGCCAAATATGCGAGCGCATTCTATGGCCCGTTTCGTGATGCGGTTGGATCATCTGGTCTGCTCAAAGGCGATAAGAAAACCTATCAAATGGATCCTGCGAACAGCGAGGAAGCGCTACGTGAAGTCGCGCTTGATATCGCCGAGGGTGCTGACAGCGTGATGGTCAAGCCTGGCCTCCCCTATCTCGATATCATCCGCCGCGTGAAGGATCGTTTTGAAGTGCCGGTGTTCGCGTATCAGGTGTCGGGCGAATATGCGATGATTGAGGCGGCGGCGGCGGCGGGCGCAGGCGACCGTGACGCGCTGGTGCTTGAAACACTGCTCGCGTTCCGGCGGGCGGGATGTTCGGGCGTTCTGACCTATCACGCGGCGCACGCCGCGAGGTTGCTCGGTGGCTGAATTCCAGATTGAAACTGAGCGTTTGATCCTGCGTGAATGGCGCGAGGCTGATGCGGCGCCGTTTCACGCAATGAGTGAAGACCCACGCGTTATGGCGACGCTTGGCCCGTTAATGTCTCGCGCGCAATCCGATGCGTTGATTGCTAGACTGCAAAAGCGTCAGATTGATCATGGCCACACCTTCTGGGCGCTTGAATGCAAGCAAGATAAGGCATTCATTGGTTGGTGCGGCATTGTGATCGCGCTTGATGAATTGCCGATTGCTGGAAAGCTGGAGGCCGGGTGGCGCTTGGCGCATTCAGCGTGGGGGCTGGGCTATGCCCGTGAGGCTGCACAGGCTTCACTGGATTGGGGCTTTCAAACGCTTGGTGCAGATGAAATTTGGGCAATCACATCGGTTAACAACACCCGTTCATGGGGGTTGATGGAGCGGCTCGGTATGGAACGCCAACATGATATGGATTTTGATCATCCAAACGTGGCGGAAGATAGCCCGCTCAAGCGGCATATTACCTACCGTATCAAACGCTAACTACCCCGATTTTTAGCCCTTGTTAACCATGTCCTTACGCCTTCGCCCTAATGCTGAGCCCTTCAGCCGAGCGGAGATTTTATGGCCAGCGTACCAATGATCAGCAGTGTTGCAGTGCCGAACGCATCAAAATTCCGCTTTGTTGCAACGATTTGCGCAGGATCATTCCTGCTGTTTCTTGTTCAGCCGATGATTGCGCGGATGGCGCTCCCTCGACTTGGTGGCGCGCCTGCGGTTTGGAATTCGGCGATGCTGGTTTACCAAGCGCTGCTGCTTGGCGGCTATGCCTATGCACACTGGCTCGGGCGGTTTGCGCCGCGCAGGCAGGCGATGATCCATATCGCGGCATTTTTGCTGGCCGCACTTATGCTTCCCATCGGGCTTGCGGCGGGCAATCCGCCAGCGGATGCCAACCCGTTTTTGTGGGTGCCGATGCTGTTGCTGGGTTCGATCGGCCCACTGTTTTTCGTGGTGGCCGCGCAAGCGCCACTGATGCAGCGCTGGTTTACACTGTCAGGCGGGGGCGATCCTTATCCGCTTTATGCCGCGTCAAATCTGGGCAGTTTTGGTGGGTTGATTGCCTATCCGCTGATCGTTGAGCCGCTGCTTGCGGTGGCCCAGCAAAGTGCCTTGTGGACATGCGGCTATGTTGCGCTGATGATCCTTGTCGCGCTGTGTGCGGTGGTTTTGCCCAAAGGCAAAGTGGCAGCGGCAGCACAAGCGCCTGCATCGCCGCTGCCCGACCGTAAGCGGGTGGCATATTGGATTATCCTGGCGGCTGTACCGTCAGGCCTGATGCTCTCGACAAGCCTGCATTTGACGACTGATATTGTCGCGATGCCGCTACTGTGGGTGGTGCCGCTTGGGCTGTATTTGCTCAGCTTCTCGGTGGCTTTCGCGGCGAACCGGACGCTTGCTGATATTTTAACGCGGCTTGCGCCGTTTGCGCTTTTGTTCGCGGCGTGCGGGGTGTTTGCCGATACAACAAGCTGGCCGGTGGCGTTTGCATTTGCCTCGCTTGCCAACCTGTTCATCGTTTCGGTTGCGCTTCATAGCGCGATGTTCGCGCGGCGGCCGGAGCCTGAACATCTTACACGTTTCTATCTCGCGATGTCGGTTGGGGGTGTGATTGGTGGGCTGTTCTGCGCACTTGCGGCCCCGCTTATTTTTGATTGGACGTATGAGCATCCGATCCTGCTCGCGACCTCGGCATTATTGCTTGCCCCGTCAGCGATCTTTGATTGGGCAAAGCGTGTATGGAGACAAGATCAGCGCGCTATGCGGATCACGCTCATCGGTCTAGCCCTGCTGCTCCTCATCTCGGCGGTGGGACAGGGCGGCTTTGGCCTGCCGGTATCGCGGACTGCGGCGATGGTAATGTCCTTCGTTCTGATCGGGCTCGCGGTGCTTAGCCTTGGCAATCGCTGGCTCTATACTGGTGCCGTCATTGCGCTGATGCTCTGCCTTGGGGGATGGAGCAAGCTCTCACTTTCGGCGGAGCCGGGCCAGATGACGCGTAGCTTCTTTGGGGTGTACTCGCTGCGTAACGGCAAGGATGTCCGCACTCTCGTTCACGGCACGACGGTTCACGGCATTCAAAATCGCGGTTCTGCAGAGCGGGAGATGATGCCAACAAGCTATTACGCGCCAAATTCAGGCGTTGGTCTGGCGATGCGCGCGGCCCCAACTCTCTTTGGTCAGAAGGCACGGATTGGGGTTGTTGGTCTCGGCGCTGGGACGCTCGCTTGCTATGCGAAGCCCGGCCAAGCGTGGCGCTTTTACGAAATTGATCCAGTGATCGTAACGCTTGCGCGTGATCCAAGCCGTTTCACTTTCTTGTCGCGCTGTTTGCCCGGCGGTGACGTGGCGGTTGGCGATGCGCGGATCGTACTTGCTGGTGAACCTGCCAACAGTGCGGACGTTCTTGCGGTCGATGCCTTCTCTTCCGATTCAGTGCCGATGCACTTGCTGACAACTGAAGCTTTTGCCACTTACCGCAGGCATCTTTCGGCAAGTGGCTTGCTGATGGTGCATATCTCAAATCGCTATCTCGATCTTTCTCCGGTGATCGCAGCGGCTGCGAAAAATGGCTGGAGCGCGCGCATTCGCAACTATGTTCCTGACAAAGCGGGCGAGAAGCTGCGCTATTCTGCTTCGATCTGGGTGGCGATGTCGCCTGATCCCGCAACGATTGAGCGTCTGGTGGCCTTTGATGGCACCCAATCTTGGAAGCCGCTAAAACCGCGCCCCGGCTTTGCGCCGTGGGGCGATGATCATGCGAGCATCCTTTCAATCATCAAGATCAAAGAACAGGATTGATCGCGGCGGCAATGCTAGCCATAGTTGGCAGGTGCAAGACGTCTCAATCATCACGCTGAACGGCCACACGCCGCGTATTCACGAAACCGCATTCATCGCGCCGGGATGCCGGATTATGGGCGATGTCGAAATCGGTGAGGGCGCGAGCATCTGGTATAACTGCGTGCTGCGCGGGGATGTCAATGCGATCCGGATCGGTGCGCGATCCAATGTTCAGGACGGCACCGTCATTCACTGCGACTCAGATAAGGGCGGAATGGTTGGCTTCTCCACGATCATTGAGGAGGATGCGCTCGTCGGCCATATGGCGATGCTTCATGGTTGCACCGTGCGCGCGAAAAGCCTTGTCGGGCTAGGCTGCATCGTGATGGACGGCTGCGTGATTGAAAGCCATGCGATGCTGGCGGCGGGTGCGATGCTTACGCCGGGAAAAACCGTGCCGACCGGGCAAATGTGGGGTGGGCGGCCCGCACGCTTTATGCGTGAGCTTGATCCAAACTGGTCACTGGCCAATCAAATCGGTGTCGCGCACTATGTCCACAATGCGCAGGTGCATAAGGCCGCGATCAGCGGGATTTGAGCCTGTTAAGCAGTGCCGAAACCTGCGCACGTTGATTTGAATCGATCTCCGCAACGACATTTTGCATTGCCGCAAATGCATCACGATCAAAATTTTTGCCGCCTTCGACAAGCTCTCGCCGTAATCCATCAACCTCGGCCAAGGCATTGGCCGATGCCTCGCGCGTGCGTTCCAGCCTTGATATCGAGACTTGTGCCGCGACCCAAGGTTCACTGCTGACTGTAGCGCCGACAGCATTAGCCACTGCGGCGCGCGCAGGTTCTGCTGCCTTGGCAAAAGGGGCAACGCTTGCGCGCGCCGCACTCATGCTCGTTTCTAGACGCGCAATCGTGGCGGCATCAAGCGGAATGCGTTCAGCCACGATAATTGAGGTGGCAGCTACCGCAGGCCGCGCGGCATCAATCGCTGCGGCGGCTTCGGATGGCCGGATGGCAAGCGAGGGCGAATCGACCGAACTTGCGCAGCTAGCGATGAAGGTAATTGAGAAAAGCGCAGCAAAGCGGGAAAACATGGCAAACTCCATTCCTCACACTGTCTAGCCACACTATGTTTTTGGCGCAACGGGGCTTGCACTTGTGCTGCTCTCAGACTAACGAACTTCTATTGCGCGCCCGTAGCTCAGCTGGATAGAGCATCAGACTACGAATCTGAGGGCCGGACGTTCGAATCGTTCCGGGCGCGCCAATAACTCCTTGAAATTGCTACAGAAATAATATTTTCTGTTCTGGATAAAACTCCCTTCAAATTTTATGTCGGTTTTTATGTCGGTGAATGTGCTGAATTTCGCCGATTCTACGATTCTCTTCGCTATGATTTGCATTTATTATGTTGGGAGGAAGTTTCCTCCCTAGTTGGAGCCCTGTCGGTCTCCAACATACCCACCTCAGCGGGGACACCCCGCAACTCCCCGATATAGATGAGCGGGATTTTCAAAGTCGCACACTGACCGCATGAATGCGGATCAGAGAGCGGAGCCTTTGTGCTGACCCGCTGGCACTCTTGCGTCCCTCATGGCCGGACGCCCGCTGGCCCACAGGCCCGGGCGCAGGGCGTCCGTCTGGCTTCGCGCCTTGCAAGGGTGCCGTTTTTGGTGGGCCGCTACGCGACCGAGGCTTGATATAAGCTGCCGTATTTCCGCTGCGCATTCTGGCTGCGGCTACCTTAAGAGTAAGAGGAGGGCTTCGCCTTTCGTGACGAGTGAGGGTCGAGAGGGAGTCTCCCGGCTGTTCGTCACGGAGACATATGATGACAAATTCAGTTCCAAAGCTTGTGCTCAGCCGTTCGCGCGATATTCCGTTTAATCAGCTTGTGCTAAGCCAAGCCAATGTGCGGCGCGTGAAGTGCGGCGTTTCGATCAACGAGTTAGCGGATGATATTGCCCATCGGACATTGCTTCAGAGCCTCAACGTGCGAGCGCAGCTTGATGCTGACGGCAAAGTGACTGGAAAATTCGAGGTTCCCGCCGGAGGGCGGCGCTTCCGTGCGCTGGAACTTCTGGTTACGTCAAAGCGGATGGCGAAGAACCAGCCTGTTCCATGCGTGGTGCGCGAAGGCGGCAGCGCCGAAGAGGATTCGCTGGTTGAAAACACCATGCGGATGCCGCTTCACCCGCTCGACCAGTTCCGGGCGTTCAAGGCGCTGCGTGATGCTGGCACTTCCGAAGAAGAAATTGCCGCACGCTTCTTTGCGCCTGTCAACATCATCAAACAGCGGCTACGCCTTGCCTCGGTGTCAGACACGTTGCTCGACATTTACGGTGAGGACGGCATGACGCTTGATCAGCTGATGGCCTTCACCGTCAGCAGCGATCATGCGCGGCAGGAACATGTCTGGGTAAACTCAGGGCTCGGCCAGCATATCCAGCCTCATGCCATCCGGCGGATGTTGACCGAAGACAGTGTCGATGTGCGCGATCGCCGTGCGCAATTTGTCGGGATGGCCGCATATGAAGCCGCCGGTGGTTACATCATGCGCGACCTGTTCAACCGCGACGATGGTGGCTGGATGCAAGACATGGCTATTCTCGATCAACTCGTGACCGACAAGCTGCGCGCTGCTGCGGACGACATCGCAGCCGAGGGCTGGAAATGGGTCGAAGCCGCAATTGATCTCCCATACGGTCACGAACACGGGGCGCGCCGGATCACCGGAGCGTCCGAACCGCTGACCGTTGCTAACGAAGCCGAGCGCGACAAGCTGATCGAAGAGTTCGACGCGCTGACCGAACAATATGACGGCGGCGATGATTTGCCCGAAGAGGTGGGCGCGCGGCTAGGCGAACTCGAAACCGCCATTGATGCGTTCATCAACCGACCCATACTCTACGATCCCGGCGAAATGGCGCGCGCAGGCGTGTTCATCACACTGGGTGGCGATGGTAAACTCCGCATTGATCGAGGCTATGTTCGCCTCGAAGATGAACCTGCGAATGATGTCGTTGTCGAAGACGGCGATGATCCAGTGGCTGAGACTAGCCCATCGCATACTGCGGCCATCACAATTGGTGGACTGGCGGTTACGCCCGAACCAGTGGAGGAAGAAGATGACGTCATGCGGCCGCTGCCAGACCGGCTCATCTGCGAACTGACCGCAGAGCGGACACTCGCACTGCGCAATGCACTGGCAAAAGCGCCCGACACCGCGTTCATTGCTTTGCTTCATGCGCTGTGCCAATCGACATTCTCTTCGCATTCGGCGTCAGGCTGCGTCGAAATCATCGCCAAACATGCTTATTTTGGCAATGCGGCACCGGGCCTGCGTGATCACCACTGCGCCAAGGCGATTGATGAACGGCACAATGCGTGGGCGGCATTGTTGCCACGCGACCCTCTTGAACTGTGGGGTGTGCTGGTGAAGCTGGAAGCCAGTGAGCAGATGCAGCTTATGGCGCACTGCACTTCAATCACCGTCAACGCGCTCTACGAACCCGCCAATCGCTACAATCAGGGGCATGTGTCGGCCCATCAGATCAGCAAGCGGATACACTTTGCCGACCATCTGGCCAGGACAATTGGTCACGACATGGTGCAGGATGGCTGGAAACCAACGGTCGAGAATTATCTCGGCCGCGTGACCAAGCCGCGCATCCTAGAAGCGGTACGTGAAGCGCGCGGTGAAGAAATGGTGGGCCTGATCGGCCATCTTAAAAAGGGCGACATGGCCAAGGAAGCGCAGCGCCTGCTCGACGGCACGGGCTGGCTGCCTGAGCCACTCCGTTTGGCTCAGCTCGATGACGATTTGATTGAACAGGCCAGTGAAGCGGCGCTCGCCGAAGAACTGCCAGCTTTTCTCAACGGCGACGATGTCGGTGACGAGATGCAGGAAGACGAGGAACTGGAACCCGAACCGTTCGCTGTCGCTGCTGAATGATCGGCACTTCCGGGGCCGCTTCGACCGTCCCGGCATTTTCCCCGAAACATTTTGCGCTGAACATCCCAAAGGGGGTGTTCGGCGATGGAGAAACATAATGACTGCAACACTACCGGCCCTGCCGGAACCCCAACCCACTCTTCCTGCATTTGATTATGAGAAATGGGAAGCTGAAGCAAAAATACAGCGTGCTGCAATCGCTCGCAAAGTCTCCGTCGCCAAAATTACCTTATTCGATATTCTCGACAGTCACGGCATCGCATTCGTTATTGTGGGCTTCGACGGCTCAGGTGACAGCGGGCAGATCGACGAGATATCAGCTCATGACGAAACCGGCATCGTCGAGCTGCCAGATGTCAAACTCCCCGCGATCAACATTTATACCACGCAGCCCGAAGTTGGCACAAGCGACATGTCCATCACTGACGTCATCGAAACCCTTGCCTACGATCTGCTGGAATATGAGCATAACGGCTGGGAGAATAACGACGGCGCATATGGCGAGTTCAGGTTCGACACGGCAGATCGTTCCGTAACTCTGCGACCCCATGAGCGGTTCGTCTCATCGGTATATTTCGAAGACATATGGTGAGGAGGCAGACATGGGCAATTGTTATCATCACGCGCTTTCATCCGTGCGCCAATGGGGTGGCGAGCCGGAGGACTATCTTCCGCTCCATCTATGGTTTGATGAATCCAAGTCGATCACGGCTGATTTTAGGCACCGGGCGCTCAGGCATCATGCCCAAGGCATTTGGGCATCCGAACATTATTTCGGGCCAGCACTTGCTTTGTCCACGGGGCGGATCGTACCGGTGCGGCTGATTGGCGAAAGACACGTAATCGAGGATCTTGGATTTATTCCGAGCTTTGCTGATTGGGTGCGCTGCATCCGCCCCGAACGGTCGATGGGCAGAGCGCAACTCATACACAAAATTGTCGATCCGTTTGAGGCGATCGCGGCCTGACGTTTCGTCACTCTATACCAAAGCCAACCTACGCCCTCGGCCCCTTCGCCGGGGGCATTTTCATATCAAGGAGCGATCATGGCTGATTATTACACACCCACTGTTGTCCAACAAGTCATTCCGTTTGCTGACATCACGCCCTTGGAACGCTTGCTTTTAGGGCAAATATTTCAGTCTGACACCGTCGAGGGTGGTCTCTATTTTACATCCGAAGATGGCCCCAAAGACATGATCTTGATCGAAAGTGAAAGCCTTAGCACCTGCCTTGATGATCCAGCCGCAAAGGGAAGTGCTGCACATGCTGAAATACTCCACCAATGCGACGAGGCGTTAACCGGCGATGATGATGTCGAAATCGATGCCAGCATGGAATGGTGGACAGTGCTGTTTCAGGACATCGTTCGCAGATCAAGCACGCTCGATCATATCTCGGTCATCATGTCTTACACTTGTTCAAAACTACGCGCTGACGGTCTTGGTGGCATGGCGATGCTGATCACGGCGCAGGCGGTGCGGAGCAAATCAACCGAGGATATTCTCGCCGAGTTTATCGAAAAGGCCGAAGCCAGCGGCGAAATCAAACCGCTCGCCTGAGGGCATCTCCAATCCAACTATGAAGGATATTTGGCATGGGACGTTCGGTTTCCTATCCCACAGGTGCGCTTGTCTGCTTTGAAGACATCAGTGCCTTTGAGGATGCATTTGATTTTGAGTGGTTCGTTGACGACCTGAAGGAGCGGGCGGGAGCCATATTCCCGTCACTATACGACTGCGATAAATGGCGTGGACGTGAGGATCATATCCTGATGCGCAATGCCTATGCCGACTTTGGCATGTCGGCGTATTGTGGTTTGGTCTCAATCTGGATCGTCGAGCGGTGCGACGGGGCTTATTATGATTATCCCCGCGCAGGCCGGGCCACGCACTGGCTCGCGCAAATTCGCACCCGCTTTCTTAGCAACTTCGGGAACCTTGTGCTTGATAGGCATATGTCCAATGGCGAAGGCGTTTACCGCTTGAAATCTGCAGCCGTCGCCTGACACCCAAACCTACCCAATGCCCGTCACTGGATCGCCGGTGGCGGGCATTTTTGCGTAGGCGAACCAGCGTCCGCATTTGCCGATGCGAGAGTGAGAGGGGCGCCCGTGAAGGGCAAGCCTGCGGCGGTGAGAGAGCGCCGAGCGGGCCTGCCCCTTTTTCCCGCTCTCCTGGAGTTTATTCATGACCCTTTCTGCATCCCCGTCGCCGCTGCGTGTCGCAGCGCCTCATTCTGAGCCTGTGGAATCCGCTGCGCCATCTGCGGCCGCCATCATCGCGGCCGCGACCCTGCTGCTGCCCACGATCGAACGGGGCCACGCCATCGACGCCCGCATCCTGCGCACAGCGATGGAAACGGCCTTTGGAGGTTCCGACGCCGATGGGCATTGGGACTGGAAAACCGCCTATGACGCTTGCGAGGTTACGCAGATCCTGTTCCTGCACAAATTTGGCGCTGGCCTGACCAAGCGGTTCGACACTCCGGCAGCATTGCTGGAGGTGGTGAGCAAAATCAGCTTGCTGTTTCCCACGCACACGCGTCGTTCTGAGAACTCGCAAAACCTCCAGCAATTCAGCACGCCGGTCGGACTTGGCCTGGTGGCCGCGATTGCCGCAGGCATCACATCCGAAGATGTCGTGCTCGAACCTTCGGCGGGTTCTGGCTTACTCGCCGTCCACGCTGAACGGGCTGGCGCGTCATTGGTGCTGAACGAATATGCCGACCTGCGCGCAGCTGTGCTGGCGCAACTATTCACATCTGCCGCCGTCACCCGTTTCGACGCTGCCCACATCCATGATTATCTGGACCCCGCCATTCGTCCCAGCGTTGTGCTAATGAACCCGCCTTTCTCGGCAGTCGCCCATGTCGAGGGAAGCTTAAAGGATGCGGCGATGCGGCATATTTCGTCCGCCTTGTCGCGGCTTTGCGATGGTGGCCGTCTGGTGGTGATCACCGGTGCGGGTTGCTCGCCCGATGTTCCGGCATGGAGGGATGCGTTCGCCCGATTGCAGGAACGCGGGCGCATATTGTTCACCGCCGCCATCGACGGGAAGGTCTATGCCAAGAATGGCACTACCACCGCGACCCGTCTTACCGTAATCGACCGCATTCCAGCAGATTATCCAGATGTGCTTCCAATGTCCCTCGGTATCGCACCCGACACCGCGACGTTGCTGGCATGGGTGCTTGACCATGTGCCGCCGCGCACCGCTGTGTCGGGTCAGACGATCGGCACGCCGCCGCCCACTGCCATCCGGACCGCGCCGATCAAAGCGGCGCGAGCAGGGAATGCGCATTCTCCCGCACCAATGCGCACCACCACGCAGGTCGAAGCTGTCGAACTGAGTTACGAAGTCAAGGATTGGACGCCGGAACCAGGCGCGCAGCTGACCGATGCGATTTATGAACCCTACATCCTCCAATCGCTGACCATTGACGGCGCGACCCAGCATCCCACCGCCCTTGTGCAATCCGCTGCCATGTCATCGGTTGCCCCACCAAAACCCTCCTACCGCCCGCATATCCCTTCGTTTGTTGTCGGCGAAGCCATGCTGTCCGACGCTCAGTTGGAATCGGTCATCTATGCAGGCGAAGCGCATTCGGGCTTTCTGTCAGGCGCTTGGAATGTCGATGCGACTTTTGACAAGATTGAGGCAGCACCCGACGACGCGGAAAGTTCGGTCCAATTCCGCCGCGGCTGGTTTCTGGGCGACGGAACGGGTGCCGGCAAAGGCCGACAGGTTGCAGGCATTATTCTCGACAACAAGCTGAAAGGCCGCAAGCGCGGGCTGTGGATTTCAGTGTCCGACCGACTGCTTGAAGACGCGCAGCGCGATTGGGCAGCTCTGGGCCAAGAACGCTTGCTCGTTACACCCTTGTCGCGCTTCCGGCAGGGCAGCGAAATCAAGCTTCATGAGGGCGTGTTGTTCACCACCTATGCAACACTTCGCTCGCAGGATCGCGGCGACAAGGTCAGCCGCGTCCAGCAGATCGTCAATTGGTTAGGGGCGGACTTTGAAGGTGTCATTGTCTTCGATGAGGCGCACGCGATGGCCAATGCCGCTGGCGGCAAAGGTGGACGGGGTGAACAAGCGCCATCGCAGCAAGGCCGTGCCGGTCTGCGCCTGCAACACGCATTGCCCAGTGCCCGGATCGTTTACGTCTCGGCAACGGGTGCTACCACAGTGCAGAACCTCGCTTATGCCCAGCGGCTCGGCCTGTGGGGCGGTGAGGACTTCCCGTTCGCCACCCGAGGTGAATTTGTTGCTGCAATCGAGGAAGGTGGGGTCGCGGCCATGGAAGTGCTCGCCCGCGACTTGAAGGCGCTGGGTCTCTACGCTGCCCGGTCGCTGTCATTCGACGGTGTTGAATATGAAATGGTCGAACATCCCCTGACTGAGGAGCAAACCCGCATCTACAATGCTTATGCTGGGGCGTTTCAGGTGATCCACGGCAATCTCGATGCCGCGCTCGGTTTCACCAACGCTTGCTTGAACGCACAGGCCAAATCGGCTGCCCGTTCAGCCTTCGAGTCCGCCAAGCAGCGCTTCTTCAACCATCTCATCACCGCGATGCAGACCCCGACACTGATTGCAAAGGTGGACGGTGACCTTGCTGCGGGCCACTCTGCCGTCATCCAGATTGTCTCGACGGGCGAAGCCTTGATGGAGCGGCGATTGGCTGACATCCCGACCGAGGATTGGGCGGATATTCAAGTGGACATCACCCCGCGCGAATATGTGCTCGATTATCTGGCGCACAGTTTTCCCGTTCAGCTCTACGAACCCTTCACCGATGGCGAAGGCAATATATCGTCGCGCCCTGTCCATACGGAGGACGGGAATCCGGTTGAATCGCGTGATGCTGTCGAACGGCGGACCCGCATGATTGAAAAACTCGCCAGCCTGCCGCCGGTGCCGGGTGCGCTCGATCAGATCGTCCAGCGTTTTGGCACCGACATGGTGGCGGAGGTGACAGGACGATCCCGGCGTATCGTTGCCCGCACACGGGACGATGGCAGCACGCGCTTTGCCGTCGAGAACCGGCCCGCTTCCGCCAATCTCGGCGAAACCCAGGCGTTCATGGATGATGACAAGCAAATCCTGATCTTCTCCGACGCGGGCGGCACGGGCAGGTCTTACCATGCCGATCTGGGTGTGCGGAACCAGCGGCTTCGGGTGCATTATCTGCTGGAATCGGGATGGAAGGCCGACAGCGCGATCCAGGGGTTCGGCCGGACCAACCGCACCAATCAGGCGCAACCGCCTTTGTTTCGTCCCGTCACCACCAATGTGAAAGCGCAGAAGCGCTTCATCTCCACCATAGCGCGTCGGCTCGATACGCTGGGCGCGATCACGCGCGGGCAACGCCAGACCGGCGGGCAGAATATGTTTCGCCCCGAAGACAATCTGGAATCCCAATATGCCCGTGATGCGCTGCGCCAGCTTTATCAGGTGATCGTGCGCGGAAAGGTTGAAGGCTGCTCCTTGAGCCAGTTCGAAGCGGCAACGGGATTGAGCCTCGTTGACTCCGTGGACGGCGGCCTTCGCGACGAACTGCCGCCAATCACCACCTTCCTCAACCGGATGCTGGCGCTGACAATCGACATGCAGGACATATTATTCGCCGCCTTCGAAGGCTTGCTAGCCACCCGGATCGAAGGCGCGATCTCCAGTGGCACTTATGAAATGGGGCTGGAAACGCTGATGGCCGAGAGCTTCACCATCACGGACCGGCAGACCATTTACACACATCCCGGCACTCAGGCCGAGACGCGGCTCCTGATGATCGAGCAAAAGCATCGCAATGCGCCGCTGTTGTTGGCTGATGCCCTCGATCATGCCCGCGAGGCAGGCGCGGTGCTGTTGATCAACAGCCGCTCAGGTCGCGGTGCTGTGCAAATCGGCGCGCGCAGTGTGATGCTGGATGATGGCTCTATCGAAAGACGTGTCCGGCTGATCCGTCCAATGGAAAGGACGAACATTCCCCGCGAAGCCATGGCGCAAACCCATTGGGAAAAGGCTGATCCAGCTGCTTTTGCCAAAGCCTGGGATGCCGAGGTCGCCGATGTGCCCGAGTTCGTGACCAGTTCCCTTCATATCGTCACCGGTTTGCTCCTGCCGATCTGGAAAAGCCTGCCCAACGAATCCTCTAGGGTTTACCGGCTTCAGGCTGACAATGGCGAGCGGATCGTTGGCAGGCGGGTATCGCCCGCATGGGTGGCAGCAACGCTGGCTGCAAAGGCACCAACGCTGACGCCTGCGCAGGCATGGCCGATATTGATGGCGGGCGAAGCCGCGCTCCATATCGCCGAGGGTCAAGTCCTTGCCCGTGTCCGGTCGATGGGAACACCGCGCATTGAGCTGACCGGGTTCAACGATCTTGGTGTCGAACGGCTGAAGGCGCTGGGGCTGATTTCAGAAATCATCTCGTGGAAGCTCCGGCTGTTCGTGCCGACAGGAAATGATGGGCCGCAAATCCTTGCCAAATTGATCGAACGATTCCCGATTCAAAAGGTCGTTGACCGCCGTTCGAGCGCTCAGGCCGCCTGACGCCGCCGATTTGCTCATCGCATTTCCGCAAACGATAGTCCGAGGCGATCATGGAAAAACCCGCATCTCAAATCTCACACCGTCTTGGCCAGCAGGCCGAGGCGGTGTGCCGTCATTACTTATCCAATGGCTACCGCGAGGGTCGCTACTGGCTGGTTGGCAATGCCCAGAATGTGCCGGGGCGCAGCCTTTATGTTCGACTTGTCGATACCGAAAAAGGGGTGTCAGGCAAATGGACTGATGCAGCGACGGGCCAACACGGAGATTTGCTCGATATCATTGCACTGACCAAGAATTTTCGGGGGCTGCGCGATACGCTGCAGGAAGCCCGACATTTTCTCAGCCTGCCAATTGCTGAAACCGACACCAACCAACAAAATAATCGGCCTAAAGCTCTGGTGCGAGCCGGGTCACCAGAGGCTACCAAGCGCTTGTTTGCAGCCTCAAAATCAATTGTTAATACGCTTGCGCAAACCTATTTGCACCAGCGTAAAATCATGACTTTGCAGCATTCAGATCCACTGCGCTTCCACCCGTATTGCTATTATTATCCGTCCAAAAAAGATGCGCCGGGCACACGCACAGCATGGCCAGCGCTGATCGCATCAGTGACTGATTTATATGGGCAGCAAACCGGGGTGCATAGAACATGGCTCGATCCCGTAACTTTGACAAAAGCGCCTGTCGCATCGCCGCGCCGGGCAATGGGTAATATCCTTGGAAACGCCATCCGGTTTGGCAGTGCAGAGGACGTCATGATCGCAGGCGAGGGCTTGGAAACCACGCTATCGCTACGTGAGATCATGCCTCAGTTGCCAATGGCAGCCGCAACATCATCAGCCCATCTCGCCGCCATCCTGTTCCCGCAGACGCTTCGACGCCTCTATGTCGCACGCGACAACGACGCATCAGGCGACGCGGCGCTCGCGGCACTTACCGAGCGCACAAAGGCAATCGGGATTGAGATCATTGCACTGCGCCCGCAGTTGAACGATTTCAATGACGATCTACGCACGTATGGCCCCCTCGCGCTTGGCAGCGCAACTGCGCCACAGCTTCACGTTGCAGACCGAAGGCGGTTTTTAATCTCGCCGTATTAAAGCCCGGAAAAGCGATGCCTTGTTCCGGCTCACTATTCTGTCGCGTCAATTGCCGTAGCTAATCCGCTGCCGTGACAACCCCTCACACGGCCTTCTAAAGGGTGCGTCTTATGACCCGAGGGGCCGAACCCGCAACGGCGGTCGGCAACTATTTTCCGTCGGCGCGAAGGCGCCTTTACACCGCGAACCAAAATAGCCGCCGCCCGCCGTCCTTCGCTTTGCTACGGCCGCCATCCCGCGAAGGCGCGGGCACGCTTACGCTTGTCGGTGCAGGCCCGACCCCACGGGTCAAGAGGGACGCCCACGAAGGCCGCGCGCGAGGCGCGGTCACACAAGCGAAGGATCATCCAATGACAACCGATAGCGCGCATGATTTTGAACCCGAACATGAGGCCTCTCCCACCAGCCATTTACTCGACGAACTCAGCCTCTACGGCTACCGTCCTTTCTCAGATGAAGCTGACCCAAGACCACTACCCGAAGAACGGATGGTCGCTGGTGCCATCGCTGACATCTTTGACGCGCTCATTGCCACAATGGGCGAAACACGGCTCGAACCCGATCTTGAAGATTTATGCTGGTCAGTCACCAACATTTTCCACCGCGCAGGGAGCCGCATCCAGCGCGAACTTGACGACAATGAAGACGCACAGAAGCGCAGCCAGCAGGAACAGGATGGCAGCGAGGTGCGCTCAGTAGAATTGGAACGCTTGCTGCGCGAAGGCACGGGGCTGATTGAACGCCGCAATAGCATGGAATTTATGCGCGAGGCAGCCGGCGATCAGTTCGAGCTTCATTTCCGCAAAAGTTGGGCACCGTATAGCGGATCACTGGTCAATCACCGTACCCTGACCGCAACGATGGTGGACAGCCGTGACTTCATCAATGCCAAGCGTAAGGCTGAAATCGAGCCGCTGCTCCCAACAGGCACCCGGATCGCATTGACCGCAGGCCCGAATTACGACGATTACCGCAAAATCTGGGCAATCCTTGACAAGGTACATGCCAAATATCCCGACATGGTCTTGTTCCACGGTGGCAATCCAACGGGCGGTGAACATATTGCAACGCTCTGGGCGAGTGCGCGCAAAGTCACCCATTATCCGTTCCGGCCAAACTGGGATCGGTTCAAAAAAGCCGCGCCGTTCAAACGCAATGACTTGATGCTTGAAGCGCTCCCCAAGGCAGTCATCGCTTGTCCAGGCAACGGTATCAACGCCAACCTCGTCGATAAAGCCCGCAAGATGGGGATCAAGGTATGGCAAATTGAGAAAGGAGTGTGAATGGCAATCTTGCGTTCAATCATCTCCATTAAATCCGGGGGGGGGGGGGGGGGGGGG
>JAYTPB010000007.1:0-43993 GCA_043747445.1 Sphingomonadales bacterium
AGCAATCAGCGCATCAAAATCCTCGATTGTTCCAAAGATTGGATCAACCCCGCAGTAATCAGCGACATCATAGCCGAAATCCTTCATCGGCGACGTGAAGAAGGGCGAAATCCAAACCGCATCAACGCCGAGCGAAGCGACATAATCGAGCCGCTGTGTAATCCCCGGCAGATCACCAACGCCATCACCGTTGGAATCGGAAAAGCTGCGCGGATAGATTTGATAAATCACCGCACCTTTCCACCAAGGACGATCTGTTTGCGCGACTGGTTGCAGCGCAGTGGCTTCGCTCACTCGGCATCTCCGGCGGAGCAGACGATGAAATCAAGCGGTGCGATGGTGACTAAATAGCGACCGGGCGCAGCCGCCTTTGCGCCGCACGCGCCGTACAAGGATTGGAAGTTCACACTGTTAGTAGAGACCTCAACATTGCGCGTAATCGCTGCGGTTGAAGTGTTGAACGCGATCAGCACCTCTCGGCCAGTAGTAGGATCAATCCGTGATATCGCGAACAGCCCCGGCTTTTCGTCATAATTGCGGATGATCTGCTTACCCCGTGTGAGCGCCGGAGTACTAAGCCGCAGTGCCGAAAGCTTCGCCAGCGTGAGATAGAGCGGATGCTTCTGATCGAAATTGCTCTGCGCCGTCGTCGCAGCAGTGCCGACAAGCTTATTGTCGTTATAACTCGCGACCTTTGACGCGAACATATCCTCGCGCGCATCCTGATCATTGCCGTCCCCAGCAAAGCCTTGTTCATCGCCAGAATAGATCGTCGGCACCCCGCGCAAGGTGAGCAGCATCGCATGGCCAAGGATCACGCGTTTGAGGACTTCATCATCAGATGCCGTTGGATTGGCCTTGCGAACAAAATGCGCAAAGCGACCCGCATCATGATTGCCGAGGAAGGTTGGCAATTGCAGCGCGGTGGCAGCTCCGCCTTCATACAGCACATCATTATCGAACAGCCGCGTGAAGGTATCCGTCCCCGCAGCGCCACCAACCGTATCAATCACCGCGCGGGTGAAGGCGAAATCCAGTACCGTCGGCAGCTTATCAACACGTGTGTGTTTGGCGAGCAATGCGACATCGATATCGCTCGTCGCGACTTCGCCAAAGATATGAAAATTGGGGATGCCCTTGGCTTTGGCACGCGCAACCATCGCTGGCACAAAGCTCTGCCAAAATTCAGGGTTTACATGCCGCGCGGTATCAATGCGGAAACCATCAACGCCGTATTTGTCGATCCATTGACCATAAATATCGATGAAGCCCTGAACCACGCGCGGGTTCTCTGTCATCAAATCATCAAGCCCGACGAAATCGCCCATAGTTGAGTTTTCGCCGCGAAACGTGGTGTTGCCGCGATTGTGATACCAGATCGGATCATTGAGCCACGCGGGGACTTTTACGTTTGCCTCGCCCTTTGGCACGAACGGTGTGTAGGCAAAATTGGGGTTGGTCAGCTTAGCGAAATTCTCCGCCGTTTGGACTTGATCACCCAGAAAGCCGGGGTTGATCGCCGCGTCTCCCGCTGCCTGTCGCTGGTACGGATAGTCGGCGCGGCTACGATAGGTGCAGCTTGAATTGGGACATTCCTTATAGGTAATCACATCAGCGGTGTGATTGGTGATGATGTCCATATAGACTTTCATGCCCTTTGCGTGCGCTGCATCAACAAAGGCCCGCATATCGGCCTCAGTACCAAGATGGGGATCAACTTGCGTGAAATCAGTGATCCAATAACCGTGATAGCCAGCGGTTTCCTCACCCGGCCCACCCTGCACGGGTTTGTTCTTGAAAATCGGCCCAAGCCAGATTGCCGTCGCGCCAAGCCCCTTGATATAATCAAGCCGCGCGATCAGCCCTTTAAGATCGCCGCCGTGATAAAACCCCTTGTGCGAAGGATCAAAGCCAGTTTTGAACTTATCGCCTTTTAGGCCACCGCGATCATTGGCCGGGTCACCATTTTCAAAGCGGTCGGGCAGCATGAAATAAATCACTTCATCCTGCGGCAATCGATCCCGAAAACTCTGCGCCGAAAGCGCCGATGGAAGAATCGTAGCAATTAGAGCGGCGGCACCAAGCAATATCCGCCGTGCCAATACACGCGCCATCATCTCACCCTCCATCAATCCCGTGCCATATATTCGGTGTTAAGCACTTTGGGGCTGACAAACCACGTCAGCCCCGAAGTGGATCAGAATTTGAAGCTTGCGCCAACAAACACTGAGCGGCCAAAATTTTGGATCGTTCCCGTTTGTGCTTCAGCTCCGAAAAATGACCGTGTTGGTTCATCAGTTAGATTTGTGCCCTGCACTAGAATTTTAAGGCCATTGAGCGCGCTATTTTCTTGAAACGTGTAAGATATTTGTGCATCAATAATAAGTTCTGATGCATTAGTTACAATTTGCTCTTCAGTGCCAACCTGCGGCGCAACGAATTTTGAGCGGTAGCGTCCGCTGCCCCGAATTGAAAAGCCCGATTTTTCATAAAACAATGTAGGATTAAATACATGCTTTGAAAGGCCTGGCAAATCAAGAGCTACCGATTGCCCGCTACGGCTGCTATTAAAATTCAAGTTACTTTGAATATAGGAATAGTTTGCACTTACACCTAAGCCATCGAACGGCTGTGGTAGCTCTGTGAATACTTTCGAAAAATTGGCTTCAAACCCATAAACAAAGCCACCTTGACCATTAATCGGTGCATCAAATCGACCTATCAAACTGGTTGGCACAATATCACCGGGAGCTGGCGGCTGAACTCTAACACCTGCTGCACCAAAATCAAAATTATTGATTGAACCAGAAATAATAAAGCTGCGTATGTCCTTATAAAATGCACCCAACGTAAGCGAACCACTGCGGCCAAAATAGTGTTCATAAGCAAAGTCAAACTGATTTGCTCGGTATGGTGAAAGTTGTGGATTGCCCCCGGAGCCTGTTAAAAATCCGCCAGTTGATGAGGCGTCAATACCACCGCGCAGTTCAAAAAAACGTGGCCGTGAAATTTGACGAGAAACGCTTAAACGGAGATAGTCATCGTCTGCTACACGAAGCGATAGATTGGCTGACGGCAGAAAATCTGTATACGATTTTCCTCGAAATATTCCAGCGCCTCCTGTACCAAGGGGTATTGAACCCTGCTCTGTTCGCACGACGCGTAATCCTAAGTTCCCTGTGAAAGGCAGCGAGCCTGCAATCGTATCAATGTTTAGCTGTGCATATCCAGAATAGACGTCTTCTGAAATGGTAAAACTTTGATCACGAGTGAAAGGGAAAGCCTGATTAGCTACACGGTTTTTACCAACGCCGCGATCAAGGATTGAGTTGATATCCGCAACGATAAAATTCGTCAGACCAGCTCGGGAAAAATCACCTTTGAAACCAGCTAATTTTACCTCAGAAGGCAATAATGCCACTGGCCCATTATCTGGCCCAAACGTCCGAAACGATGTAATTGTGCGCTTCGCATCACGCTGTGCGTAGCGGCCACCAAATTCAAATGATTTGATAAATGATCCATCAACATCAACTTTGAAGTCACTTGCAACAGCAAAAAGTTCATCAATATCGGTCTGTGGTACAATGAAAAGACCATCAAACCGGAAAGCCGTTGGATCAGCAAAATTTGTACTGACGGAACGAATATTCGGTAGATTTAGCCCGTTGGTTTGGAAATTTACCGCTATCGTTCCCGGTATTTGATCTGTGCGCTGTAGCCCGGTGAATGGACGCAGGTTGATCCCGCTATTATTGAAAAAGCTCTTCCCGCGTGAATAGCTAACATCCAGAGCAGCGGTAAAATTATCACTGATATCATACTCGATTTTACCACCAAGCGTGTAAAGTTCGTCACGACGGCTTTCGTCCTGGTTGACCAGCTCTGTCTTGATACCGTTACCGCCAGTGTTTATGATTGTCGCTCCGGTAAGAGCATCGTTAACAACAATAGGGTTTGTTACGATATTACCCGAGTTACGTGAATCAAAAATCCGATAGCCACGACGACGGACATCCGATTTGAAACGCGAGTAGTATCCATCAATCAACACTCGAAACTTGGGATCAGGCTCAAACTGAATAACACCAATAACACCGTCACGAGTTTCACGACCACCGAATTGGATCGCTTCAAAACCAAAGCTACGTCTATCTGGCACTCCATTGCCATTCAAATCAGGAACAGGCGCGCCATTCTGGTCATTGGAGGTGAAATCAAACTGCACAAACCGTGTTGCGACATTGGGCTGAAACAGCCGCGAATAGCCGAGAGCAAATCCAAGCGTGTCATTGGCCAGCTTCCCCTGAATTGATGCCGAAGCACGGTAGCCATATTCGCTGACATCAGGATTTTGCTTGGCTCGATCATTGTAGCTGCCGCGCAGATTGACTGTGGCCGTAAAACTGTCTTTGTTTGATAATGGCCGTGCTGTGCGCAGTTCGACCTTACCGGCAACGCCGCCTTCGATCTGCGAAGCCTTAGGGGATTTGAAAACCGCTGCTTGCGAAATCAATTCGGACGGGTATTGGTCAAACTCGATTGTCCGGTTGCCGCTAGTCGAAACTTGCTCACGCCCGTTAAGCGTAGCAGAAACAAGGTCTTGATTGAGGCCGCGAATGTTGATTGCACTCGCTTGACCGCCGGTACGCTGTGAAGAGACGCCGGGAAGACGCGCAAGAGACTCAGCAATCGACACATCAGGAAGTCCCGCAATATCCTCCGATGAAATAAAGTCTGCAATGAAATCTGATGAGCGACGCGCTTCAATCGAGCTTTCAATGCTCGCCCGGAAACCAGTGACAATAATCTCTTCGCCCTCTTCCTCAACAGGGGCTTCTTGGGCGAATGCGGTGCCCGAAAATGAAGCTGCCAAAAGCGCGAGGCTGAGTGCGGCGACGCTTGCGCCGCGAAAAACTGAGGTGCGCGAACCCGTGGTGTTATTGAAACCCTTCATTTCTCATCCCCTTTATCCAAATGATCCTTGATGGCCATTTGCGTTGTGAAATCTTGATCTGATGCGATTGGCATCGGATTGAACGGCTATATGCAGGACGCTGGCCTTGCAAAAGCAGACGGCATACGTATTCAGAGGAATGCGGCCACCACCACAGATGGCGCGGCGAGGATTAAGCGGCGATGCAAACCAAGCCGACATCATTTGATATAGCGCAACTGGCAGGCGTATCGCAGCCAACGGTTTCGCGCGCGCTGCGTGGCAGCACCACCGTAAGCGAACCGACGCGCAAGCGGATTGAGGCCATTGCGCGACAGCTTAATTATACCGTCGACAAAAATGCATCGAGCCTGCGGCGGCAAACCACCGATACCCTCGCGCTATTATTCTTTGAAGATCCAACTCCTGACGAGTCGATGATCAACCCGTTTTTCTTGTCGATGCTTGGATCAATCACGCGGACATGCGCTTTACGCGGTTATGATCTGCTAATCTCGTTTCAACAGATGTCGAGCAACTGGCATGTTGATTTTGAGGATAGCCGCAAGGCCGACGGGATCATCCTGCTCGGCTACGGCGATTATGAGCTTTACCGTGTGCGGCTCGAAGCGCTGGTTGAGCAAGGCACGCATTTCGTCCGCTGGGGCTTTTCCGAGGAAGGGCAACCGGGCACAACGATTGGCTGTGACAACTTCCAAGGCGGCTATGCTGCGGGCCAACATCTGATCGCACAGGGCCGCCGCAATATAGCATTTCTGGGTGATGCCACCAGCCGCTACCCCGAACTCAGGACACGTTATGAAGGACTATCCGCAGCGATGGCTGCGGCGGGGATTGTGCCCGATCCAAAGCTTCAAGTTGATGCGATCACGCTTGAACAAGCAGGCTTTGACGCCGCGCAGGCATTGATCGCGCGCGGCGCGGCGTTCGATGCGATCTTTGCCGCAAGCGATTTGATCGCCATCGGCGCGATCCGCGCGCTTGAAGCGCATGGGCGCGCGATCCCGCGTGATGTTGCGGTGATTGGCTTTGATGACATTCCTGCCGCCTCACTCGCGCATCCGCCGCTGACGACAGTGCAACAGGATTACCGATTAGCAGGCGAAACCTTGGTCGATGCGCTGCTTGGCCAAATCCGGAATGAAACGGTGCCCACGACAATGCTTCCAGCCAAGCTGGTAGTGCGTAAATCCTGCGGATTTGATGCAGTTGGCTATGTAAAATAATTTTACATAGTTGACATAATTGACACCTAATCGATAGTTTTGAGTGCAAAAATGTCCTATTTTGGTACATATCCGATTATGAAGTCATGCACCGGAAAATATGTTTCGTCGATTGTAATATCCCTTCGGCAAGCATCTAAACAGAATGGCCTGTTGTAGGAAAGCGATAATTTTGCGTACCTAGCTTGCTAAGTATTCGTATGCATTGTCCCCCTGCCCCATTGAGCAAAGACACGCGCTCTGCCACGCTGAGCAAAAGCATAAAGGGAGAGTTTGGCATGGAAAAGCCGCGTCAGAGCTTTTGGGGCTTGTGGAATATATCGTTCGGCTTTTTTGGTATTCAGGTCGCGTTTGGGCTGCAAAATGCCAATGTCAGCCGGATTTTCCAATCGCTTGGCAGCAATGTTGATGACCTTGCCTTCCTGTGGATCGCGGGGCCGGTGACGGGTTTGCTCGTTCAGCCGCTGATCGGGCATTTCAGTGATCGGACTTGGGGGCCGCTTGGCCGGCGACGGCCTTATTTTCTGGCAGGCGCAGTGCTGGCGGCAGCGGCGCTTTTTGGAATGCCCAATGCGAATATATTGTTGGTTGCGGCGGTGATGCTGTGGTTGCTTGATGCGTCGCTCAATATCACGATGGAGCCGTTTCGTGCCTTTGTTGGCGATATGGTGCGCGCTGATCAGCGGGCGAGCGGTTATTCAGTGCAAACGATGTTTATTGGCGCTGGCGCTGTCATTGGTTCGCTCGCGCCGATTATCCTTACCCAACTCGGCGTCAGCAACACGGCGCCGGAGGGCGTGATACCGCCGTCAGTACGCTACGCCTTTTACATTGGTGCTGTGGCGATCTTCCTTGCCGTGCTGTGGACGGTGGTAATGACGAAGGAATATTCGCCCGCGCAAATTCGGATATTCAACGGCGAAAACGAAAGTGATGCTGCGCAACATAGCGCGCTGGTTGCGCCGCAAAGCGGCTTGGTGTGGCTCGGCGTCGGGGCGGCACTACTCGCGCTGGTTGTCGCGCTTAACCTCGACAAGCAGCTTTATGTGCTTAGCGGCGGGCTTGCGGCCTTTGGTTTGGCGCAAATCATCAATGCCGCACGTGTGAAACGCAACCCTGTTGACCGCAATGTCCTTGCTGAAATCCTGAGCGATCTATCCCAAATGCCAGAGCAAATGCGCCGCCTCGCAGTGGCCCAATTTTTCAGTTGGTTCGCGCTGTTCATCATGTGGATTTATACCACCCCTGTGATAACCCAATATGTTTTTGGCACAACTGATACAGCGTCAAAAGCTTATAATGATGGGGCGGATTGGGTTGGCGTGCTGTTTTCAATCTACAACGGCGTGTCCGCGCTTGCGGCATTCTTCCTGCCTAGCATGGCAAAGCGGTTCGGTGCACCAAATACGCATATGCTGTGCCTGCTGATTGGTGCCGCAAGCTACGGCGCGATTCTGTTGATCCGCGATCCAAATCTGATGGTCGTGCCAATGATCGGCGTTGGCATCGCTTGGGCGTCGATCCTGACAATGCCCTATGTCATTCTTGCTGGAACGCTGCCGCAGCATAAGCTTGGTATTTATATGGGCATCTTCAATTTTTTTATCGTGCTGCCACAGTTGCTCGTTGCGACGGTGATGGGTGTTGTGATCCGCACCTTTTTTCCCGACGCGCCGATTTGGACAATGCTGATTGCAGCGCTGGTGATGGCTGCTGCTGCGCTTGCGATGCTGCGCGTCAAAGAAGAGGCTTGACCAGCGCGCACCGCCGCCTAACGCAAGCGCGATAGGAGGCGATGATGCGCAACACAGAATGCTGGTGGATTACAGGAGCGTCGTCAGGCATTGGCGAAGGGGTTGCGCGCAGCGTTGCTGCACAAGGCGCACGACTGATCCTGTCAGGGCGCAATATGGCTGAGCTTGAACGTGTCGCGCGTGAGTGCGGCGAGGAGAACTGCCTAATTCTGCCATTTGATACGCGTGCCTATGCCGCGATCCCTGCACTTGTTGAACAAGCAATTGCATGGGCTGGGCGGATCGATTGCCTTGTTAACAATGCCGGCATTTCGCAGCGCTCGCTCGCGGTTGATAGCGATTTCTCGGTTTACGAGTCGATCATTGCGGTTGACCTGCTTGCGCCGATTGCGCTGACACAGGCCGTATTGCCGCATATGGTTGCTGCGGACGGCGGGCGGCTGATCGCGATTTCAAGTGTTGCGGGGATTGCGGGCGTGCCGATGCGCAGCGCGTACTGCGCGGCCAAGCACGGTGTGTTTGGCTATTTCGATTCGGTGCGCTGCGAAACCGCGCATTTGGGCATCAAGGTGCATGTGATTGCGCCAGGCTCGGTCAAAACCAACGTCTCCCGCAATGCGCTTTCCGCCGATGGCAGCAAGCGCGGTGAGAGCGATGCTGCGATTGAAGCCGGAATGAGCGTCGATGATGCCGTCACCGCAATAATGAATGCGGTGGAGAGCGAAACGCGCGAGCTCATCCTCGCAACGGGTGCCGAAGCGCATATTGCGCAGCTCCGTCGCAGCAATCCAGACGCGGTATTTGACCTGCTCGCCGCAAGCGTTCAGCGCGGTTACGCCGCCAAGATGAATGCTGGTGAAAAGGCACTTTGATTCCACCCCCGTTATCCTCGTTATCCACAGGGCACGACCTCTATTTTTCGCTGGTACGACTCACCGAGTCATGAGACTCTAACATTGTGGTTGAGAGAGTGACCGGACGGCAACGAAAGGGAAGTTTCCAACAACATCGCTGGTGAGGCGGATCATGTGATCGCAAGATTGGATGAAGATCGATTATCGGCTGGGTGAAGGAAGAAATGTGGCGAAGCCGAGGCGCAAGCCAAAGCCGATACCGATTTTGGATAAAGCCCGCGCAGGTCTGGCTCCTTCGGGAAAAAGTCTGCACCATGTCTGAGCGATGGTTGAAAGCCGCAAGGTGAGTAAATCGGAGATCGACATAGTGGCGGCTGGTGGCAACACCAGCCGCCATTTCTATTTGTGCCCCGAAGCCTTGCCGATGCCGCCCGCAAGCGATATGATTTTATCATAGTATTTGCAGGAGCGCGCAGCATGGCAACACGTTCACCCAAACCACCCGCGAGCAAGCCAGTGACTGTCACGCTTGGCGGGATGGCAAAATCAGCCCAAGCCCATGTCGCATCGGGCCGCTATGCCTCAATCAGCGAGGTTGTCCGCGCTGGCCTGCGCGCGCTTGACCGTGAAGAGGAAGCGCTGCACGAGCTGCTGCGCACGCGCGCCGCGAAAGTCCGCGCACACCCCGAAACAACGATACCGATGGATGAGGCGTTTAAGCGACTCCGCGATCGGATAGAGCAAAAATGGGCTGATGATGACGCATAGGGTGCGTCTATCAGACGATGCCGAAGATGATTTGTTTGAACTCGCAATATGGATAGGCGAACAAGCTGATCGTGACACGGCGCGCCTATTCGTTGCACGGATCAGGGAGGCCTGTAACCGCCTCACGATATTCCCCAATCGCGGTACGCCGCGCGGTGAAATTCTCGCCGGATTGCGGTCGATCAGTTTTGAAAAGCGAACAACGATTTTCTACGCAGTGAATGACGATGAGGTTGTGATCCTCCATGTTCTCCACGGTGGACGCGATACTGGGCTAGCTTTCGGGCTTGACGCTCAATGACGATCACCCGCCTCTCGCTCACCAATTTCCGCTGTTATACCGATGCTGTGATTGCGCCGGAGCCGGGATTCAATATCCTGACTGGAGAGAATGGCGCGGGAAAAACCAATGTGCTTGAGGCGATCTCGCTGCTTACTCCAGGACGCGGTTTGCGCGGGGTGGCACTGAGTGAAATTGCGCGCCAAGGCAGCCCCGGTGGGTTCGGTGTCGCAGTGCAGCTCGGTGAGGTTGAGCTTGGTACTGGCACGCTCGCCAGCGCTCCCGATCGGCGGATTGTGCGGATCAACGGAGCGACGCACGCCGCAACCGCGCTTTCCGAATGGCTGTCAGTGATCTGGCTGACGCCTGCGATGGATCGCCTCTTTTCGGATAGCGCCGGTGAGCGACGGCGTTTTCTTGATCGGCTGGTGTTGGCGCTTGACCCCGCTCACGCGCGCCACAGCAGCCGCTATGATGCTGCAATGCGTCAGCGCAACCGTCTCCTCGCTGGCGACGCCGCCCCCGATCCCGACTGGTTGACCGCACTTGAGGAACAGATGGCGCTCCACGGCAGCGCAATATCACAGGCGCGTGCGCAGTTGGTTGACCTGTTAGCCAAACAGATTGCTGAAACGCCTGATGGCCCTTTTGCGAAGGCCGTTCTTGCGATTGATGGTTGGCATGACGATGGGCTTTTGATTGAGCAGCTTGCGCACGGTCGCACGCGCGATGCTGCGGCTGGGCGCACTTTAATTGGCCCGCACCGCGCCGATTTGATTGTAACGCATCTTGCCAAAGCGCAACCAGCGGCAAATTGTTCGACCGGCGAGCAGAAGGCATTGTTGCTCGGCATTATCCTCGCACACGCCGAACTAGTCGCACAGCGGAGCGGACGACGGCCAATCTTGCTGCTTGATGAAGTGGCCGCACATCTTGACAGCGTCAGACGCGCTGCACTTTTCGCGCGGTTGGCAAGTGGCGGCGGGCAAGTATGGATGACTGGCACTGATCGCGAGCTATTCGCCGCTATCGGATGCGAAGCAAAGCGATTCTTCGTTGAAAATGCTAGAATCGTGGGTGATTGAAAATCTTCTCGTCACCTTCTTTGCGGAGCTTTAAGCCAGCGGTCATGAGCGGCGTGTAAGCATTTTGAAATGTCTTTGGCGTCATCTGAATAAAGCGTTTGAACTCTCGATTGAGGTGTGACTGGTCAAAGTAACGCAGCGCCGCCAAGTCCTCTTCGCTTGGGTGGCTAAACCCACGCATCGTCATCGCCATATCAAGAAAGCGGCAACGGCGCAGGAATGTCTTCGGCGTCATTCCGAGACTCTCAAGGCTGCGTCGCTCAAGCTGTCGCACCGAAAGCCCGACGTCATTTGCCGCGTCGTCAATCCGAATGGTGCTATCAATACGGCCAATCGTTTCAAATTGTTCAATTTGGGCGTCGCTGTGTTTCAAGCCAACTTTATCAAGCTGCTTGGTGATTGCCTTATTCATGATTGCAACCATGTCTTCATCGCTTTGATCAACATGAAGCTCGCGCATCATATCCATCGCGATGCCGCCCCACATATCCTCAAGCGAAACCATACGATCTGTGTAGAGATGCGCCGAACAGTTAAACAATGATTTCCAGCCACTAGGCTTTACCCCGCAACCAAGGATCAAAAACGGGCCAACAACCCTCAACGGAAACCCTTTTGAATTCGCCCCGAACAGCTTTGGCCCGCGCGCCGGCTCCCACGCGCCGGTTTCACCTTCAACATACCAATTACCGCGCAAGGGAATCCGGATAAAAGCGGTTTCGGCAATCATCTTATCTTGGATATCAGCATCGGGCGGCATCTCGCCGCGAAATACATAATGTCTGCGGATATAGGGTTCGAGCGCGGGTGCCGGAGGGTAATGAGCTAACATTCGGGCACCAGCAATCCCTTACCAAAAACTATGCCCCGTTATCAAGGCGTTTGTCTAAGGCCAAGCAGCAAATGTCGCTTTCCCTTGGCTTTTGTGCCTTTCGTGCCTATAGGCTTTTCATGACTGAACAACAAGAAAATGTACCCAATTCAAACGAATATGGTGCAGACTCGATTAAAGTACTCAAAGGCCTTGATGCCGTTCGCAAACGTCCCGGCATGTATATCGGTGATACTGATGATGGCAGCGGCCTGCACCATATGGTGTTTGAGGTTTCCGACAATGCGATTGATGAGGCACTTGCCGGCCACTGTGACCGGATTGTCATCACGCTCAATCCCGATGGCTCGGTTTCGGTTGAGGATAATGGGCGCGGTATTCCAACCGGCATTCACACCGAAGAAGGCGTCTCTGCGGCCGAAGTGATCATGACGCAGCTTCACGCGGGCGGGAAGTTTGAAAATACGTCTGATGACAACGCATACAAGGTTTCGGGTGGCCTCCACGGCGTTGGCGTATCGGTGGTCAATGCTCTGTCAATTACGCTAGACCTCACTATCTGGCGCGACGATCAAGAGCATTATATGCAGTTTAGCCACGGTGATGCGGTCGCGCCGCTGAAGGTCGTTGGCCCAACAAGCGGCAAAAAGGGCACGCGCGTTACATTTTTGCCAAGTCCTGAAACCTTCAAAATCACTGAATTTGATTTTGAAAAGCTTGAGCATCGTTACCGCGAACTGGCCTTCCTCAATTCGGGCGTCCGCATCTTCCTGCGTGATGAACGCCACGCCGAACATGTTGAACACGAGCTTTATTATGAGGGCGGAATTGCAGCCTTCGTCAAATATCTTGACCGCGCCAAAACGCCGCTCTTTCCCGATCCAATCTCTGTCAGTGGTCAACGAGACGGCGTTGCGATTGATGTCGCGCTTGAATGGAACGACTCATATTACGAAAATGTCCTGCCCTTCACCAACAATATCCCGCAGCGTGATGGCGGCACACATCTCGCGGCATTCCGCGCAGCGCTGACGCGGACGCTCAATAACTACGCCGAAAAATCGGGTATGCTCAAGAAAGAGAAGGTCAGCCTCACCGGCGATGACATGCGCGAAGGCTTGACCGCGATTGTTTCTGTCAAGCTGCCCGATCCAAAATTCTCTTCGCAAACCAAGGATAAACTCGTTAGCTCCGAAGTCCGTCAGCCGCTCGAAAGCCTGATGGCCGATAAGATGGCCGAATGGCTTGAGGAAAACCCCGCGCACGCCAAATCAATCATCCAGAAGGTTATCGACGCCGCTGCCGCGCGTGAGGCCGCAAAGAAGGCGCGCGAACTGACCCGGCGTAAGGGCGTGATGGACATCGCCTCGCTCCCCGGCAAACTCGCCGATTGTCAGGAGCGTGATCCCGCCAAATGCGAACTGTTCCTTGTCGAAGGCGACAGCGCCGGTGGCTCAGCCAAGCAGGGTCGTGACCGCAATATTCAAGCAATCCTTCCACTCAAAGGAAAAATCCTGAACGTTGAACGCGCGCGATTTGACCGGATGTTGTCGTCTAAAGAAATCGGCACGATGATCCAAGCGCTTGGCACTGGGATTGGCCGCGATGATTTCAATTTGGAAAAGCTGCGCTACCACAAGATCGTAATTATGACTGACGCTGACGTTGATGGCGCGCATATTCGCACGCTGCTGCTCACCTTCTTTTACCGGCAAATGCCTGAGCTTATAACCGCTGGCCATCTCTTCATTGCGCAGCCGCCGCTCTACAAAGTGGCGCGCGGACGCAGCGAAGTTTACGTCAAGGATGATACAAAGCTTGAGGAATATCTGGTCGATGCGGCCATCGGCGCAATGATGCTCGAAACCAGCAGCGGTTCACGCAGCGGCGCTGATCTCCGCACTCTGGTTGAACATGCCCGGCGGATGCGCGCGCTTATGCGCTATGTGCCGCGCCGTTATGATCCAACGATTATTGAAGCGCTTGCTCTGGTTGGTGCGCTGAACCCGACGCTTGATCAAGCGGGTAGGACGGGCGCAGTTGCAGAGGCGGCAGCATGGCTTGACCGTGCCGACCCCGAGGCGCGCTGGGCCGGGCAATTAAGCGAAGAGGGCGGCTATCTGCTCCAGCGGCTGTGGCGCGGTGTGACCGATCACCACATTATTGAGCCAAGTTTTCTCGTCAGCCAAGAAGCGCGTCGACTTCACAAACTGATCGATGAAGCCGGTGACAATTACGCCTCAACAAGCCGCCTTGTTACTGCCAAAGCGCCCGCTGCGGCTACCGAAGAAACAGCGACTGAAGATAGCGACGATGAAACGCCACTCGCGGCGGCGCCGTCCAAAGGCACCAACGTAACGCGCCCTTCAGACTTGCTCGAAGCCATCCTCGCCTTCGGTCGCAAGGGGTTATCGATCCAGCGCTACAAAGGTCTCGGCGAAATGAACGCCGATCAACTGTGGGAGACCACGCTCGACCCAGACAACCGTTCGCTACTGAGAGTAGAAGTCGTGCAAGCCGATCTAGCCGACGAAATATTCACGCAACTTATGGGCGATGTCGTCGAACCAAGGCGCGAGTTTATTCAAGAGAATGCGCTTAATGTGGCGAATTTGGATGTTTGAGTGATCTCCCAAAAATCCAAACAGAGGGCACTCACCTAACAGACTTTACGTACCAATGGCTCGCGCGCCCAGATCCGTCCGTTGCCGGCCGTCTCAATGTAAAGCTCAGCCTTGCCGTCGTCACCGAGCGGTATGATACCTTCATCCGGTTTAACGCCTGCGGCGTCAAGCAGATCAGCCGCTTCGGGCGAATGCGCGATTACCTTGAGATGCGCGAACGCGTCGTGCGCCCAAGCGGTAGCGGCAGCCTCCCCAAGCAGAGTCTTTGCCCCCTCCTCAGATACAACAATCGCGACCGTATCGAACAGCACTGACGGCCCGCCCGCAAGCTGGAAATCCGCCTTGAGCTTGCTACCATCGTCAAGCGTCACACCGCCAAGTTTTGGGGCAATGATCTTGACTGTTGCCTGTGCAGCGGTTGCCGCTTCAATAATCGCGCCGATGATCGCGCACGATGCGCCGTCGGTGACAAGAACACCAACCTGACGCCCGACAAGCGTAGGCGGCCCATTGCTAAGAATGCTGAGCTTTGGTGACACATCAAGGTCGGTTCGCGTCGCAACCGCCGCTTCGGCAGGAATGATTGGCGCGTCATGGCCAAGGCCGTTTGCAACACGCTTGCCGAGTTCGGCGTCAATGTTGACAAGATGGCCAAGCATCGCCGCGCGGATGATCGGCATCTCGACTTTGCTTAGTTCAAACACCAGTGCCGCAATGATATGATCCTGTTCGGGCTTGGTCTGGCTCATGAAGAACTGGCGCGCCTGGCTGTAATGATCGGCAAAGGTCGCTGATCGTTCGCGCAGCTTTATGCCCTCAACGGGTGCGGAGAAACTCCGGAAACCCGATGGATGTTCGCGCGGCCCCGAAGGATCGATCAGGCTCGGCGTATAAGCGACCCGCGTCGCCTGCGGATGCATCTGCATATGGCCGTCACGCTGCATATTGGCGAACGGGCATTTGGGCGCGTTGATCGGCAACTGCGTGAAATTGGTCGAACCCAGCCGCGACAATTGCGTATCAAGATAAGAAAAATTGCGCCCGTGGAGCAGCGGATCATCCGAAAAATCAATTCCGGGGACAACGTTTTGCGTACAGAACGCAACTTGTTCGGTTTCGGCAAACACATTTGCGGGATTGCGGTCAAGCACCATCCGCCCAATCGTGCGGAGTGGCACGATTTCTTCAGGAATCAACTTTGTCGCATCAAGATGATCAAAATCAAATTCGGCGGCCTCTTCTTCAGTGAAAAGCTGGACGCCCAGCTCCCATGCCGGATGATCGCCATCGCGGATTGCGTTATACAAATCGCGGCGGTGATAATCGGGGTCAGCGCCGTTGATCTTGACGGCTTCATCCCACACCACTGACTGCATATTAAGCACGGGCGTCCAGTGGAATTTGACGAAGGTTGACGCGCCCTCAGCATCGACCAAGCGGAAACTGTGAACACCAAACCCTTGCATGAACCGCACCGAGCGCGGGATCGTGCGATCCGACATTTGCCACATCACCATGTGCATCGCCTCTGGTGTGCACGCAATCCAGTCCCAGAACGTATCATGTGCCGACGCCGCCTGCGGGAAACCGCGATCAGGCTCTTCTTTCACGGCATGGGCAAGGTCAGGGAACTTCATCGCATCTTGAATAAAAAATACGGGGATATTGTTGCCCACAAGATCCCAATTGCCCTGCTTGGTATAGAATTTGACGGCAAAGCCGCGCACGTCGCGGGCGAGATCGGCTGAGCCCCGGTTGCCCGCAACTGTCGAGAAACGCGCAAATACCGGCGTCTGTTCGCCGACTTCGCCCAATACAAGTGCGGTCGTGAGATCGCTTAGCGAGTCAGTCAATTCAAAATAACCGTGCGCCGCAAGCCCGCGCGCATGGACAACGCGCTCAGGAATCCGTTCGTGATCAAAATGGAATATTTTTTCGCGAAGGACGAAATCCTCAAGCAAAGTCGGCCCGCGCGGCCCCGCCTTCAGGCTGTTATGATCGTCCGAGATTGGCGTGCCGTGGTTGGTCGTTAGCAGCGGCTGACCCTCGGCGGCAATTTGATGCAATTCACCACCAATACCCTGCTGCATCGTGGCAACTGGCAAGAACGGCGCTGGAGTTCCCGGAGCTTGACCGCCGGATGTTTTATCTGATTTCGAAGTTGCGGAACCGGTTTTGGACGCCATCATAACTCTCCTCTGCGTCCGGGCATCGGCCGCCTGCATTCAACAGCGGGGGCAAAGTTTGGTTCCGATTGAATATAAAAATTTGCAGCGTCGGGTGGGTGGGTTGGAGTGAAAGGCGGTCAAGCCATTAATTTCTCAACTCGCACGAGTTATATAATCGCGGAGGACTGATAAATTGCAGGCGCAACGATCCTGACCTTAGTTTTCGACATTGAATGCCCACGAAGAAAAGCGCCGCAATCCCGCTTTACAAATATGGCAGTACTGATATATTTACCACACAATGAAGCCACTCGGATGGATAGGCCGCGCCAAGGCGGATTTAGCGGCCTTTCCGTCTGAGGTTGTGCGCGAGATTGGCCATGCGCTCTATCTCGCGCAGACGGGTGACAAGCATTTTCATGCCAAGCCGCTGAAAGGTTTTGGTGGGGCTGCGGTGCTTGAGGTGGTGGAGGATTATGATGGCGATACGTATCGCGCGGTCTACACGGTGCGTTTTGCCGAGTTGGTCTATGTCCTCCATGCCTTCCAGAAAAAGGCGAAGAAAGGCATCGCAACGCCGCCGCAGGAACTGGAAAAGGTCAAATCGCGATTGAAACTCGCGGAGCAGGAGTATCAAACATGGAAACGCCAGAGACCGTAAGCTATTCAACCGAAAGCGCTTTTCATGCGCTTGGCTTGCCTGATGCCGATGATTTGCAACTGCGCGCCGACTTGATGCGGTCGATTGTGCGGATCATCGCCGATCGCAAGCTGACCCAAGTACAAGCGGGCAAACTGATGACAATGGATCAACCACGCGTCTCCGCGCTGATCAATGGCAAGATCACCCTCTTCTCCACCGACCGCCTCCTCCGCGCGCTGAGCGATCTGGGGCAGGATGTTGAAGTGCGAGTCACGCCATCAAGTGGGCAGAGGGGGAGTTTGAGGTTGGCGGCCTAAATTGGTATTTAGATTCTTACTTAGAGTGCGATTGGACGCCCAGTCTAAATTCCTTGCCGCATTAGTGCTTTGATCGCAGCAGCAATTAGCGCTCCAATCACAAATATCAATCCTACCTTCCAATCATCGTTCGCAAGCACGACACCGTCAGGCAGTTCATCAGCGCTATCTACCCATGATTTACGAAACTCCCAACGCCAATAAAAGTATATAATTACGGCAGCGGGTAGCCCGGTCAAAGGAGCATAAATTTCATAACCTCGGACACCCCCAAAAATCATGAAAATTGTAACAATTAGATATGAAACGCCTGCTGTCCAAGCTGCTCTGCGATCAGGAATTGATCGCAGAGCAACAACATAGATCAAACCAAAACTGATCGCTGACATGATCGCTAACGCCGCCACGCTCATCAAAAGGCCCATAAAAATAAGTTCTTCCATTGATCTCTCCATAGCATCGTATGCGGTAGCTCTATACGGAATTCCGGATACATAACACCAATGCTACTCTCAAGCCGCCACCCTCAATTCCTCTACCCGCCTTGCCCCAACCCCATCACGCCGTGGGCCGATATTGGTAATCACATCATGCCCCAAGGCAACAAGGCAATCTTCGAGTTTTGCCTGACTAAGCCCGTCGAGCTTTCCGCGTGTCAATTGCGATAGTCGGGGTTGTGAAATGCCCATCCGCCGGGCGGCGTCGCGCTGGTTGAGGCCGAGTTCCTTGACGGTCAGATGGATACGAACCGCCAGCTTGGCTTTCACAATAAAGGCAGGATCAAGCCCCAGATCATCAAGAACGCTGGTGCCTGCTGGTGTATAATATACCTCTGTCATTTTTCACATCCTTGTGTTTGGCTTTTTCAATCGCGGTTACGTCTTTCAATCGGGCTTCAATCGTTTCACGGTCGCGCTTAGGCAGTTCGCTTTGCCGCGACGATTTTTTCTTGAAGCAGTGCAGCACATAAACAGTATCCGCGAAGCGCGCCGTATAGACTGCGCGATAGGTATCGCTGTCATGATCCTCCAGCACCTCGACCACCGCACTCTTGAATTGCGTGAGCGTCTTCGCGTCAGGATAACTCAACCCATTTTGCGCAAGGCCAAGCGCATAACCGAACGTGTTGATGACTGGCTCAGGCATGGCAAGCAAATCCTTCTTGCTGCTCCCCATCCACGCAATTTGTTTGTCATCCATTGAAAGCGTCTTCTGATGGTTGGCAACAGGTTGATACCATAATTGTAATCATTTTGCCAAGCCCTTTCCTACAAGCCCATCATTAGATTATGTTCCGTAAATGTTCAACACAGCCCGAGTCTTTTTACCCTGTTCTGCGTGTGACAACTTGGCGGGCTTTGGGTGGATTTTGAGAGGGGTGTTTATATACGGATTCAGTGTCAACTTCGTGAGAAATCTGGGGTTTTTTGTGGGGCCGTGGTGCATTGCGGGTTTGGGTGTTGATCGATTTTATCGATCAGTAGGGCGCTGAAAATGGGCGATAGTACGGTGTGAACTTCGCCTTTTGTGAGTGATAAAATCGATTAGTGGATTAGGGGAGTTGGTGAATTTAATAAGTAAGCTGGAGGGCAATACAAATTATAATGGGCGCGTTCTCCCGCGAAGGCGGGAGGCCAGTACCAAAGCAAACGCGGCTCTGCGTTGGGGACTGGACTCCCGCCTTCGCGGGAGAACGGGATGGAGCATCACCCTCCCACCACCCCCTAAACATCCGCCGCCCCCAGCCGTTCCTTGTGCAAAGGACAATTGCTATGCTGCCACCCATTGCTGCTTCGCTCGGCTTCGGTTCGGGGATTGATACTGTCGCGCTGGTGCGGGATTTGGCCGCCGCCTCGCGCGCGCCCAAGGTTGAGCGGTTTGACGCGCTGACCCGTGCCAATCAGGCGAAAATTAGCGCGGTGGCGCGAGCGCGTTCTGATCTTGATAGTTTTGCGACGACACTCGCGGGCGTGGTTGCGGATGGTTCGCTGCGGAGCCAGCCCGTCGTTTCCAATCCGACCGCGATCACCGCGACTGCCGATCCCGGCGTCCGGCTCGGCGCGCTGACAGGGGAGATTGAGGTGCGGCAATTGGCGCGCGCGCAGACCGTTTTTTCGGGCTTTGTCGGCGCTGCGACTGATCCCGTCGGTCAGGGCAGCCTGACGCTCACCGTTGGCGGCACCGCGCGGACGATTACGATTGATGCGACCAACGACAGCCTCACCGGACTGTCCGACGCGATCAACGCGAGCGGCAGCGGGGTGCGCGCGAGTGTGATTACTGACAGTGGCGGATCACGGCTGGTGCTCAAGGGCGAAAGCGGGGCGGCAAAGGCGTTCACGCTCACCGCCGATGCCGGGGCCGATCCGGGGCTTAATCGCTTCGCTTATAATGGCGTGGGCAGCGCGATGACGCTTGGTCAGGCCGCGCTTGATGCGCAATTTTCGCTAGACGGGGTCGCCTACACGCGGGCGAGCAACAGCTTCTCCGATGTTCTTCCCGGTGTGTCACTGACGCTGCGCCAGACGACGATTGGCAATCCCGTGTCGATCACTTCGGAGCGTCCGCTTGCTGGGCTGCGGCAGGCAATCACTGATTTTACTGAAGTGTTCAACACGCTCAAACGTGATTTGGGAGAGGCGCGCACCGCGACGGGCGGCGATCCCGCGACACGCGCGCTTGATCAACAGCTCAGCCGCTTGATCAGCCAATCAGTAACCAGCGATCCAGCGATCAACAGCCTGTCCGACATCGGCTTTGCCACCAACCGTGACGGCACGGTAACGGTCAACGCGGCTAAACTTGAGGCGGCACTTACCGCCAATCCCGATGCGGTTGAGGCGCTGTTCAATCCCGTCCGCGATGGCACTCGTACCGAGGCGACTGACCCCGGCATTTCAGTGGCGCTGCGCACGATCAAGGACGGTGCGTCAGGCACCAACGGTCAGCTTGAATTGCTACGCGCAAGGCTGGTGAAAGAGGGCGATACGATCAGCAAAAACCGTGAGCGGATGGAGGAACGCGAAGACCGTTTCCGCGCGCGGCTTGAACGGCAGTTTGCTTCGCTTGATGGGCGGATTGGCGCGCTGCGGGCGACACAAAGCTATATTGAGCAGCAGTTCAATCTCAACGGCAACAATAATAACTAAGGAGCCGCAGTGTACGGTCGCCCCAATTTGCTGCGCGCGCGCAACCAGTATAAATCGCTCGAACTCGCCAGCCGGGTTGAAGGGGCCAGCCCACACGCGCTGGTGGCGATCCTATATGAGGAACTGCTGCGTTCGCTTGATGTGCTTGGCGCCGCACTTCGTCAGGGGCGAGAGATTGCGCGCGAACCCAGTGCGGCGCGGGCCCGTTCGATCCTGATGGCGCTCTCCGCCAGCCTTGATTTTGATCAGGGTGGCAGCGTCGCGCAGACGCTCGCCGGGGTGTACCGTGCGATGACGCGTCAGCTTTCAGACGCTATCGCCGATGGCGACGCCGCTAAACTCTCCGAAGTGCGCGACGGCGTGGCGGGGATTACAGAAAGCTGGAAGCAGCTTTCGGCGTGAACTTGGCAAACGATCAGCATGACCTATCGACCCCGTATTTGCGCATCTTTTCAATGAGCGTCGTGCGCTTGAGGGTGAGCATCCGCGCCGCTTCAGAGATCACCCCGTCGGCCATATCAAGCGCCATTTGGATGCGCTCAAGCTCAAGCGTTTCGAGCATATCCTTCAGATCAATCGGGGTTTTGCTGTCGATTGGCTGTACACTGCGTGCAAACGCAACGGGCGCAATCGCAGCGGGCTTGGGCACGTTCGCCTCACCGGCGCGACGCAAATCACCGCCTGAAATTATCCGACTGGCTGCATTACCGAGCAGCGCCTCGACGCCGTGCGCATCAAGCGTCTCGCCGCCCGCAAGCACACCTGCGCGTTCAACCACATTGCGCAACTCGCGAACATTGCCAGGCCAGCGATGCGCCATCAGCCGTGCCATCCCCGTGGCGTCAAACCGCGCCACTGCGCCGCGTGGCTTACTCTGTTGAAAATGCGCGATCAGCGCGGGAATATCTTCTACGCGGCTCGCAAGATCGGGCACCTGAAGCATCACCACGCCAAGCCGGAAAAACAAATCTTCGCGAAAGCGGTTGCTTGCGATGGCATCGTCAATATTCTGGTGTGTCGCCGATATGATGCGGACATCGACCGGTGCTGCGGCGGTACCGCCAACGCGCGTCACAATCCCGTCCTCAAGCACGCGGAGCAGCTTCACCTGCATATCAAAGCGCATGTCACCAATTTCATCGAGAAACAAAGTGCCGTTATTGGCCTCTTCAAAGCGTCCGATCCGGCGGCTATGCGCACCGGTGAACGATCCGCGTTCATGGCCGAACAGTTCAGACTCGATCAACTCGGATGGGATCGCGCCGCAGTTGAGCGCTACGAAGGGTTTATCGCTACGCTGGCTGCTCTGGTGGATCGCACGCGCAACCATTTCCTTGCCGCTGCCCGATGGGCCAGTAATCATGACTGATGCCGATGAGCGTGCCACCAACGCGATCATTTCGCGCAGTGCAACGATTGCCGGACTGTTGCCGATAATCAAATTTTCGGTTGGCGCTTTAATTTCAGTCTTAATTGCCAAGTTTGCCATGTTCGCCTCGTTTTTATGAAGCAGAAAATCTGCTACCGACGAACAATTCCAATATCATGGTAAACTAACAGTTAATTGACAGATTAACTATTCAACATCTGAATATACTATATCCATATCAGATGTAAATATCGCAGAATAGCGCCGCTATTTACAATTGACCATATTTATTATTATCCATAATGAATATTATTTATTTGATGAAGTTCAATTTATTGACGCAGAAACGCCATCACAACGGCTTCTGGCGAACGAGCGTGATCGACATGCGACGGTTGCGCGGGTCGAATTTATTATCGGGAATATAAGGCTCGCGGTCTGCCACGCCCTCGATCCGGTTGATCCGCACCGGGTCAACTGCGGCGCGCATCAGATAGAGCCGCGTCACCTCGGCACGCGCAGCGGAGAGCTGCCAATTATTCATCCCCGCCCCCTTCGAATATGGCATGGCGTCGGTGTGCCCGCGAATGACAAGGCCGTTAGGGGCCTCCCGCACAGCCGCTGCCACTTGCTGAAGCAGCTTTGCCGCATCGGGGGTGAGCTGATCGGTTCCGGTGATGAACATCGTGAAATCAGCCTCATCAACCATATCAATCCGAAGCCCTTCGGTGGTTTCGGTGAAGCGGATGTTGCGCGCAAAGCGGCGCAGATTGCCATTGGCCTTCAGCTTTTCGGCAAGTGAGGATTTGAGCTTGTCAAACTGCTTTTTCTCGCCGCCTGGCCCCGACGCTTCCTTTGGCCCGCCCTTGGCATCGCGCGGGATAGTCATTGCACGGGTGCCGGTTTGCCCGGCGCGGTTGGGATATTTATCGACGGAAACGATTGAGTCACCGCCGAAAAAGCCACTACCACCCGCACTATCAGATTTTTGCGTCACCAGCGTCGGCGCAAAATAGTCGGCGAGCGCCTTGCGCTGTTTCTCGGTCGTCGCGCCGAGCAGCCACATCAGCAGGAAGAATGCCATCATCGCCGTCACAAAGTCAGCATAAGCAACCTTCCACGCGCCGCCGTGATGGCCGCCGTGCGCTACGACAGTAATTTTTTTGACGATGACGGGGCGGATCGGTTCAGCAGCCTTGGCCATTACCGCCCCCGCATCCCATCAAACACTTCAGCAAAGCTTGGCTGGTTTGAATGTTCAATCCCAGAGCGCGCCGCCTCAATCACCAGCGGCTGTGGATGACCGTGGAGCGAAGCAATTATGATCTGCTTCACGACATGATAAATCGCCGAATCCGCCTCGATAATCTGCTTGGCGCGGCCAGCAAATGGCCCCACCAATCCGTAAGCGAGCAACACACCCAAGAACGTGCCCACCAGTGCAGAGCCAATCATCCCGCCAAGCACTGAGGGCGGCTTATCAATCGACCCCATCGTTTTCACAACACCAAGCACCGCCGCAACGATCCCAAGCGCTGGCAACGCGTCAGCCAAGCCTTGCAGTCCCTCTGCTGGGCCCATCGTGTGGTGGTGGTGGCTTTTAATTGCATTATCGAGCACTTCCTCAACCGCATGGGGGTCAAGCGTGCCCGATGAAACAACCACCAGCCGCAACGTATCGCAGATCAAGTGGATCAGCGTATCATCCTTCAAGAGTCTCGGATATTCGGTGAAAAGCGCGGACTCCTTGGGCGCTTCGATATGCGGCTCAACCGCGACTGGCCCTTCGGTACGCAGCATCTTCATCAGCTTGGACACCAGAAATATGCAGTCGAGATAATCCTGCTTTTTATACTGCGGGCCTTTGAAAACCTTCCCGACGCACGCACCGAGTGCCTTCAATTCCTTGCCAGAATTGCCAATGATCAGCGCACCGATGGCCGCCCCGCCGATGATCAGCATCTCGTGTGGCAGCGCGTGCATCACTGGCCCCAGATTACCGCCAGTGAGCGCAAAGCCACCGAACACCATCAGGATCAGAACAACGATACCAACCCCTGCGAACATCTGCGGTAAACCCTTATGTAAATAATATGCGCTTCATCATGAATAACGGCAGCGCTGAGGAAAGATTGAACGTTAAGAAAGTATATCAAACAGCGTCTGGCTGTTGATCCGCGCGAATGCCGCTTGGGCCGCCTGAAGCGTGATCGTTTGCCCGTTGAGCCGCGCGATGGCTTCGCTTAGATCGGTGTCCTCAAGCCCTGAACGTTCGCTGGCATATTCAATCCCACGTGAGGCGAGCGTTTCGCGCAGGCGTTCAATCCGTGCGCCGCGCACGCCAACATCGGCATTGGCGTCGGCAATATGATCGACACTGGCTTTGATCGCCGTCAGGGACGCCCCAATCTGCGCCGCGTTGCCACTATCAACCGAGGTCGCTGCGGTGCGGACAAGCGCGCTGATCGCGCTCCCGCCGGTTTCAAACACATCGGCGCGCGCTGGCACTGGCGCGAACACCGTGCTCTCGCCGAAGCGGATCGCAGTTGCCGGGCCATTCGCAAATAACGGATCACCAAGCGACGAACGCGTCGCGGCAAGGCTGTCAATCTCATCGGCAATCCCGCGCAACTCAAGCCCGACCGTAACGCGATCAGCAGGCGAAAGGCTCTGATTTGCGCCTGAAACGATCAATTCTTGCGCACGCGCAAGCCGTTCAGACATCGTCTGAAGCACAGAGTCCGCCTGTGCCGACAGCGAACTGCCGAGCGAGAGATTGGCTTTCCACACGCTATCATCCGATTGCGCCTGCCGGATCGTCGCAACGCGCGCGGCGGCGACAGGATCATCCGAAGCAGACAATATACGCCGCCCGGTTGAAACCTCAATCTGGGTGCGCGCGATCTGCTGCGCCAGATTGGACTGGCGGCGGATTTCCATGGTCAGGCGGTTGCCAGTGCTGTTGATCATCGCGCAGCCCCTTAGAAGATGTTGAGGATAGTCTGGAGCGTTTCACGCGCAACCTGGATCGTTCGCGCCGCGCCCTCATAGGCTTGCTGATACCGCAGCAATTCGCCCGCCTCACGGTCAAGGTCAACCGCGCTGAGATCATCACGCGCATCAAATGCGCCGTCACGCCGCGTTGAGGCTGCCGCATCCTGCGCGCGCGATGCAGCGGTAGCTTGGGCTTGCAGCGCAACCATATTGGCCCAGCCCGCCTCTGCTCCGGTCGGGCCGCGCAAGTTTGCAAGCGAAAGGATATTGCCATTGGTTGAAGTTGCGTCCGCTGCCGCCACATCATTTGGCGTGAGCGCGATTGCGGCGATTGAGGCCGCACCGCTGCCCGGATCGAGCAGCGCAACGCCGGGATTGCCCAGCGCGTCGCGCCCCGCTTGATTGGCGGTGTTGAGTTGCGCTGAAAATTGGTTCGCGAGGGTATCAAGGCCTGTGCGCTGCCCCGCGATTTGGGTTGCGGCCTCCGACAGGCCGGCAAGGCGACCCGAAATCGGTGTCAGCGTTCCCGTTGCACTCGGCGTAAGGCCGTAACTGAGCTGACCGCCTGCTGCGATGCTGAGCGAAACGCTGGCCACTGCGCCGTTATCGACGAGCAACTCACCTCCTGGCCCAGCCATCCGCAGCGACGCTTCGCCACGTGCGTTAAAGCTTGAGTTGACCGCAAGTGTGCCCGAAATTTCGTCAATCACCCGGTCTCGCTCATCAAGTAAGCTCGCCTGATTTGAAGAACCCTCACGCGCGCGGCGAAGGCCGTCGTTGATACGCTCAAGCGCAATCAAATTGGTGTTGAGTTGATTAACGCTGCCCTGTGCGTCGCTCGCAACGCCAGTGGCTGCCGATTGTAGCGAAGTCGCAGTACGACGAAAGGCCGATGCCGCCTCATCAACCGAAGCGAGAAAGCCACTGCGCAACGCCTGATTTGCGGGGTCAGCCCCTAACTGATCGGCCTTGTTAAATATCGCAGTGAGCGATGCCCCGACCCCGCCGACACCGTCATCAAGTGCGCGCTCAGTCGCCTGCACCCAGTTCAGCCGTGCCGAGGTGCGGCCAGAATCGCTGCCGGCAACGCGCGCATCATCAATCAGCATTTGATTGACCGCGCGGTCAATCCCCGCGACGAGCACACCGCCGGGTCGGATGGTGTTGCGATAAAAAACGACATCACCGCCCGCTGTCGCTTCCTCAAGCCGCAGCGAACGACGCGCAAATCCGGGCGTCTGCGCATTGGCGATGTTATCGCTGACAGTTGCAAGCGCGCGCGAATAGGCTCTGATGCCCGATGCGCCGATTGAGAGGAGGTCGCTCATTTTGTCGTTCCCGCTGTTTTGGTAAGCTGCTTTTCAATCAGCCCCGCAATCCCAAAATGGCCAAGCTTCGACATTTCATCAGCCGTCCGCGCATCAGCCATTTCGCGAAAATTATCCGTCGCGCTTGATCCGAAGATATCGTCGGCCAGTTTGCCTTTGCGCATTGCCCCGATAATCTCACGCAGGAACACCGCCTCAAAACCCTGCGCCGCTTTTTTGAGCGCAGGATCGGGCCCAACTGAAGTAGTGGACGTGGTTGGGACAATTGGCGCGATCATATAATGACGAGCTCCGCCTTCAATGCGCCCGCTTGTTTAAGCGCTTCAAGGATCGCGACGAGATCACCCGGCGATGCGCCGATGCGGTTGATCGCCTTTACGATGTCAGCCAGCGATGCACCCGCAATCACAAACGCCGGGTTGCGCTCTTCCTTAATCTCAATATCGCTTGATGGTTCAACCGCCGTTTCGCCGCGACTAAAGGGCGCGGGCTGGACGATAGTTGGTTTTTCGTTGACCTTGACCGTCAGCTTACCGTGGCTCACCGCCGCTGGGCCAATCCGCACCGCGCCGTTGATCACGACTGTGCCCGTCCGCGCGTTGACGACAACGCGCGCGGGCGGCTCAGTTGATTTGACTTCTAGATTCTCGATCACGCTCATCAGCGCTACACGGGCTTCGCCGCCCGCAGGTGCCATGATCTTGATCGACGAACCATCACTTGCATAGGCAGTGCCCGGTGCGGTCGCGCGGTTGATCGCGTCAGCCACAAGACGGGCGTTGGTCAGGTCTTGCGTTGCGAGGTTGAAGGTCAGGCCGACGCTGCTCGCAAAGCCAGTATCAACCTCACGTTCAACGCTCGCGCCGCCGTCAATACGGCCCGCCGAGGGGATGTTGATTGAAACTTTTGAACCATCAGCCGCATCGACACCAAGGCCACCGACAACGAGATTGCCCTGTGCCATCGCATAAATCTGATTATCCGCCCCGTAGAGCGGCGCGAGCAACAGCGTGCCGCCGCGCAATGATTTGGATTTGCCGATCGCGGAAACGGTAATATCAAGCCGCTGGCCGGGCTTAGCAAAGGGTGGCAGTTCAGCCGTAACGATCACTGCCGCTGCGTTTTTGAGCGCGGGGTTGATGCCGGGCGGCAGCGTCAGGCCAAAGCGCGAAATTGCGCCCTTCAGCCCCTGCGTCGCATAATCAAAACTATCATCGCCTGTACCAGCAAGGCCAACGACGATGCCGTACCCCGTCAACTGGTTGGCGCGCAGCCCCGCAAATTCGCCCATATCCTTGATCCGCTCAGCGTGCGCAGGAGCAGCAACGAACAGTGCGAGCAAGGCCAAAAGCGCGCGCATCAGAACGGGCTCACTTTGGAGAAGAAGCGCTGTAACCATCCCTGTCGGCTTGCGCGCGCAATCTCGCCCTTGCCGATGTAGCGTATCTTCGCATCGGCAACGCGGGTTGAGATGATCTTGTTATCAGGCGAGATATCCGCCGCGCGGACGATGCCCGACATTTGCAACCGTTCATCGCCGCGATTGAGCGTCAGCAGTTTCTCACCGCGCACCAGCATCGTACCATTGGGATAGACGGCGGTGACAGTCACACTCACTTCTCCAGTTAACGCATTGGATTGGGCGGCATCGCCCTGCCCCTGAAACGACTGCGCACCCGAAGAGTTTAGGAATTTGGGCTTGAGCAGGCTGAGCGGGCCACTTGCGGGCGGCACTAGGCTGATGTCACCACTGCGATCAGTATTGGCCGAACTGCTTTTGGTGGCACTCGTCCGTTCAACCAACATGATGGTGAGAATATCCCCTACTTGGCTTGCACGCATTCCTGAGGTCAGCGGGGTGTAACCGCCACTCTGAAAAATCGCGCCATTGGCAGGTGGTCGCGGCGGGGTGGCAGCAACTGCGGGTGGGAACTCCTCACGCGGTTGCTTGGCCAATGCTGTGCTGGCGAAAAGCAGCAGCGCCACCCCTGAAAAAAGTTGGAAGGGCGAGCGCCAACGAGGCACGAAGCACGCCCGCCCTTCACTTATTCCCCGTTCAGGGCGGGGAAACTGGTTCAAACTGTTAAAGCTGCTGCGTGGCATTTTGCAGCATTTCATCGGTGGCCTGAATCATCTTTGAATTGACCTCATAGGCGCGCTGGGTCTCGATCATATCGACCAGTTCCTCAACGACATTGACGTTGGACGATTCAAGCGCGCCCGAACGAATGGTGCCGCGCCCTTCCTCGCCAGCAGCCCCAACCTGAGGGGCGCCTGAGGCTGCGGTTTCGACCAGAAGGTTGTTCCCAATCGATTGAAGACCTGCCGCATTCACAAACCGCGCGGTTTCGACGCGGCCAAGTTCAGTTGGCTCGGCTTGCCCGGCAAGTTGAGCAGAAACCGTGCCGTCTGCGCCGACCGAAATTGAGGTTGTCCCTTCGGGCACCTGAATCTGAGGCTGGATTGGCAGGCCGTTGGGCGTAACAATCGTGCCCTCGGCAGAGAGGTTAAAATCACCTGCGCGGGTATAAGCGGTGCGGCCATCGGGCGTTTGCACTTGAAAATAGCCAGCGCCTTCAATCGCGAGATCAAGCGCGTTGCTGGTCGTGGTGAACGACCCCTGCGTATCAATCCGCGCGGTGCCGTTCATCTTCACCCCGGTGCCCAGATTAAGCCCAATCGCAAAACGGTTCTGCGAGGATGACGGCGCGCCCGGCGTGACAATCGCCTGATAAGAAAGCGTTTCAAAACTCGCGCGGTCACGCTTGAAGCCTGTTGTGTTGACGTTCGCCAGATTGTTGGCGATCACCTGCATTCGGCTATTTTGGGCATCAAGCCCGGTGCGGGCAACATGAAGAGCGGCGTTGGTCATGTCTTTATCTCCTACTGGTCAAGCCGCATAAGGTCTGCGGTAGACGTATCCATTTCGCGGGCGTCGCTGATCAGTTTGAGTTGCGCATCCCATGAACGCCCTGCCTCGATCATTTCAACCAGCGCCTCGGTCGCGCTTACGTTTGATCCTTCGAGCGAACGCGTGATGACGCGCCCATCAGGATCATCGGGAAGTGTGCCGCCTTCTTTAACGCGGAACAGCCCGTCCAACCCCTTGGCGATGTCCGAACCCGTCGGGCTGACGAGGCGGAGACGGTCAACCTCCTGCGGTTGATTAGGGTCGCCGCCGCGCGGGACGATGCTGATCCGGCCCTCATTATCGATGGCGATGCTATCAGCCGGGGGCAACGTAATCGGCCCCTGCGCCCCCAAAACCGGATGGCCGTCGCCCGTAACGAGCAAGCCGCTTTCGCTCAGTTGAAAATCGCCGCGCCGTGTATAGGCTTCATCGCCATCATCCGCCTGAACCGCAAACAGTCCGTCACCCGCAACCGCGACATCAAGATCGCGCCCGGTGGTGGCAATAGCGGCGGCCTTCATATCCGCTGCAACAACCTCTTCGGACGCCATAGCCCGCGTATTGAAACCATCACCGCGCAGCCAAAGCGACTGCGCTTCGGCCAAGTCAGCACGAAAGCCCGGCGTCTGCGCATTGGCGAGGTTATTCGCCACCGCAGTTTGCCGTGCCATGCTCCCGCGCAGTGCGGTCAGGCTAGTGTAGATAAGGCGATCCATATGTTCAGACCTTAGTTGACGTTGATGATGGTCTGGGTCAGCGTTTCGGCGGTTTCGATTGCCTTGGCATTCGCCTGATAATTGCGCTGCGCCGAAATGAGCGCGACCAATTCTTCAGTGATATCGACATTCGCCCGTTCAAGCGCGCCCGAACGGATCGTGCCAAGCGCGCCGTTGGTGGCGGCATTGATCGCAGGCTGGCCGCTGTCCCCGGTGGATTGCCAATGGCTATCCCCAATCGGACGCAGCCCCTCTTGCGCTGTAAAGCTCGCCATCGCGACCTTGCCAAGCACTTGATCCGAACCATCGGCAAAGGTCGCCGTCACCAGCCCGTCAATCCCGATTGAAACGTTGGCGAGCGCAACATTAGGATCGCTTGGCGCACCCACTGGCAGCACAAAGTCAGTCGCATCGGCGAGCGCGGTTGAGGTCACATTGCCGTTCACATCAACGGGCAAAAGCTGGAGCGTTGATCCGATGGTATCAACCACGTTGCGATTAACATCAACTTGGAATGATCCATTGCGGGTGTAGCTGACTTCTTGGCGTGGCGGCGTCCCCTGCACCACGAAAAAACCTTCGCCCGCAATCGCCAGATCAAGCGTCTTGTCGGTCGCCTCCAATGTGCCTTGCGTGAATTGCTGGACAACCGCATTGAGCCGTGTTCCCTGCCCCGCGACAAGCTTGGTCGTCTGCGTTGGCGAGCTGGCAAAGAGATCGCCAAATTGCGCACGGCTTTTCTTGAAACCCGTCGCGCCGACATTGGCGAGGTTGTTTGAAATCACCGAAAGATCGGTCTGCGCGGCCTTGAGGCCTGAAAGTGACGTAAAGAAAGACATGGAAATTTCCCTTTAAGTAGAAGGTGTGGAGGCAGGCGCCGTCGAAGCAAGTGGAAGCGTCGCCGCGCGAATGTCACCAAGCAGCGCAGTCTGCGTCCGCAATTGCTCAGCAATGGCGCCGAGCGAACTGTTGGTTTCCGAAATCCCCGCAACGCTTGAAAATTGCGCAAGCTGGGCGACCATTTGCTGGTTATCGATTGGCTTGGTCGGGTCTTGAAAGCTGAGCTGTGCCGTCATCAGGCGCAGGAACGCCGCTTGATCAAGCGACTGATTGGTGCGCGCAGCGGCGGCAGGCGTCGTCGTGGTTGACGGCGGTATGAGTGACGTAATGTTCATTGTCCTAACCTCAATGTTTCGGTGATCAGGCCTTTTGCGGTTTGCAAAACCTGGACGTTGTTTTGATATTGGCGCGATGTTTCGATCATCTCGACCAACTCGGCGGCGCTATCGACAGCGGCCTCCCAGATATTGCCATCCTTGTCGGCAAGAGGGTGGGCCGGGTCGTGGCGTTTGGTGGGGGCAGTCTGCGATGTCGCAATCCGGTCAACCGCGACGGTAGCCGTGCCATTTTCACCCATGACGGTGCGAAAGACAGGCTTCATCGCGCGGAAGGCGCTGGCCTCACTGCCCGAAACAGTTCCGGCGTTTGCCATATTGGATGCCGTGGTGTTGAGCCGCACAAGCTGCGCCGCCATCGCCCGGCCGCTGATATCAAAAATGGAAAGGTTCGCGCTCACGCTCATTCACCCTTCAGTGCGCGTGAGAGCGTGTTGATCCGGCTTTGCAGGAATGAAAGGCTCGAACGGTAGGCCAGCGCATTTTCGGCAAAGGCCGTCTGCTCGGTCGCAAGCTCAACGGTGTTACCATCAAGCGACGGCTGGGTCGGCACGCGAAACTTGACCGCAGCCTCGCTCGACTGCCCTTGTTCAGCAAGCGTCAGCGCAGAGGCAAAATGTATGTCACGCGCCTTGTAATTGGGCGTGGCCGCATTGGCGATGTTCGACGCAAGCATCGCCATCCGCTGCTGACGCAGTGAAAGCGCAGTGGCATGAATGCCGAACATTCCCTCTGTCAGTGACATGGCCAATCCTTTCAAACCGCACAAGCCGCCCCGTGCCAGTGAAGCTAAGCAATGGGCGTGCCAGTTTGGAGAAGTGGCTGAATTTGGGGTGGTTTGTGGGGAATGTGGGGGAGCGCGACACCCGGCGGTCAATTTTTTGACGTGAGAGGGTGGGTGGGAGTTGGATTGGTCTGACGCGGATGTTGAGGGAATGTAGATTCCGCTCGCGCTAGTCGATCATATGAGACTGATCGGCGGCCTCCAAAAAATAGACGACAAATGCGCGATAGGTGTAAGCTTTGGAGAGGAAGGAGCAACCGGCTTTAGTTTGGAAATCATTACTACAGACACTTTGAGCAACTCAGGTTTTGCAATCGAAAGAGCTAAGGCCCACAAGGTTTTCTAGCAGTTTAGCTAGCGGATTCCTCACTGTGTTTTTGTGCCGAATCAAACAATTTCGCCAGTTCGTCCAACTTTTCGCGCACCTCAGCTTCCGCCCCTGTCGATAAATCTGCATCTGAAACTAGCCTATGAAATTCTCCCTTTTTTAGAAGCATCGGGCTTTTCAACTTGCTTGCAAGTACCCGAAAGAATTCTTCAGCTATCGCACTTAGCTTGCGACGCTCGGTTTTGGCTTCCCAAACCAGTCGGGCTGCTGCCGGGGTCGACCTCTGCCATTCGGCATAGTCGTCAGTAACACCGTCAAATACGAGCCGGGAGACTACATCTGCCAAGGCATCGTCAATTGCAATCTGAGCCTGTTGGGTGAACAGATCATCGGTGGGATATTGGCTCCTCGCGAAATTACGTAACAGGTCTGGAGTGACAAAATAATTCTCTGTCTCATATCGCCGCCAGTAGCGAATATCTAAATTTCCTTCGACACGACTCTGCCGATTTTGGCCATCATTGTCTAGTATCGCAAGGCCAAGCAGCTTTGGGAGCAGTCCACGCAGTCCGTTGAAGTGATCTTGCCATTTATTTCCATAGCCGCCTTCAACGCGTTCCAATTCGGCATCTGTGTCTTGCGATGGGTGGTTGTTCCGCACATAAAAAGTATTAACCCGTTCATCCCAAATTTCAGCAGCACTATGATTTAGCCGCTCTGCAAGTGCGCGAAGCATGTCCACATCTGTTCCGCCTTCAACGTATAGGACATATCCGCGTTCACGTGCTCGCACATAATGATCAGCACCAAAATGTTTCAGGCTGTTGCGGATGTCCTGCTTTCCAGCGATATCATCGGCTTTTCCTTCCAAAAGTAGAGTAAGGTTTCGATCCACCGCCTCGTCTAAAATTTGCTCGGAATGTGTGACTATCACCACTTGCGATCCATTCTTGCTCGCGATGTCGCGCAACAAGACATATACTTGCTTCTGACGCAAAATCTCCAAATGAGCGTCGGGTTCATCGACCAGCAGCACACTACCCTTGTGCGAATATAGGTAAGCAAATACTAGTAGCATCTGCAACATACCACGACCAGCCGACGAAATATCGAGTGCCTCTTTAACGTTGGTCTGACGGTAGGCCAAGGTTATGATACCCCGACTTGTTTCTACAGGCTTACCTAATGCGATATTGAACAGCCGTTTCATGAGTTCAACAACATGCGTCCAATCATCCTCCGATGAAGTTGCAACTGATAGGCAAAGATTACGCAGGACTTCGGCTGTATTCCCTTGCCCCAGCAGCACGTCTACCCTTCCTGGCTGCAATATGGGTTCTTCTATAACTAGACCAGACATTGGATACAGCAATTCAACACGCAGCTTTGCAGCATGTGCAATAAATTCCAGATCGCTCGAATTTTCTCCTTCTGGGTTGCAATATACCAGTTCGTCACCCTGATTTCGAAATCGCATCGACAAAGGTTTAACTGCGCCTTTGTATTCGACACCTACCGTTATGAACAGATGAATGTCTTTTGTGCCCTTGCGCACATTAGTATTATGCCAAAAAAACCGCGTCCGCTGTACTGGCACAGAAACAATGTTCAATCGGTTGAGGGAGGTTGATGTGCGCTCTTTTGCGGTAGAATCTTTTCGTGCATCATACCAAGTACGCACCGCCTGAGACCACAAAGCAAGTGCTTGGATGGCACTAGTTTTGCCACAGTTATTGGGGCCAATAAGCACTGCTGGATGATCCAACTCAATCCGCTGCAGCTTTCCAAATCGTTTGAAATTTTCAAGTTCGAGATAGTGCAGGAGGCGCATAGACGGTGCTCATTTCGGTAAGGCTTGAATAAATCCCGGTTTAGCCGGGATATGGCCAACAGCAAGGCCTGAATGCTTATGCGAAGGTATTGCCCGCTTTCGGGCACCGCTTTAAACGACCAAATCGACTGCCTTTACAGCCATCCCGCCATTCAAAAGCACACACCACCCGCGCGCACGGGCTTGACATTGGTATCATGTTCATCTAGTGTTCTTCTCATCTTTCTCAGTCTGAACACACCCTTCGCGCGATGATCGCACTCGCCTGAGTAAGATTGGTCAGACAGTGTCAACTTCCGCTCAGACCGTGGGCCAATCTCGCTCTCTTTCCATATTGTTTTAGGTGAGACCTTAGTGTGACCTTTGGCGCATTTCTGCGGCTTTCCTCGATTTGAAACTCCTGGTACGCAATTGGATGACCGTTTCCTTAAAGCAACAAAGGATACAAAATGAACCGCGTTGGCCGTTGCTTTTGTATCTTTAGGGGCACTTAGAAGGGGAAAGGAACCCTTCGACAGCGACCCGTTGGAAGCCAGGGCGAAGGGATTCAGGGTTTGGCACGACGTTTGCTTGGTTAGCAGTAAGAATCGTCATTGCGAGCGAAGCGCGGCAAATCCAGTCCGACCATCGCTACTGGATTGCCGCGCCTCGCTCGTGGGTGGCGAGTTTTTGAAACTATTGGAAAGCCAACCTCATGAAACATTTCATCCTCCCCATCGCCCTCCTCACTGCCCCGCTTCACGCGCAGCAGTTTGAGGATGTTGCGGCACTAGACGTTCAAGTCGCCGCCGTTGCCGAGGCGGCGCAACCGATTGACCGCAGGCTCAAACTTGCGCGCTGCCCCGAAAACGTGGCGATTGATCCGCCTGCGCTGGGCGCGGTGGCGCTGCGTTGCAAGAGCCTTGGCTGGCGCATCCGCGTGCCGCTGGTGCCATCGGTAAAGGCGGAAACCGCCTCAGAAATCATCATCCGGCGCGGTGACGGGGTTGAGGTGATCAGCAGCGGCAATGGCTTTGAAGTCTCAACCAGTGGCACCGCGATGGAGGATGGCAGCCTTGGCAAAGGCATTCGCGTCAAATCTTCGACAGGGACCACAACAACGCTTGGCACCGTCACCGCCGCAGGTACCGTGCAAATTAACCGCTAAAACTCTTTTTCCCACTGCCGTTATTGCTGGATGAAGGCCTGTCGAATTTCCGACATGCCAATGGCTAAGGGACAATATCATGGTCGACATAGTCTCAACTGGCTTCGTGAAAGCCGCACCGCGTCAATTGCCTGCTACAATCAGCAAGGAAAGCATTGCGACGCCTAACATTACGCCTGTAAATGTCGAAAACATAAAGTCTTTGCCCAAGCTTGTGAGCCTTGCGAATGAGCTTGCCGATCAAGGCCCGCCGGTTGATTTTGCCAAGATCGCCCAAGTCCGTCAGGCAATTGCGCTTGGCACTTACCGCGTGAGTCCCGACGCAATCGCCGAAGGGATCATGCGTTTTGCAGGTAAGGCCGCCGGATGACGACCGCGCTCATCGAACAGTTGATTGCGGCGCAAGCAACCTTAATCGCAGCGCTTGATACGCGCGATGCCGTGGCGATTGAACAGGCAACACAGGCGCTTGGTTCCTCGGTTGCGGCACTGCGCGGGCAAGACGCTTGGCGCGAAAGCGGTGACATGCGTGAACGCGTCAGTCTCGCGCTCAAGCAAACTGACGCGGCGCGCATTCGCATCAACTATCTGGCCGATTGGACGCGTCAGCGGATTGACGGCATTGCTCAGCTACGCGGCGGCGCGCCAACGCAAATCTACACAAACGCTTATAAAGCCAAGGAAAATGCCGCGCGCGCCTGAACTGGCATGATGATTGCTGTGCTTAATCCCGAACCAACGGGAATTTGCACATGCCGCTATCAAACGCGATCAACCAGGTACAATCGAGCCGCCAGCGCGTCGAGGGGGCCATCGCGAATGCCGCCGCGCGCACAGGTGTTGATTTCGATTTTCTGGTGCGCGAGGCAAAGGTTGAAAGCGGCCTTAACCCCCAAGCCCGCGCACGAACATCAAGCGCGACTGGCCTGTTCCAATTTACCAAACAGACCTGGCTGGGCACGCTCAAACAACACGGGGCCAATCATGATCTTGGCTGGGCGGCGGACGCAATCACGCGCGGTGGTGATGGCCAATACCGTGTTGCAGACCCGCAATTGCGCGCGCGGATTCTTGATCTACGCACCCAGCCCGAGGCTGCCGCCGCGATGGGGGCAGAACTTGCTTCGGATAATCAGGATTTTCTTGGGCGCAAACTTGGTCGTTCGCCCGAAGATGTCGATCTTTACCTCGCGCATTTTCTTGGTGAGGCTGGGGCGGCACGCTTTCTTGAGGGCCATGACGCTGATCCAAACGCGGCAGCAGCGCCTCTGCTTCCAGCTGCGGCCAACGCCAATCGCGCGGTTTTCTACCGTAGCGACGGCACGCCGCGCAGCTTTGCCGAAATTCGTAGGGATTTTGCAAGCAAGCTAGGCGGCGAGAGCATTGCCCCATCAACCTATCAAGCCTCAGCCAACTACGCACTGGCGAGCACTCCATTACCGAGACGCAACGGCCTCGCCCTGCTGAGCGCTGAACCCGACACGCTTAAAATGCGCAGCATCGAACCAATGCCTCAGCGGCTCTCGCTTGATTTTGCACGCGATGCGTATCGTCGGCTGGCGGCAATCGGGGCTGCGTCATGAATGCGGTAAACCTCCGCGTCTGGGCGGGCGTCGCCATGGGCAGTGTGATGCCGATGGCAATCCTGCTCGTCGTCATGTTGATGATCGTGCCGGTGCCCGCGACCGTGCTTGACATTGGTTTTATCGCCAACATCATGATCAGTCTCGCGGTGCTGATGGTTGCGCTCAACGCCGCCAAGCCGCTTGATTTTTCAGCCTTTCCAACGGTTTTGCTCCTCGCGACGCTCTTCCGTCTCGCGCTTAACGTGGCTTCGACGCGTGTGGTTCTGGTTGATGGGCACACCGGCGCGGCAGCGGCAGGCCATGTGATCGAAGCGTTCGGTAGCTTCCTGATCGGCGGCGATTATGTCGTCGGGCTGTTCGTCTTTGCCGTACTCATGATCATCAACCTCGTCGTTATCACCAAGGGTGCTGGCCGCGTGTCCGAAGTCTCCGCACGTTTCACGCTTGATGCGCTGCCCGGCAAGCAGATGGCGATTGATGCTGATCTGAACGCTGGTCTCGTCACCCCCGATGAAGCCAAGGCCCGGCGTCAGGATGTCGCGACTGAGGCTGATTTCTACGGCTCGATGGACGGTGCCTCCAAATTTGTGAAGGGCGATGCGGTTGCCGGCGTCCTCATTCTGTTCGTCAATATTTTCGGTGGGCTGGTGCTTGGCACGCTCAGCCACGGGCTGAGCCTTGGTCAGGCGGCACAGACTTACATCGTATTGGCCATTGGTGATGCGCTGGTGGCGCAGGTGCCAGCCCTCATCCTTTCAATCGCCGCCGCCGCCATCGTTACCCGCGTTTCATCGCCACTTGACCTTTCGGGGCAGATTGCGAGCCAGTTCGGTCATGCCCGCGCTTGGGGGCCGGTGACAGTCGTTCTCGTTATTTTGGGGATGGTTCCAGCGATGCCGCAGCTTGTCATCCTCCCTGCCGCCGCTGTTTCGGGGGGCATATTCTGGCATTTGCTGCGCAGTGCGCGCACCATTCGCGAAACCCCTGCCCCACTCCCTGTCGCTGATCCACCGCACATGATTGCGTGGAGTGATGTAAGCGAAAGCGCGCCGATTACGATTGAGCTTGGTTACGGCCTCGTTGATCTGGTTGATGAGCGCAAGGGCGCGCCGCTGATGGCGCGGATCACTGGCATCCGTCGGCAGCTTTCGCGCCAGCTTGGGTTTGTCCTGCCCTTGGTCAAGGTCAAAGACGATCTGGCACTGCCCGGCAACGCCTACCGGATCAGCATAGCGGGCGTGATCATGGGAGAGGATGAAGCCTGGCCGCTTGATCTCCTCGCGCTTGATTCAGGCGATTGCCTTGACGGGATTACGGGGCGCGCGGTCAAAGACCCGAGCTTTGGCCTCGACGCACTTTGGATCAGCCCAGACAAACGCGCCGACGCAGTCGCGGCTGGCTATACCGTGGTTGACGCGCCGACTGTGCTCGCAACGCATCTCAATAACATCGTTGCGGGCTCAGCCGCTGAACTGTTCGGGCTTGATGAGGCGCAGGCGTTGCTTGCAGCACTCAAGGAGGCGTTTCCCCAACTGGCACAGGGGCTTTCGCCGCAGCCATACTCACTTGCCGCTGTAACTGCGCTTTGCCGCGCGCTGCTTGCCGAACGCGTACCGCTCAAGGATTTCCGCCGTGTGGCCGAGGCGATGGTTGATCTCGCCAGCCATGATCTTGATACAGCAGGCTTGGTTGAGGCCGTTCGCCAACGGCTAGGTGCACTAATCACACAGACGATTGTGCCAATGCGGATGCCGCTGCCTGCGGTTACCTTTGACGGTGAACTTGAGGCTTTGCTAACGCAAGCCGTGCGCGTCGGCCCCAATGCCGTGTGGCCATTTGAGCCAGAACTTGCCAACCGCATCATCGGTGCCGTTGGCGATGCGGTTCAGCCAATGCTCATGGCTGCGCGCAGCTTTGCAATCATTACATCTCCGGTATGTCGCGCCGCAATTGCCCGGCTGCTGCGCGCGCAACTTGCTGACGTGCCGGTACTGTCTTTCCTCGAAATCCCAGAAACCAAAGCGGTCGATGTGATCGCCGTTGTCGGCGGCCGTCATGCCGCTGCGCTTCCCGATGCTTCTCAAATTGGAGATCAATGATGCAACATAGCCCTATCGCAGATGACGAACTGACCTACGCCCCGCGCCGGTCGCAGGGTGACGCAGACGCCATCATCCGCGCGCACAGCCAGCTTGTTCGGCGGATCGCCTGGCATGTCCATTCACGCATGTCGAGCGCGATTGAGGTTGAGGATCTCATCCAAATCGGGATGGTCGCGCTCATTGAGGCGGCCCGCACATTTGAGGATCGCGGGATACCTTTCGTGCCCTACGCCTCAATGCGGGTGCGCGGCGCGATGATTGACGAACTGCGCCGTGACGCGCGGATGTGCCGATCTGGCATGGTCAACCGCAGGCGACTGGCGCAGGTGCGCGCTGAACTTGAAAACCAACTCGGCCGCAGCGTGGGCGATGCGGACATGGCGCAGGCGCTTGAACTTGAGGGCAGAGCATATCATGCCCTGGTCGCAAGTACCCACGCCGTGCGTCAAGATTCAATTGATGAGGTCTATTCCGATCATGATATCTGGTTCGCAGATATGGCCGACGCTGCTGATACTGTGCTCGAACAATCGCAGTTGCGCAGGATGATAGCGCAAAACATCGCGCTGCTTGCCGAGCGTGAGGCGATGGTACTCCAGCTTTATTTTGTCGAGGAATTGAACTTAGATGAAATCGGCGAGACGCTGGGCGTCGGCGCAGCACGCGTCTGCCAGATCAAGAAAGCAGCCCTTGATAAATTGCGCATGATGATGGCTGAAGATTAGAAATTGGCGCGCCCGGAACGATTCGAACGTCCGGCCCTCAGATTCGTAGTCTGAGATTTTGCCTACTCCAAGAGCGTTTAAACCTACCCCAGCATAACCTTAAACTTGATAAAATCATTGATTTATATTACTTTAAGTGCTATAAGCACTTTATTGCACAGTTTTGGAAATCCCCACGGAAGATGACATTTACCGACATAAAACCGGCATAAAAATTGAGAGAATGATTGATGGGCACTTTGCGCATGGTTTTAAGCGACAAAGCAATTGGGCGACTGCTACCCGCTGAGGTCGGCCAATACAAAGTGCGCGATGTGGATTTGAAAGGCTTCTACTTGCTTGTCGGTAAGCGACGGCGCACTTACATGGTTCAGGGTGATTTGCGGCATCAAGGGAAGCGATCTGCTTCAATTCAAGTGTCTGTCGGTGACGCGCTACAAATGACGTCGCGCGACGCCCGTGCAATTGCGAAAACTTATTTAGGGCAAATCAGTCAAGGCCGTCATCCCAAAGTGCTTCCAGTACCGATGAATGATGTTTCGCCAAATTTGACTGAGATCACGCTGCTAGAGGCGTGGCAGCGTTATCACGACGCACACCTCATTCGCAAAGTCCGGAGCAAAGGCACTATTGATGGATACCGCGATCATGTTGAAAAATTATTCACGGATTGGCTCAATCGCCCAATACGTGAATTAGGAGAAGACCCAGCTTTGGTGGTAAAACGCCACGACCAGATAACGCTGAACAATGGCCCCTATCGAGCCAATGGCGCGATGCGAACGCTAAGAGCAATTTATAGGCATGCACGTAAAACTCATCGTCAACTACCTGTCGACAATCCTGTTGACGCGGTTGATTGGAACACGGAGCATCGTCGTAATTCAGCGATGGGCGCAAGCGACCTACCTGAATGGTTCGCTCAGCTTGAAAAGCTCGACAATCCTATCCGCCGTGACTTTCACCTGCTCGTGCTGCTATCAGGATCCAGACCTAGTGCTATGAAAGTCGTGCGGCCGGAACATTTTGATTTCAAACGTCGCATTCTCCATATCGCCAGCCCTAAGGGGGGCACGAAGCGCGCGTTTGACATTCCTTTATCACGGCAGATGATTTTGGCGATCATTCGTTGCATTCGGCTTGGTCGCCAGATGTACCCCGAGCAAGCACCCTTTTGGATGTTTCCCGCTGAAAGTCGATCAGGCCACATCGAAGAGCATAAGGAGAGCCGCGTAAATCTCTCAAAATGGGGGAATGATCTACGTCAGAGCTACCGAACGCTTGCAGCCATTGCCGGAGTGTCAGAGGTTGATGCCAAACTGCTTATGAATCACGCAATCCCCGGGGTTAATTCAGGGTACATTACTCGCCACAAACTGCTTGAAGGCCATTTGCGTAATCAACAACAGGCGATTTCAGATATAATCCTTTGAGTACAAAATTCGCATATCATCCAGGATCTATTACTACTTCTCAATTCACGTTGAACCCGCGCGATCCCGCCTTCTACAACGCCATCATTAACCGCATCCTGTTGGTATTCACATTGGTGAACAGGGTGTTCGGCGAATTGCGTTACCGCCGATAGCCTTGAACTGGTATCATTCACGGAACACTGTCTGCGTGATTCGGGAGTTACGCTGACGCTCAAATATTATGTCGCAAATCAATGATGTTCATGCCCGACTTGCAAAGCTGTCTGATGCGCAGCGAGAATGCTTGCGTCTCGTTGACCGGCACCTGACCTCCAAAGAAATTGCCATACGTCTCGGCGTCTCTCACCACACCATAAACCAGCGCCTTGAACGGGCCTGTAGGCAGCTTGGGGTCGCCACGCGCAAGGAGGCGGCGCGCTTGCTCGCGGTATATGATCCGATCATATACGAACCGCTCGATATTGCCGAGTTGACCAACGATCATTCACCCTTTCCTGACTTAGATTATCGGGAAAGCAGCGATGCAAAGCCACCGGAATTTCTCTTATGTGATGTTGCTCTCCCCCTTCACCAAGAGGGTCTGGTTGGCGCATTTGGCTTTGCTCCACCATTCCCGCGCAAGCGGGGAGATGCCAATGACTTAAGCATCAGACAGCGATTGATCTGGGCTATGCTGATAGCTAGCTTTGGGATCATCCTTAGCGGCTTACTTATTGCCGCACTCGAAACGCTCGGTCGCCTGTTGTAGCCGAACATTATCACAACATTGGATCACATTAGACGCGCCTATCAATGAGCGCGCATGGAGGGGTTATGCGAAACGAAATCAAATCAAAACGGCGTGAAGTCGCACAAAGTGTTGCGGATTGCATTATTGCTGCTGAAAACGGGATTGACGATGCAATTACGTTGGTATCCGCGTTAAACGGCCATTTGCCAGATGCACGAAAATCGGCCCTACTTGCTGCCGAAGTGGGCAATGATGCGTTCGTGGAGGTGGCGAAGGCACTTCGCCATTTGGTACGCGCTCGCACAGCGATGGTTCAAGCGCATCAAGGACTTGCCGTGGTGCAAAAGACGATAGGCCTTGGCGCATTGTCATTTGGCGGGGCTTACGGAAAACCATCGGCGGCACAGCTTAGCGTCGTAAGCGATGCCGCCTAGCACAAGGCCGATGACAGGATTATGCTAGCCAGTGTCTCATCACTGGGTTCTGGCATCTTATGTTTACGGTCATACTTTGGAATATTTGCGTGATTGCGACGGCATTTTTTGCCGTAGTGCGCGGGGCCGCACCTGAACGGATTGGTGCAGTCGGCATCATTGTCGCAAGCTACGCAAGTGTTCCATCGTCAGCATTTTTTGGGGCACCTGAGCTAGCCATGTTAATCATCGACTGCGTTCTGCTTGGCAGTTTTCTCTGGCTTCTCGTGACAACAGACAGGTTCTGGCCAATATGGGCAACAGGTTTTCATGCGATATCAGTCGTGACGCATTTGGCAGTGGCAGTACAACCCCACATCATTCCAGCAGCTTATGCGACATACGCCATCTTCTGGGGCTACCCAGTGCTGGCGTCGCTGGTGTGGGGAACATGGCATCAAATGGCGCGCAAGAACGACGAAATTGCCTCGCCTATCTAACGAGTCTGCTGCAAAAGGTCGCAAGTGACGCGCCGCATATCCTAAGCGAACGATTGATCGAAGAATTTGGCTCGCTTGCGGGCGTACTTGCAGCGGACGAATATGCGCTCAATCGAATTGCAGCGCCCTTTCCAAATGTTATCGCGTTTCTGCTCCTACTCAAAAATGCGACACTTCACGCGCTGGCGTTTGAGGTTCGGCAAGCGCCAATCATAGCAACCGGACATGCGCTGCGTGATTATCTCTTTGCGCGCCTTAGCCACGCAACAGCCGAGCAGTTTCGCGTGCTATTTCTTGATGTGCAACATATGCTGATCCGTGACGAATTGATGGGCATTGGTTCCGTCAGCCAGACGTCAGCCTATCCGCGTGAAATCATCAAGCGCGCGCTTGAGCTTGGGGCGACCAAGCTCATTCTCGTGCATAATCATCCTTCGGGTGACAGCACAGCAAGCCCGTCAGATATCAGCTTAACGCGGAACATCGCTAACGCTTGTCGGCATTTGGAGCTGTCGCTTATCGATCATATCATCATCGCCCGTTCGAACTGGTCAAGTTTTCGCGCCGCTGGTCTGCTATGACGATATAACAGCGCCGCAAGCAGCGTTAGCAAGCGCAATGTCGCGATCCGTCATGCACCGCGTTCTGACTTCGTTAAAGCTTAGGTTCAGGTGATGCGTGCGATCACATCTCTATAAATTAAAAAAGAGCAAGTGAGTCGCCATGCTTAACATAGCCAGCCAAGAGCGCACTGCGCGCATTGCCAAGTTGCACGCCGACCTTAGCCGTAGTCTGCAAACAATGGATCAATTGGGGCTTGATATTTCGGCAAATTATCTTGACCTCGCAATAGCAAAGATCGAACCCGAGGTGCGCGAGAAACACCCCGCGATGACTTTTGAAATGCTGGCTAAAGCAGTATTTCCTCCATCTTGAATAGTATCACTCGGGCAAGCGTTTGCCGTTGTCAGCAGCGATGACGCCGTCCGCAGCGTCGATAATTTTGGCGACCACTTCTCGTTCATGAGGCTGATAATTTATGGCTGTGACGAGACGATCAACTTTTTTCAATCATTCTCGAGTGAAAAACAACGGGGCACATCAGGAAGAACCGGGCAACCACTCCACTGCCCGCCAGATGGGGGTGCGCCGTTGATTGCCGAGAGCCGACCGAGCGCATCGTAAATGAGCGTGGCACTGGCAACCCCGCTCCGTCCGATCAATCGGTTCTCAACATCATAAGCATAGCTGCTCGCCCCGT
>JAYTPB010000008.1:0-26001 GCA_043747445.1 Sphingomonadales bacterium
GGCTTTATCTTCAAGGTTCAGGCCAATATGAACCCGATGCACCGTGACCGGATCGCCTTCATGCGGCTCTGTTCGGGCAAGTTCAAACGCGGCATGAAATTGAACCAAGTCGGCACGGGCAAATCAATCGCTGTTCACAGCCCGATCCTGTTTTTCGCGCGTGACCGCGAACTGGCTGACGAAGCCTTCCCCGGCGATATCATCGGCATCCCCAATCACGGGACGCTGCGGGTGGGGGATACGCTCACTGATGGGCCGGATATTTCGATCACTGGTCTGCCCAATTTCGCGCCTGAAATTCTGCGGCGGATTGTCCTCAAAGACCCGACCAAGACCAAGCAATTGCGCAAGGCACTTGATGACCTCGCCGAAGAGGGCGTCACCCAAGTCTTCCACCCTCAGATCGGTGCACAGCAGATTGTTGGCGTTGTTGGGCAGTTGCAGCTTGAGGTGCTGATCTCGCGCCTTGAGGCCGAATACAAGGTTGATGCAGCACTAGAACCTTCGCCGTGGGATACCGCGCGCTGGGTCTCCGGAACACCTGCCGACCTCAAAAGCTTCACCGAAACCCACCGCAGTCAACTCGCCAGCGACCGCGACGGCGCGCCAGTGTTCATGGCCAAGGATAGCTGGGACTTAAACTACGTCACCGGGCGCAATCCGGCGGTCAAATTCTCCGCCACCAAGGAGCGCGCATAATGGCCGAGGGCCGCTTCGAACGCCACCGCCAACCTTGGACAAGTGACGAAATCCAGAAACTGCATTTGCTTGCCAAAAAGGGAATGCCCCTCAAACAAATGGCAAAAGCGCTGACGCGGAGCGAGGAATCGGTCAAGGAACGGGCGAAGGTGGATGGGCTGAAGATTGCGAAGCTGCGGTGATGCTATATCTCGCGTGTCGATCCTGATAACGGTAAATGATGGAAACAAACACCCCTGCCAACACTAACTGGTCACTCGTCGTTCACGGCGGCGCGGGGCAGATTATGCGGGATCGGATCACGCCCGATCAGGACGCCGATATTCGTGCCGCGCTCTCGCGCGCGCTTGCCACCGGCGGGGCGCTTCTCGAAGCTGGCGCATCTGCTGTCGATGCGGTTGAGGCCGCAGTCCGCGTGCTTGAGGATGATCCCAATTTCAATTCGGGGCGTGGTGCGGTTTTTACCTATGAGGGCCGCAATGAACTTGATGCCGCGATTATGGATGGGGCGACGCGCGCGGCGGGTGCGGTTGCGGGGACAAGCCGGACGCGCAATCCGGTTTCACTTGCTCGTGCCGTCATGGAGCAAAGCCATCATGTGATGCTCTCTGGCGTTGGTGCCGATCAATTTTCGATTGAACATGGGCTTGAGCAAGTCGACCCTTCATGGTTCGCCACGCCGCAACGGCTGGCTGACCTAGAAGAGCTTAAAGCAGCAGGCAGTGACGGTTATGATGTTGATCTCAAATACGGCACCGTCGGCGCGGTCGCGGTTGACGCGCACGGCCATGTCGCCGCCGCGACCTCAACCGGAGGCATTACGGGCAAGCGCTGGGGGCGGATTGGCGATTCCCCCCTGATCGGCGCAGGCACTTATGCTGATGACCGCGCTTGCGCTGTCTCCGCCACGGGCGCAGGCGAATTTTTCATCCGTGAAGGCGTCGCGCACCAGATTTGCGCGCGGGTACGGCTGGCGGGGGACACGGTGCAATCCGCTGCTGATACCGTGATGGCAGCGGTCAAGGCGCTAGGCGGCAATGGCGGTGTGATTGTCGTCGCGCCAGATGGGGAAGCTTGCTGGAGTTTCACAACGCCCGGCATGTTTCGCGGGCGGCTGCGCGCGGGCGGCGTGGCTGAAGTTGCGGTCTACGGCGATGATTAGGCGTCTCCTGCTTCCACTGCTTCTCCTCATGCCGACGCCAGCGCTGGCGTGGTGGGATTTTGGCCACAAGACCGTTGCCACAATTGCACAGAATGAGGTTTCACCAAAAACGCGCGCCGCCATCCGCGCGCTGCTGCGCCATGAACGCGCTGTCGCAACGCCGACGTGCCCGCTCAAAAGCCTAGAGGATGCGAGTTACTGGCCCGATTGCATCAAGGGGCTGGGCGCGCGGTTCGATTATGCCTTTTCATGGCATTATCAGAATGTCGATATTTGCAAGCCGTTTGACTTGACCGCCGCGTGCAAGGATGGCCACTGTGTCTCGCGCCAGATTGACCGGGCGGTGAAGCTTTTGAAAGACAAAGCGGTGCCGCCCCATGAACGGTTGATGGCACTCGCCTTCCTCACCCATTTTGTTGGTGACCTCCATATGCCGCTTCACGCCGGTGATCGCGGCGATCGCGGTGGCAATGATGTGAAGGCGGCTTACGGGATCGTCGCCGGGCGGGTTAATCTTCACTCGCTGTGGGACGGGCCGCTCGCCGAACGCGCGATTACGACACCGCCGACCGGGCCAAAGGCGCTTGCGGCGGGACTAAATGCGGGTGAGCGGGCACAGTTGGCGGCGGGATCAACCGAAGATTGGAGCCGCGAAAACTGGGCCTTCGCGCGTGATACGGCTTATGCAACCGCTCTGGACGGCGATCCGTGTGGGCCAATCCCGCCGCGCGCGGCGATCAGCGATGCGAAGATAGACGCGCTCATTCCCGCAGTGCGCGGACAAATTGCCAAGGCTGGGCTGAGGCTTGCGCGGCTTTTGGATGAAGCGCTCAAATAGCGGTTATTGCTCTATTTCTTTGCTGAATCGCTCGCGCATGTGCGCCATTACCGTTGGTGAAATTGGCGGGACACCAGCAGCAAGCATTTCCTTGGTCGGCCATTTGCCAAGAAGCACCATCTTACGAACGGTTTTGACATCGGGCGGAGGCCAGGAAAACCCCTTCATTTCTGCGTCTGCTTTTGCTTTTGTAAGCAGGCGCAGACGCGCCTCATTCTCGACCGGGTTATCAAGGATCAAAGGCCGAGCAAAATATTGCGCCGGAAGCGCGCCTGCAGTTCCAATGCGCCACATATTTGACCCTTTTTCAATAAGAAGCTCTGCTATCCGATACTGCCCCATACCAAGTGCGGTTTGTAAATGCGTGTAGCCAAATTGATCTTCCCAATTCACGTCAAGCCCATGACGCAGCAACATCATGACACCACCCACTTGCTGAAATGCGGTAATATCATTCATCGCATTTTGCCCACCGAGCTTTTGCGGATCAGCCGAAGCCCCGCGTTGCAGCAGAAGTTCCGCCATCTCTGGGGTGTCCGCCAAAAGCGCAAGCGTCAGCGCACCGCCAATATCAGTCCCATTAACAGGCATCCCAAGATCAAGCAGATGCTTTTCCATCGCCAGATCACAGCGCGACACGGCAAAGGTTAACAAGTCGCCATATTGCCCCGTGGGCCGCTCTGAATTCTTGCTCTTGTCATATCCAGTCGTCGTGGTCAGCAAGCGACTGTCGCGCTTGATCATGGCGATCACGTCATCAATCTTGCCTTCAAAAACCGCCGCCGCAATATCACGGCCAGCCTGACCATTGCTGACATTGGGAAGAACAAGATCGGGCCGAGGAACCACCACATCACGCTTGGTAAAGCAGGGACTATCTGCCAGCATCGCTCTCACAACCGAACACCCCCCGAGCGCAAGCGCAAGCATAAGTGGCAAAACGCGGATCATGAATGTAGCTTACCAAATAGCTGTAGTTTTGCCAGCGCGATTATCTGGGAAGGCTGTTGATCACCCAATTCATGCCGTGGCGCGAAACCGGATTATCCTGATACCATCTGACATCGCTTGGCCGATTTCCATCAAGCCCGATGCGATTGCCATAAGCTTCAGGCGCATCAACCACTGCGGCACCGATAATACCGCCGAGCAGCGCGCCAACCACACGGTCTCCACCATCCTGAAGCCCGGAAAGCACTTCACCGCGAATAAAATAGGCATCAACCTTTCCGGCATTGCCAACGCCGGCATTGGCGCGGATTTGATTCGCGTTCCTGATCGTCGCATCGCTGAGGCCAGCCGCGTTAAACGTCACGGCATCTTGGCCGGAGGCGATAGCTGCGGCGGATGCAAGGCCACCCCCGAGCGAATGCCCGGTGAGCGTAACATTTTGATTGCCGCTCGCAGCAATCCTATCGCCTATTATAAGCGCCTTCTGATAGTGATCGGAACTTACCCCAAAGGCTTGCTTGGCATTGCTAATCCAGTCAGAATTACCTTGTGTACCCCGAAAGGCGACAACATATTTGGCATCCGCACCGGTTCCGCTTACATACACGCGTGCAGCAAATGTACTATTGCCTGATACCAGATCGCTCGGCCTCAAATTAACCGCGCTCAAATCACTTGCTGTTGCCTCACGGAAGCCCGGTGGTGGAACGGCTTTTGCGTTGTAAACATCACTTGCCATCAGCGCGAGCGTGTTGCGATCAACATTAGTGCCGCCAACTGTCGGAGCCGCGCGCGAAGCCTGCGCGAGTTGGGGCATCGGAGCGCGCGGCCCGGCCCAGTTCAGTATTTCAGCCCCCGGAATCCCGCTCAGCAAACCGCGCGCCAAGCCTGCAGGTGAGGCGCTGCCCAACAAATTGCCACCGGGTAAATTAAGCCCCGGTGGGGTTGGCAAATTCCGTGTGAGTTGGCTGATAAGGCTCATAGCGTCGCGACTCCCAAATTATAAATTGGTTATCACGCATTTGGAAATCACTGTCTCTAATCGAAACGATTAGATGGCGGCCATTTTTCTAATCGTTTCGATTAGGTTGCTCTGCTAAATATGCGCGCGAAACCGTTTGAGGCCTGCGGCCAAATCTTCGATGAGATCAGCCGGATCTTCAAGGCCGATTTGCAAGCGAACAAGCGGCCCTCCCGCATGCCACTGTGTCGTAGTGCGGATTGAGGCGGGGTCGGCTGGAATCGCAAGGCTTTCAAACCCGCCCCAGCTATAGCCAATGCCGAAATGCGCGAGCCCATCAATCAGCGCCGCACGCGCAGCCTCATCTCCGCCATCAAGAACGAAACTGAATAGCCCTGACGACCCCGTAAAATCACGCTGCCAAAGGGTATGACCGGGGCAATCGGGTAGTGCCGGATGGAGGACTTGCGCAACCTCGCCCTGATCACGCAGCCAGTGGGCAATCTCAAGCGCGCTCGCCTGATGCCGCATCATCCGGACATCAAGTGTGCGCAAGCCCCGCGCCGCGAGCCACGCATCATCAGGGCCGACATGATGGCCCAGTTGCTGAGTAGACAGTCGCAAAGCCTGCCAATGTGCAGCATTTGCCGTCACTGATCCGATCATCGCATCGCTATGGCCGACGATATATTTGGTGCAGGCCATGATCGACAGATCAACCCCGAGCGCCATCGTCTTAAGGAACAGCGGAGTCGCCCAAGTATTATCAATCAACGTTGTGATGCCGTGCGCCTTGGCCACCGCAACAATCGCGGGTACGTCCTGCACTTCAAAGGTCAGGCTGCCGGGGCTTTCCATGAAAATGGCGCGGGTGTGCGGGGTGATCAGCGCTTCAATCGCTCCGCCGATCAGCGGATCATAATAAATCGTCTCAACGCCAAAGCGTTTCAGCAACCCGTCACAGAAAATTCGCGTTGGGTCATAGGCGCTGTCGGTCATCAACAGTTGATCACCGGGACGAAGCACAGAGAGCAGCGCGGTTGTCAGTGCCGCAACGCCAGACGAATAAAGCATCGTCCCCGCAGCACCCGGTTCCATTTCGGTCAGCGCATCGGCAAGCGACCACTGTGTCGGCGTACCGCGACGCCCGTAGAAAAGCTTGCCATCAGCATTGGATTTGACGCCCGCGCGAAGTGCTGCGACATCATCATAAAGAATTGTCGAAGCACGCCAGACCGGCGGATTGACGATGCCCTGCGTCCACTCGGCGCGCCTGCCGCCCTGAACTGCCTGTGTCGCAGGCCGTGTTGGAGACCGCTTAGGCCCGTCGCTCACGCGCTGCCGACAACCTTGCGCGTATCGGCCTGTGCGCCCCATTCAGACCAGCTACCGTCATAGAGCGACACGTCAGTTTTACCGAGCAGAAACGCCGCGAAGACGAGCGTTGCCGAGGTCAAACCCGAACCGCAGGTCGCAACAACCGGCTTGCTCCAATCAATCCCGATGCTGGTAAAGGCGGCCTTTAAGTCATCGCCAGTTTTGTAGGTGCCATCGGCGTTAAACATCTGATCATAGGGCAGGTTTAGGCTGCCGGGGATGTGGCCGGGGGCAACGCCGGGGCGTGGATCAGCCTCTTCGCCGGTAAAGCGCGCATTACTGCGCGCATCAACCATCTGCTCAGCCTTGCTCTGCAAATTGGTCTTCATCGCATCAATCCCGCGCACATGGCTATCATCACGCCAGACAGTGAAATGGCGGTGGCGCAGTGTGACCTTGCCGCTTTCAAGCGCGCGGCCTTCGGCTTTCCATTTGGGCAGGCCGCCATCAAGCACCGCAACACCGTGCGCGCCGTAAACCACGGTCAGCATCCACCATGCCCGCGCTGCCGATTTGAAGGGGCTGTTATCATAAAGAATAATCCGGCTGCCATCACCAAGGCCAAGCGACTGCATCCGGCTGGCAAATTTTTCGGCCTTGGGGAGCATCAGCGGATATGCGCTGTTATTATCAACCAGACCGGCAAGATCCATGAATACAGCACCCGGAATATGTTCAGCTTCATATTCGGCTGAAGCGTCACGACCGTCCATCAGGAGCGTCGCATCGACCACACGGAGATCCGAAGCCCCAAGTTCACCTGCAAGCCATTCGGTTGATACCAGCGCGTCCATATACGTCTCCTGTTCGTCTTTGTTATGTCTTTAACCAGCGATAAAAGATTCGTCGAGCGGCGAAAACATTATCGTCCCCGAATAAAGTTTCGCACGTCACGCGTCAGCTTTGCCCGGTCTTCATCACGCACATACATCATGTGGCCCGCATCATAATAATGAAACTGGATGCGATCCTGCGGTATCCCACTGCGCGACAGCGAATACTCAGCGCCAAAAAAAGGCGTGGCAAAGTCATAATAGCCCTGCGCGACGAATATCCGCAGGCCGCTATTTTCGCGCAGCGCCTTGCCAAGATAGGGCGCGACGTTGAAATAAAATTTGCCGTCACCCTCCATGCTCCAATCCCAATCACGCACCCCGCCAATCGTCACATATTGGCGCTCGGTTTTGAAATTGAGCGTAGTGCGCGCGTAAGCATTGAATGCAGCGGTGTAGCCCGCATCAATCCCATAAAAGCTTGGATCGTTATCAGGCTCTTCGCCGGCTGAATCGAGGTCGATCCCAAGATAGCGGCTATCAAGGCGGCCCACTGTCCGCCCCCGGTCGCGCAGCAATTCCTTATAGAAACGCCCTGGCAAGACGCGCAGATCAGCGCGATCAAGATAGCTTTCCGATAGCCCAGAAAAACGCGCAAGCTTTGCACGGACATTGGCGCGCTCATCGGCGGGAAGCGCGGCGCCCTTGATCAGCGCCGAAAGATATTCGCCGCCCGCAAACGTCCGCGCTTGCGCCACGAAACTGGCCAGATCAGATGGTCGATTGGCGACCTTATTATGATACCACGCCGTTGCGGCCATCGTCGGCATATTCACAACATAGGCCATCTCATTGCCGGGCACCTCGGCCTGTGCGCCAAAATCGAGGATTGTCGAAATCAGAATGATACCGTTCAGCGCGACATCATTGTAACTGCCCTCAAGTTCCTTAGCGACTGCGGCAGAGCGCGTCGTGCCATAGCTTTCCCCGCCGAGATATTTGGGCGCGTTCCAGCGGTTATTATCGCTTAGCCACCCGCGAATAAATTGGGCGACCGATTTGGCGTCCTTAGTAACGCCCCAAAATTCCTTTGGCTCGACCTTGCCAAGCGCGCGGCTGAACCCCGTGCCCACAGGATCAATGAACACAATATCAGTAACGTCGAGCAAGCTTTCAGGATTATCGACGATTGGATAGGGCGGCGCGCCGTCGTCACGCGCATCCGAGGGAATCGCGACGCGTTTTGGCCCGAATGCACCCATATGAAGCCACAGTGACGCTGAACCCGGCCCGCCGTTGAACAGGAATGTCACCGGGCGGCGCGGGTCGGCCCCGTCTTTCACATAAGCCGTGGAATAAATGCTTGCACGCGGGGCGCCGTCATCGCCCTTCAAATAGGTTTCACGCGCGGTGGCGGTATAGCTTACACTCACTCCACCAAATTGACCCGTGTGCCTAGTTACCGACACAATCGGTGCGGGCGTATCAGACGCCTTATCGGCCATTCCCGGTTCGACAGGTTTATCAGCGGCAAGCGTTGGCGCGCCAAGGCTGAGTAATCCTGTCACCAGAAATATTTGTTTGATCCGCATCAGCGTTCCCCTGTCTAATCCAAACTGTGCAGAAATCCCGCCGCCTGCGCAAGCAAAGCCTTTTGAGCCGCGTCCTCCATCTTGTCCCAATTGCGGTACGGCATTGCAAGCCGGACGTTGGCACCAAGTTTATCTCGGTTGCGCGCAAGGAAATCCCAGTAAAGCGCATTGAACGGACAGGCGTTTGGCCCCGTCTTTTCCTTCACATCGTATCGGCATCCCCCGCAATAATCAGACATCCGGTTGATGTACGCGCCCGACGCTGCGTAAGGTTTTGAGGCAAGCAGGCCGCCATCGGCAAACTGGCTCATCCCCAGCGTATTGGGCAGCTCAACCCATTCATACGCGTCAGCATAAACCTGCAAATACCATTCATGAACTTGCTCGGGATCAACCCCGGCGAGCATCGCGAAATTGCCCGTCACCATCAGCCGCTGGATATGGTGGGCGTAGGCATGATCAAGCGTTTGGCCAATTGCCTGCTTGAGGCAGTTGAGATCAGTCTCGCCCGTCCAGTAAAAATCGGGGAGATTGCGCGTTGCCCCAAGGAAATTGCGCTTCACATAGTCAGGGCCGGCCCACCAGTAAATGCCGCGCACATATTCGCGCCAGCCGATAATCTGCCGGATGAAGCCCTCGGCCGCGTTAAGCGGCACCCGGCCTTTACGGTATTCCCGTTCAACCTTTCGGCACAGCGCGAGCGGGTCAATCAGGCCCGAATTGATGTAAGGCGAGAGCAACGCGTGCCACATGAACGGCTCACCGCTGACCATTGCATCCTGATAATCGCCAAATTTTGGCAGGCAATCACGCAGCCACGTCGCCTCGGCCTGGGCCGCCTCTTCAGCGGTAACGGCGAAGTCGAAATTATCGAGGCTACCGGGATGATCACCGAACTGTGCGGCAACCAGCGCGAGCACGTCATTGGTGATGGCATCGGGCGCAAAGCCGATCCGCTTTGGCATCTTCGCGCCGTCTTTGGCGGGTTTTCGGTTTTCGCTGTCATAATTCCATTCGCCGCCTTCGGGTTTTTCGCCGTTCATGAGGAGGCCAGTCTGGCGCCGCATATCGCGGTAGAAAAACTCCATCCGCAACTGCTTGCGCCCTTGCGCCCATTCTTCAAAAAAGCCTGTCGGCGTAATGAAACGCGTGTCCGCGCGGATATCGACTGCAATGCCGAACAGCGTTTCCCAGCTTTCCATTGCGGCCTGCACACGCCATTCACCGCTATGGGTGATGGTGATTTCGCTTGGCGCGTGGCGTGCAACCCCGCGCGCGATTTCGCCTGTAAAACTGCCGCTGTTCTCTGGATCATCAAGCGTGACATAATCCACCTGCCAGCCCGCCGCGCGCAGAGCGTCGGCATGGTGACGCATTGCCGAAAAAATATAGGCAAGCTTGCGCTTGTGATGGCGGACATAAGTCGCTTCCTCAGCCACCTCCATCATCAGCAGCACCGAGGTCGCCGGGTCAGCGCCACCCAGCGATGAGAGCAAATGCGAAAGCTGATCACCAAGGATCGGGATGAGTGTGGTCATATGATGTCGCTTATTATACAGAAAGCGCCATGACACTACAGCATCTTGGCCAGACCTCCGCCCTTCCTGACAGTCCGCAAGCGGCGGTGCTTGATTATCCGCTCAATCCGCGCCCCGGCTCGCCCTATCTGGTGCGCTTCTCCGCGCCTGAATTCACTTCGCTGTGCCCGGTCACCGCACAGCCCGATTTTGCGCACCTCGTGATTGATTATGTGCCGGGTGAGACCATTGTTGAATCGAAATCATTGAAGCTGTTCCTCGGCAGTTTCCGCAACCACGCCGCCTTTCATGAGGATTGCACCGTCGGCATCGGCCAGCGATTGTTTGCTGAAATGAAGCCGCTTTGGCTTCGGATCGGCGGCTATTGGTATCCGCGCGGCGGGATTCCGATTGATGTGTTCTGGCAGTCTGGCGCGCCGCCAGCCGATGTGTGGATCCCTGACCAAGGCGTCGCTGGCTATCGTGGCCGCGGGTAAGTTTACACGCTTGGCATGAACACTGACCAGCCGGTTGCATCGGCAAGGCGTTCAAGCGCGCGGGTGCCAAGCTTGCTATTTCCGCGCGCATTGAGGCCGGGTGACCAGACGGCAATGCTCGCCTTGCCCGGCACAACTGCAAGGATGCCGCCGCCAACGCCTGATTTACCGGGGATGCCAACGCGGAAGGCAAACTCGCCCGAACCGTCATAATGGCCGCACATGAGCATCAGCGCGTTGATCCGGCGGGTGAGCAGCGGGCTGATAATCGCCTCATTGCTTTCAGGATGAACGCCGTCATTCATCAGATACCGCCCCGCCATCGCAAGCTGGCGGCATGACAGCGAGAGCGCGCACTGGTGAAAATACAGCTTGAGCGCACCCTCCACATAAGGATCCATATTGCCGAAACTTTTCATATAATTGGCAAGCGCAACGTTCCTGAAACCCGTTGCCGCTTCGGAATTGGCAACCTCGTTATCTATCGTGACGGCGTCATCGGAGGCAAGCATCCGCACAAAACGCAGGACATCGCCAATCGCGGCACGCGGCTCCGCGCCGTCAAGCACCACGTCACTGACGACGATTGCGCCTGCGTTGATGAACGGATTGCGCGGAATCCCGCCCTCATTTTCAAGCTGGACGATTGAATTGAACGATGATCCCGAAGGTTCCCGCCCGACGCGGCGCCATAATTCGTCACCGTGTTTCTGGAGCGCCATCGTGAGGGTGAATACTTTGGACACGCTCTGGATCGAAAACGGCGTATCGGCATCGCCCGCCATATGCACGCTGCCATCAGCCAGGATCACGGCAATCCCGAAATGATCGGGCGAAACCTTGGCAAGGCTCGGGATATAATCGGCGACTGTGCCGCGCTCAACCATCGCGGTCATTTCGGCAGTGATCGCCGCCAATGTGGCGTCGAGCGTGTCCACCGTTTCCACTATCTCCACATCCGCTGAAGCTCAGGATGCTTGTCGATAAACTGGTGCTTGAGCGCGCCGCCGACATGAAGGACGAAGAGCGCGAACAGCGCATAGCCGAACATTTCATGGAACCAGTTCAACCGGCCGTGCAGCACTTCCTTTGCCTCAGCATCCATATTCATGATGAAGCTGATACGCGGCCACTCAAACAGGCCGAACCAGTACATTTTTACTTCAGGCGCTGCTTTCCATGCCGAATCATGCAGCCACCCTGAAATCGGCAGGGCAAAAATTAGCAGATACAGCGCGGTATGGGCAAAGTGCGACGCGCGCTTTTCCCAAGGTTTATAGTCTGCTGGAAGCGGCGGCGGCTTATGCGTCAACCGCCATAAAATGCGCATGATCACGAGACCAAGGATCGTGATCCCGATTGATTTATGCGTGTCGATCATGAAGCGGATATTATCCTCGCCAAACGCCTCATAAAGCTTTCCAAAGCCAAAATTGACGATAATCAGTGCTGCGATCAGCCAGTGAAAAACAATCGCAGGCTTTGTGTATCGTTCGGGCAGCGTCATCCGAATATCCTTCAGCAAATGGCAAGGTTAGGCAGGATAGCTATAGCCTTGCGGTTCGCCTATCCCTAAATCGCAGCCAAACGCCTGGAAATTTGCTTGCTTGCCAACCTTGATCAAACCCTGCAAATTGAATCGCCGCGCCTGACACCGCGTAAGGCACCGCTTGCCAGCAGTTTGATCAGCGGCGGCGTGCTTTTGCTGTTCATTATCCTGACGACGCAGGCGTTCTTTCGTGACGACCTTGGTGGTTGGGCGGTTGGGCTGGTCTATATTGCGTATGACACCGCCTTGCTTGGTTTTACCGTATTTCACATGCGTGCTATTTTACTGCCTCCACCGCCTGCACTAACGCAGACACGCCCAAGCCTCGGGGTGATCATCGCGGCACATAATGAAGCAAACGCGCTACCCATTACGATTGATGCGTTGATGCGCCAGATTGATTTGCCTGATCTGATCGTCATTGCCGATGACGGGTCAAGCGATGGTACCGCTGCGCTCCTAACTGAACGCTACGGCCTAGAACCACACAAGACACTCCATCAGGACGGCAGTCCCGATATGCTGTGGCTGCCGATGCCGCACGGCGGCAAGGCGCGCGCGCTGAATAATGCGATTACTAGAGTTGATACTGATATCGTCCTCACTGTTGATGCGGACACGCTGATTGAGGAACATGCCATCGGCGCAATGCGAACACGCTTTGCCGCTGAGCCAGCGCTTGTTGCAGCCACTGGCGTTTTGATGCCCGTATGCGGTGCTGGCCCGCAAGCGCGCTTTTTTGAATGGTTCCAGCGCTACGAATATATCCGCAACTTCATTTCGCGCTTTGCATGGATGCAGCTTAACAGCTTGCTTTTGATCTCAGGCGCGTTCGCAGCCTTCCGGCGTGAAGCGCTGGTACGCGTTGGCGGGTTTGATCCGGTTTGCCTTGTTGAGGATTATGAGCTGATCCACCGGCTCCACCGCCATTCGGTCGATCACGGGCTTGGCTGGACGGTGCGGGTGATTGGTGAGGCGCAAGCCCGCACTGATGCGCCCGAAACACTGCCGGCATTCCTGCGCCAGCGCCGCCGCTGGTTCGCAGGCTTCCTCCAGACGCAGCGTTGGAACCGCGATATGACTGGCAATCCGCGCTTTGGCGCGCTTGGCACCGCGATGATGCCGATCAAAGCGCTTGATACGCTCCAGCCGATTTACGGTCTGACGGCTTTTGCGATACTGATCATCTTTATCGTGACGGGTCAGTTCAGCATCGCGTTGCCGATCCTGATTATCATGCTCATCAAAATCGCAATTGATATGAGTTTTCACCTCTGGTCGCTTCACATCTACCGTCGCTGGACGGGGACAAGCCAAAGCATCAGTTGGCCAAAGGCAATCTTAGCAGCGCTCCTTGAGCCGTTCAGCTTTCAACTTATGCGCCATGCTGGTGCGGCTTGGGGCTGGTGGACATTTCTTACAGGCCGGCAAAGCTGGGGCAAGCAAAATCGCGGTGGGATTGTGGCGCAGGGGTAGGTTGCGCGTTGTGACTGCTTACGCTAAATAGACTTTGAGCAGCCCCGGCTTGCGCATTCGGTTCTGAATGTTGCGCGCCGGGGTTTGATATTTTTACGACCCCGTTTGCGTTGGAAAGGCCCAGCCGATGACCCGCCGCCGCCAGATTTACGAAGGCAAGGCCAAGATCCTGTATGAAGGACCCGAGCCTGGCACGATTATCCAATATTTCAAGGATGATGCCACCGCGTTCAACGCCCAGAAAAAGGGCACGATCAACGGTAAGGGCGTGATCAACAACCGTATTTCTGAGCACATGTTCACATTGCTCGGCAATATCGGCATCCCGCATCATTTCCTCAAGCGCCTTAACATGCGCGAACAGCTTGTCCGACAGGTTGAGATTATTCCAATTGAAGTTGTCGTCCGCAATGTGGTCGCGGGTTCACTTGCCAAACGGCTCGGGATTGAAGAGGGCACACCGCTGCCGCGCACGATCATCGAGTATTATTATAAGGATGATGCACTCGGCGATCCGATGATCACTGAGGAGCATATCGCCTGCTTTGGCTGGGCGAGCCAAGAAGAACTGCATGACATTGCGGATATGGCGATCCGCGTGAATGATTTCATGTGTGGTCTGTTCGCTGGGATCGGTATCCGGCTGGTTGATTTCAAGCTTGAGTTTGGCCGCATCTGGGAAAATGAATATGCCCGCGTGCTTTTAGCCGACGAAATCAGCCCCGATGGTTGTCGTCTGTGGGACATGGCAACTGATGAGAAGCTCGACAAAGACCGCTTCCGTCGCGATCTTGGTGGCGAAGTTGAGGCTTATCAGGAGGTCGCACGGCGGCTTGGCTTACTGCCTGACGGCGCCGATAGCGCGGTGCTTGATCTTGAGACCCACCGCAAAAAGCGTGGGAAATAAGATAGTGCGGCGGGCGCAAAACTGGCCCGCCGTCATTTAACCATCAATATTAGTTGCGGCGCGTTTTCCTAACGATCTTGCGCTTTGCTCCCTGCGTGCACTGATCCGTCACCGTTGCCGAACAGGGCGGGTAAGACGCCTGAGCTGTGGCCACAGGTGCAGGGGATGATGCGGGTTCAGGGGCCGCTGTCGCGATTGGCTCTGATGCAGCGGGTTCGGGTGCGGGTGCCGCTTCTGAAGGCGCAGCGCTTTCAGCAGCGGGCACCGCCTCGGAAGGCGTGGGTGCTGATGATGCTTCAGGCGCTGGCGGTGTTTGCGGTGCTGCCTCCTGCGCAACAAGCGCCACTGGCAACGCCAAAAGCGCAATTGAAGCCCCAAGTTTGAACATATTAGATTGGATCGTCATACTAAACTCCGTCAGGTATGCGGCCAAAAACCCCAGCCGCAGAACGATCCCCTGCTAAGCAAACATATAGCATGATTATCATCCAAAATCTGGTCAGCGCACCGCCCGTTCGGAACGTTCGGGCCGGAAATCAGCCAATTATTCAGCGATACGACGCTGAACCACTGCCAGTTTGAGCGCCGGATACCAAACCCGCGCCGACTCGCCCGGATCAACATCAGCGGGCACAACTGCAAGCTGGCGATTAACCTTACCCCGGTGGTGCATCCGCGCAGTGTTTTCCTGGCCAACATAGCAGCCCTTGGTAAAGCTCACTCCGTTTTGCGGGATCGCATTGCATTCAAGCCAGAGCGTCTTGTCACTGCCAAGCTCGGCAAGTCCTTCAACGATACCCAACGAGAGGCGATGCGCACGGTATAGTTCTGCCGCACCCTCTCCGCCGCTGGCAGGGGTAAGCCAGCGCCGACCAAGCGTAGCACCACGCGGATCAGCAATACCAACCTCACCACCGGTCGACCAATGCACACACAGTATCTCCTCACGAGCAATCGTGATCGGGCGGCGCAGCCGGTAAAGCGTCAATCGCTTGGCAAGATCACCCGCTGCGTCACGTTCACAATCAATCAGAATATCATCGCCGTCAGCCCAGACCAGAAAATCAAACAGCGCCTTGCCCTGCGGCGTCAGCAAACCCGCCCATATCGGCAAATCCCCCAAAACATCATTGGTGATCAAGCCCTGGAGGAAGCCACGCACATCCTCCCCCGACAAACGAATAAGCGCGCGATCAACGAGGGTTGTTGCAGTCATGAGTGATAGGTAGGGGTGATTGGATTAACTGCCAAGCCCATAGCATCTCCAACGGAGCTTTAATGACCCAACGCCTGACCATCCGCCGCCCCGATGATTGGCATGTTCACTTGCGCGACGGCGATATGCTGCGCGCAGTTGTTAATTATACCGCGCGGCAATTCGCGCGCGCGATTGTCATGCCGAACCTTTCGCCGCCAATTACAACGGTTGCCGCTGCTGAAGCCTATCGCAGTCGCATTGTCGCTGCGGTGTCGCCGGGCATCAATTTCACCCCGCTTATGACATGCTATCTGACCGACGGCGCAGACAAATCCGAAATCACGCGCGGTTTTGCGCAAGGCGTATTTACGGCGTGCAAGCTCTACCCCGCTCATGCAACAACCAATTCCTCACACGGCGTGACCGACATCGCGCGCATCTATCCCGTGCTTGAAGCCATGCAAGATGTTGGAATGCCGCTCCTCATTCACGGCGAAGTGACGGACGGCGATATTGATATTTTCGATCGTGAGGCGGTTTTCATTGAGCGGCATTTGCAGCGTCTTATCCGCGATCTGCCGGGGCTGAAAATCGTCTTTGAACATATTACAACGGCGGATGCGGTTGCCTTTGTTGAAAGCACTGGCCCCACTATCGCGGCGACCATCACACCGCATCACCTCCACATCAATCGTAACGCAATGTTTGCGGGCGGCTTCCGCCCTCACGCCTATTGCCTGCCCGTTGCCAAGCGCGAACAGCACCGCATTGCTCTGCGCAAAGCAGCAACCTCAGGATCGCCCAAATTCTTCCTTGGCACCGATAGTGCGCCCCATTTGATCAGCGAAAAGGAATCAGCGTGTGGCTGTGCGGGCATTTTCAACGCGCCTTACGCGCTTGAAAGCTATGCAATGGTTTTTGATGAGGAAGGCGCACTTGACCGGCTCGAAGGTTTCACCTCAGAGCATGGCCCGCGTTTTTATGGGCTGCCGCTCAACGCTGGAACGGTCACACTTGAGCGCACGGACATCATTGCATCGCAGACGGTCGATGCCGTTGATAAGGCTATCGTGCCATTTCATGCTGGGGAGAGGCTTGGCTGGACTATTGTGTGAGCCCCCAACTTTTGTACCAACACAACACAGCTCATAAAAACATTCGTCTCAGCTCAACCGAATTTATGTGATTAGCCTCTAGCCGCCATGAATTTCGCCGCCTAAACCGCAGTTATGCAGTTCCCCATGTATCGCGCGTTGCGCTCCGCTTTTGTCCTGCTGCTTAGCTTTGGACTTGTCACGCCGTCGTTTGCTGCTGAAGCAAAACTATCGCAACCGCAGATTCCGGTTATCAAGCCAACCAAAGCTGTGCCTTGGCTTTATGTTGGAAGTGACATTCCACCTGATCCAGCGTGGACGTTTGGCGTCCTGCCCAACGGTGTGCGTTACGCAGTGCGGCGAAACGGGGTACCGCCTGGCCAGGTTTCGATCCGCGTCAACATTGAAGCGGGTTCACTGATGGAGCGCGAAAGCGAGCGCGGCTTTGCGCATTTTGTTGAGCATTTGAGCTTTCAAGGATCGCGCTACGTTGCCGACGGCGAGTCAATCAAAATCTGGCAGCGGCTCGGCGCTACCTTTGGCAGCGATACCAATGCCTCAACCACCAACACCCAGACAATCTATAAGCTTGATCTGCCCAACGCCACAAAGTCAGGGCTTGATGAAAGTGTCAAAATCCTGTCGGGGATGATGTCCGCGCCTGAACTCAAGCCTGACCAAGTTGAGTCTGAAAGGCGCACTGTCCTGGCTGAAGCGCGCGAACAGGCTGGCGCTGATGTTCGGGTTGGCGATGCGACGCGCGCGCATTATTTTGCCGGTCAACTGCTCGCAACACGCTCCCCCATCGGCACGACTGCGGCGCTGAACGCGGCGACCGCAGCATCGCTGCGCGCATTTCATGAACGCTGGTATCGCCCCGAACGCGCAATTGTCGTGATCGTCGGCGACGGTAATCCTGCGCTGTTTGAACAAATGATTATCAAATATTTTTCCGACTGGCGCGGCAAAGGCCCGTCGACACCCGACCCCGATTTCGGCAAACCCGATCCCAAGGCACTGGCGAACCTCGTCATTACCGAACCCGGTGTGCCACTTGTTGTCAGCCTCGCCACACTGCGGCCGTGGGTGCAAAAGGCCGATACGATTGCCTATAATCAAGGGCGTCTCGTTGAACTGGTTGCGCTGCGCCTGATCAACCGCCGCCTTGAAGAGCGCGCGCGGGCTGGCGGCAGCTTCCTCCAAGCCTCGGTTGACCGCGACGATATTGCGCGTTCGGTTGACGGCACGTTTGTGCAGATTGTACCGCTTGGCGATGATTGGCAGGCCGCCGTGCGTGATGTGCGCGCGGTGATTGCTGACGCGCTCGCCAATCCAAGTGTGCAGGCCGATATCGACCGCGAGGCCGGTGAGTTTTTCGCTGCACTTCAAGTCGGCGTCGATACGCAGCGCACCGAGGCTGCGGCAAAACAAGCCGATGACTTGATTGAAGCCGTCAACATTCGAGAGACAGTTGCCTCCGCCCAAGTCGCACTTGATGTGTTCAGTGGGATCAAGAATAAAATTACTCCTGAGGGCATTCGCGTCGCGACGCGCGCGCTTTTCAACGGGGTCGGCCCACGTGCAGTGCTGACGAGCCGAACGCCAATAAAGGGCGGCAACGAAGCGCTTGCTGCGGCCGTCAATGCCGAGGTCACCGCGATTGCCTCTGCATCAACTGCCCCTGTTGGGAGCTTCAATCAACTGCCATCGCTTGGCAAGCCGGGCAAAATCAAAAAGCGTGAGCCAATCCCCGATCTAGGGATGGAGCAGATTAAATTTGCCAACGGCGTCAATATGATTCTCTACCCCAACCCCGCAGAGACCGGAAAAATCTATGTCCAAGTGCGCTTCGGCCGTGGGCTACAAGCGCTGCCATCGAATAAGCAGACGGTGGCATGGGCTGGATCAGCAGCACTGCTTGCAGGTGGCGTCGCCAACTATGATCAGAACGCGCTTGACCGGCTGACCAGCGGGCGGCGGATCAATGCAGGGTTTGACATTGGTGAAAGTGCCTTCGTCTTGCGTTCGCAAACGCGCGCGGCAGACCTCACTGATCAATTGAAGCTGCTTGCCAGCCAGATGACGTCGCTGCGCTGGGACGCAGCCCCTGTGCAGCGCGCGCGCGCGGCTTTCCTCACCAACTATGATACGCTTGGCACCAGCCCGCAGTCAGTGCTTTCGCGCGATTTGTCTTCGCTTTTGCACGGCGGCGATACCCGCTGGGGCACGCCGTCGCGCGAAGCGATACAAGCGCTGACGCCGCAAGCATTCCGCCAGTTTTGGGAGCCACTTCTTAAAACAGGGCCAATCGAAGTCCTGATCTTTGGTGATATTGCCGCTGACGATGCAATTGCGGCGGTTGGTGAGACCTTTGGCGCGCTTAAAAAACGCAGCGCCGCGCGCCCGCTTGCTGGCAGCATCGGCTCACGCGGGCCGGCGGCAACGGCGACACCCATCGTTCGTTTTCACAGCGGCCCCGCCGATCAGGCCGCCGCAGTGCTCGCCTATCCGCTTGGTGGCGGGACGGCTGGGCTTTACGAATCGCGCAAACTTGAGCTGCTTTCGAGCATTTTTAATGACCGGATGTTCAATGAGTTTCGCGAAACCGAAGGGGCTGGCTATAGCCCTAACGTTAACAGCAATTGGCCGTTGTCGCTCCAAAGCGGCGGGAGCTTCATTATCTCATCGCAATTGCGCCCCGACCGGATTGACCTGTTTTACAGGATTGCGCGGTCAATCGCTGATGACCTTGCCGCCAAGCCAGTAACCGCAGATGAGTTGGTTCGCGCGGTTACGCCGCTCCGTCAGTTCATCGCGCGCGCCTCAAGTGGCAACACCTTCTGGATGAGCCAGCTTGCCGGGCTTTCGCAGGACAAAGGCAAGACCGAAGCGCTGCGCACGCTTTCAAGTGACTATGGCCGGATTACCCCTGCTGAGCTCCAAGAAACCGCAAAGCGCTGGTTCCTTCAGGATAAGGCGATGATGCTGGTCGTTAAGCCCGAGGGCGGTTGAGCCTATTTGAGCGCATCAACCGCCGCGATGATCGCGCTATTTTGCGGGCGCACTTTATAATCCGTTGCGACTGATTTCCAACGGACAACGCCCGCCTTGTCGATAATGAGTGTTGAAGATTTTGGCACGCCAGCGGCAAAACTGCCCGCCGCGTATGCCGGATCACGCAGGCCGAGCGCATCAATCATTGCCGATTTTTCATCCGAAAGCAGCGGATAGCTAATCCCTGTTTTTGCCGCGAATGCCGCGAGGACTTCTGGCGCATCATAGCTAAGCCCAACGATACTGTAACCGCGCGCACCGAGTTCAGCCTGTGCCGCTTTGAGTTCCTTCAACTGCGCCTGACAATAAGGGCACCATTTGGCCGAACGATACAGCACCAAAACAGTGCCCTTTTTACCCGCCACACTGGCAAGGGTGCGCGGCTTGCCTGCCGCATCCTTCGCGGCAAATCCCGCTGGCATTTTTGCACCAGTTGCAATTTCTGCGGCCGCCGCCGGAAAAGCCATTGCGACAAAGGCTACAGGTGCTGCGAACAGGAAGGGCGTGATAAAGCGCATGTCAGTCTCCGGATTAGATTGAACCGTTGTTCGCTTGAAAATCCGGTTTGGTTACTGCGCCGCCAAAGCGTCAGCCGGGGTAGCGTACAAATGCGGGCAGGCTATGCGCGTCGGCCATCCAGTCAATCCGTTCCGCCGTCTGGATATGCGCGCCTGCCGGAAGTGCGGAGGGATCATCAAGCGTTGCTGATTGGATATCAACGATGCCGGGCAAAAACGCCTCGTTACGGTAAAACAGCCCAGTGCCGCATTCAGGACAAAAACTGCGCATCGCCGTTCCCGATGAGTTGAAGGTTTTGGTATCGCCCTGGGTGACGGTCATTTCATTTTCGGCAAAGGCTGCCCACGCCACCATCGGCGCGCCCGCACTTCGTCGACAGTCGCTACAATGGCAAAGCGCAACATGCTGCGGCGTGCCGATCACTTCATAACGCACTGCGCCGCAGTGGCATCCGCCGGTGTGAGTCATGGCCTGTCTCCAAGATGATTCGAGACATACAATCGAGCATAGAAGTCAAAACATATCAAGAACGAAATAGCGCATTACAAAATATATTTCGACAAATCGGTATTCCGCACGATGCTGGCAAGCTGGCTGTCAACATAGGCCGCGTCAATCACCACCGTTGTTCCCTGCCGATCCTCGGCCTCAAAGCTGACATCCTCAAGCAGTTTTTCAAGCACCGTGGATAGCCGCCGTGCGCCGATATTCTCGATCGCTTCATTCACTTCAGCAGCCGTTCGGGCGATTGCCTCAATCCCGTCATCAGTGAAGGTAATGCCAACGCCTTCGGTGGCGAGCAGTGCCTGATACTGGTCGGCAAGGCTCGCCCGGGTGTCCTTCAAGATGCGTACAAAATCGGCCTGAGTCAGCGCCTTGAGTTCAACCCGGATCGGCAAGCGACCCTGCAATTCGGGGAGCAAATCGCTTGGTTTGGCCACATGGAATGCGCCGCTTGCGATAAAGAGGATATGATCGGTTTTCATCGGGCCGTATTTGGTCGAAACCGTGGTGCCCTCGATCAGCGGCAGCAAATCACGCTGAACGCCTTCGCGGCTGACGCTGCCACCGCGCACATCGGAAACCGCGATCTTGTCAATCTCATCAAGAAACACGATCCCGTTCGCCTCAGCATCGGCAAGCGCTGTCCGGCTGAGTTCATCCTGATCAAGCCGCTTGTCAGCCTCTTCCTCAACCAGCTTGCTCCATGCCGCGCGAACGTTGATCTTACGCCGTTTCATCTGGCCCTGGCCAAACGCCTTGCCCATCATTTCGGACAGGTTGATCATTCCCATCCCGCCGCCGCCGGGCACTTCAAACTGGGTCTGCGGAGTGGCTTCAAGTTCAATTTCAATCTCGGTTTCATCCAAGTGGCCATCGGCAAAGCGCTGACGAAACGCCGCGCGCGTCGCCTCCGAAGCGCCTTTGCCAGTCAACACATCAAGCAAGCGCGCCATTGCCGCCTCTTCTGCCTTATCCTTGACCGCAACCCGGCGGCGTTCCTTTTCGAGCCGGATCGCCTCTTCAACCAAATCGCGTGCAATCTGTTCAACATCACGCCCAACATAGCCGACCTCAGTGAATTTGGTTGCCTCAACCTTGACGAACGGCGCGTCAGCAAGCTTGGCTAGACGCCTAGAAATCTCGGTCTTGCCGCAGCCCGTCGGGCCAATCATCAGGATATTCTTCGGCGTCACTTCATCGCGCAGTTCGGGCGAAAGCTGCTGGCGGCGCCAGCGATTGCGCATCGCGACGGCCACCGCGCGCTTGGCTTCGGCTTGGCCAATGATATGTTCATCAAGTGCCGCAACAATGGCTTTAGGGGTAAGGCTGTTATTCATTTTTGTCTTTCGGGGAAAAGGGTACGGCGCGAACGGTCAAGCCGCATCAAGCACTTCAACGGTCAACTGATCATTGGTGTAAACACAAATTTCGGCCGCAACCGCCATCGCCTTGCGCGCGAGAACTTCGGCGTCAGCCTCATACTCCTTGAGCGCGCGCGCCGCCGCGAGGGCGAAATTGCCGCCCGATCCAATCGCAGCGATGCCGTCCACCGGCTCAAGCACATCGCCATTGCCTGTGAGGATCAGGGTCACATCCTTATCGGCAACGATCATCATGGCTTCGAGATTGCGGAGATATTTGTCCGTCCGCCAATCCTTGGCCAGCTCAACCGCCGAGCGCATTAGCTGCCCGTTAAACTGCTCAAGCTTGCGCTCAAGCCGTTCAAACAGCGTGAACGCATCAGCGGTCGCGCCCGCAAAGCCAGCAATCACTTGGCCACTGCCAAGCGGGCGGACTTTCTTCGCATTGGGTTTCATCACAGTCTGGCCCATCGAGACCTGACCATCGCCTGCTATCACCACCTTGCCGTTCTTGCGAACTGAGACAATCGTGGTGCCGTGCCATTTTGGGGTTTCACTCATGGAAGGGATATGGGGCGGGGAGGGCTGGTGTTTCAAGAGAGATGTTGGACACTGGCGTCAAATCGCTGTATTACCGCTACATGAAACCAATCCATATCCAGCGGCTGATCGCACTACCTTACCTTATCCTCGGCGGCTGGTGCCTGATCGCACCGGCTATGGTCGAGCGGCTGACGGTGAGCCCATCCTACCAGCATTTGAGCGCAACCAGCGCGCTGATGATGGGCTGTTTCGGGGCACAGGCGGTGCTTGGCGGGCTGTTTGTCTGGTTCAGCATTTTCACCCGCCGTACCTTCCTGATTTATGCCGTCGCCTTACTGCCCTTTTTCTGGTTCAACTATTGGTTTGTGTTCGTCGTGCCCGTGTTCAATCAGTGGATGGCGCTCGACTTTGTCTCAAATGCGGCAATGCTTGGCCTGAGCCTATGGGGCTGGCGGATCAGCGCTCCACACCCTTAACCTTGCCCCATTGGCGCGCGGCGGTGTAGCCAAGATAGCCCGTGCCAAAGAGCGCCCACAGCGGCTCGGGAATCCCGGCGAGATAGGCGTTCATGCCGTTTGCAATCCCCTTTGCCATATCGGGCGCGACCGCCGCGATCAGCCCCATCGGGATCGCCCAGAGGATGATCGTGTACATGACATAAAGGAAGGATGGCCGCGCGCGGCTCGTCCACGGGTCAGTGCTCCCCGCCTCGGCAAGGATGGCGGAAAGCTGCGCCTTCAAAGCCTCCATTTCTTGGCTACCCTGTAACTGGAGCAGTTCCATTTTCGCCCGGTCACGCGCTTGCGGATCGGGGATGATCTTGTCGAGCAATTTGCCGATTGGGCCGATGACGGCATCAATGAGGGACATGATTTTTCGCCTTTTCTGTCTGGAAGATTACAAAGATTACACCGTGTAAGGGGTTTTCAGCCGATCCGGTTGGCGAGCCAGCCATAGAGAAATGCCTCATTGGCGGGCCGGGTTTCGGCCAAGCGGACGTAACGCTCACCCTGAAGCGCTTCGAGTGCCTTGAGGAGGACAGCCTCTCCGTTCGGTTTGCGTTTGGCCATGAACGCATCAAGTGCTGCAAGCGTGGCCGCATCAATGATCGGCGTGCTGCCAATATCATCATAATCAACCTCACCCCGGTTGAGCGCGTTGAGTGTGCGCTTGAGAAACCCCGTCGCGGTGCCCGGCCCCATGTTGACGCCTGTATCAAACAGCTCGGCTGCAACCTTCGGCGCACGCGTCGCAACTTGATCAAAACCGGGTTTGATCCAGTAGAGCCGCCGATAAATTTCAACTGCATCAGCACGTGGGAAATCGCGCATATCGCCGCGATAGCCATGCGCACGTGCCACTGCCTCGGTTACGCCCCAGCGCGTTGCGCCGCCGCGATCCGCCGGATGGTTTGAATAGCCGCCTTCGCGACCGATAACGTCGTCAATCAATTGATCAATATGAAAATAACTTGCCATTTCTATGTCTCCTTTACCGGTCTGGAAAAAGAACATAAATGGAACAATATTAAATAGGACAGCGAAATCTGCACTGCTGAGTCATTTTTTGAAAAATGCGTCAGCCGCCCTGCCAAACGTTGGTGAGATGGCGCGGCCAGCTTCGCGGGGCAACGAGGATCACGTCGATGCGGATATCATCGCCCGGCTTGGCATACAGATGCGCAACTGCATTCGTCGCTGCCGCCACTCGTCGTAAACGGTAAGCATCAACCGCTGTGTCGAGATCAGCCGCCGTCCGCCGCGTCTTGACCTCAACAAAGGCGGTTGTGCGCCCGCGCCGCGCGATCAGGTCAATCTCTCCGCTGCGCAGCTTCACCCGGCGCGCGATGATCCGCCAGCCGTGGAAGCGGAGCCACCATGCCGCGCGGCGCTCCCCCCAGGCGCCAAACCGCTCGGCCTCTTGACGGTTCATCTGCGCGGCAACGCCATCGCCCGGTCATAGAGTGTACGTCGATCAAGCCCCAAGCGCTTGGCAACTTCGCTTGCGGCTTTTGCGGGAGAGAGCCTTGTTAGTGCCTCGGCAAGCGCCGCATCACCATCAGCTTCCGAGGCGGCCTGCGCCTCTTGTGGCGGGCCGATGAGGATGACAATCTCACCTTTTGGCGCGGCACCTGCATAGCGCGCCGCGAGCGAGGACAGCGTCCCGTCCACACATTCCTCATACATCTTGCTGATTTCGCGCGCGACGGCGGCGGGGCGATCACCCAGACTCTGTTGAAGTGCAATCAGTGTCTTGCCGAGTCGCTTACCTGATTCGTAAAGGATCAAAGTTGCACGGATAGTGGCAATCTCTGCAATCGCTTCATCACGGGCCTTGGCCTTTTCGGGCAGGAAGCCGACGAACAGGAATCGGTCAGTCGGTAAGCCCGCCAATGTCAAAGCCGCAATCGCGGCACATGGCCCCGGAATCGTGATGATCAGCCTCCCCGCCGCGCGCGCATCACGCACCAGTTTATAGCCGGGATCGGAAATAAGTGGCGTCCCGGCGTCACTTACCAGTGCCACCGCTTCATTTGCCATCCGCGCGATCAGCGCTGGGCGAACCCCCTCAGCAACATGATCATGATAGGCAATCATTGGCCGCTTGACGCCAATATGGCGCAGCAGCTTTGCCGTCACGCGGCTATCCTCAACCGCGATGACGTCCGCCTGTGCAAGAATCGCGGCAGCGCGCGCGCTTAAATCGGAAAGATTGCCGATTGGCGTCGCGACGATGTATAGGCCGGGGTCAAGTGTTGCGTTCATAAGGGGTAGGGTCATGGCAGACACACAGGCATTAGAGCAAGGCACGACTGTGTCCAAACGCGCGGCGGTCAAGCGTTGGAGCACGCTTGTTTTTGCGAGCGCAGTCCTTGCCGCATGTCAGATTGTCCCCAAAGGCCCGCCAAAAACCGTCGATGCGCCGCCGCCCGTCGAAGCACCGCCGACCACAACACCGCTGCCAACAGACCTTGCGCGCCACCGGATTGCTTTGCTTGTCCCGATGACGGGGAGCAGCGCAGCGGTTGGCGAATCGATTGCCAACGCTGCCAATCTTGCCGTGCTTGATACCGGCGGCAAAAATATCCGAATCACGACGTATGACACAGGAACGGGTGCCGCCGCCGCCGCTCAGCGCGCAATTGCCGATGGCAACCGCCTGATCATCGGGCCGCTCCTTGCCGAGGATGTCCGCGCCGTCGCGCCGATTGGCCGCGCGGCAAAAGTGCCACTTATTACTTTTTCAAATGATGTTTCAGTGGTCGGCAACGGCACGTATCTGCTCGGCTTTGTGCCGACCCAATCGATTGACCGGGTCGTCAGCTTTGCCCGCAGCAAGGGCATGACAAGCTTTGCCGGGCTTGTACCCAACGGGACGTTTGGCCAACGCACTTCGCAAGCGATGATCAAGGCGGTTGAGGCGAATGGC
>JAYTPB010000009.1:0-11131 GCA_043747445.1 Sphingomonadales bacterium
GGGGCAGCAATGAGGAGGTGAAGCGAAGGTTTTTCAGTCATATTAACGCGCGTCCTTACGCGATTGCTTGCAGCGGCGAAAGCGCCTTCCTATACGGCAAGTGATTTTCGCCAAATATGGGAATTTGCCAGTGCCGCGTTATACCCCTTTTATTGCCGCCTCCGCCTTTGCCATCCTGATTGCAGGATGCGCGAGAGACGGTGAAATTGATGCCACTGGCGGGGTTTCGGTCACGCGCAGCGCCTGCCCGGCGGTCGCGGTGCCAAGCTATACCGGCGACATTACCATCTTCGATCCGCCCTCAAGCCGCGATGCGCGCGCGATTGATATTGTTGCAGACCTCACCAACGTCCGCAGCACCTGCACCGATTCGGGTCAGGATGTCGTCGCGACAGCAACATTTGATGTGATCGGCAGGCGGTCAAATTCGGCTGGCGCACGTACTGTCACCCTGCCCTATTTTTCAACAGTCGTCCGGGCCGGTCGCTTGGTCGTTGCAAAGCGCGTTGGTTCAGTCACGCTTGAATTTAAGGATGGCGATTTGCGCGCCGCCGCGCGCGGCTCAGCCAGTGCCAATGTCAATCGCGCTGCCGCCACCCTGCCCGAAGATATTCGCGAGCGGATCACGCGCAAGCGCAAGGCGGGCGATACTGACGCTGCGGTTGACCCAATTGCCGATCCTGAAGTCCGCGCCGCCGTTGCCAAGGCAAGTTTTGAACTTCTCATCGGTTTCCAGCTTACTTCGGAACAATTGCAGTATAACGCAACGCGTTAATCGCAGTTGACTTGACTAAGTGCATTCGCCAAAGCCGCAATGTCGCTGACGAAGCGGGAGAGCGTTTTGGCTTGCCAGAACCGCCGAAGGAGCAACCGCCCCGGAATCTCTCAGGCAAAAGGACCGCTACGGCTTTTGCGACACTCTGGAAAGCGCGTCAGTTTCGGCTGGGGCCACCGAAGGGGTAAGCTGGGCCTGTCTCAGTGATAGCTCTCAGGTTCCGGTGACAGAGGGGGCTGTGGTACTGGCAGCACGCCTGTACTCCTGACTCTATGTGCCGGGAATGAAGATGAGCGACGAAGCCGAAATTGCCGAAGTTGAAACGCTGCCGCTTGACGCATGGCACCGCGCGAAGAACGCGCGCATGGTCGAATTCGCGGGCTATCATATGCCGATCCAATATGAAGGCATCATTGCCGAACATCTTTGGACGCGTGAGAGCGCTGGGTTGTTTGACGTGTCGCACATGGGCCAACTCATGCTGTCAGGTGACGGGGCGGCGGCGGCGCTTGAGGCCATCGTCCCCGGCGATATTGCGGCGCTTGGCGAAGGGCGGATGCGCTATTCGCTGCTGCTCGGCGAAGATGGCGGCATCCTTGATGATCTGATGATCACGACCACCCCGATGGGGATTTATATCGTCGTCAACGGCGCGGTGAAGTGGGAAGATATCGGCTATCTCCGTGAAAACCTGCCCGATGATATCACACTCAACCATATGGAAGACCGCGCCTTGCTTGCACTGCAAGGGCCAAAGGCGGTTGACGCGTTGAAGCGGGTTGTGCCGGGCGTTGATGCGCTTTATTTCATGGAGGCTGGATCGTTCCTATGGGGCCACACCCCGCTTTGGATCAGCCGTTCGGGTTATACTGGCGAAGATGGCTTTGAGATTTCGGTTCCGGTGGAAGTGGTGGAGGCGCTCGCAACTGCTTTGTGCGATCAGACTGAGGTGAAGCCCATCGGGCTCGGTGCGCGCGATTCGCTGCGGCTTGAGGCGGGGCTTCCGCTTTACGGCCATGATCTTGATCCTGCGATTGACCCCGTTGAGGGCGATCTGACCTTTGCGATCAACAAGCGCCGCCGTGAACAGGGCGGCTTTGCTGGCGCTGAGCGCATTCTTGGCGCACTTGCAAATGGCCCCGCAAAAAAACGCGTTGGCCTCAAAATCGAGGGCAAAATGCCCGCGCGTGAAGGCGCACTCATCTTTGATGGCACTAGTCAAATCGGCGTGCTGACCTCGGGTGGTTTCGCTCCTTCACTCGGATTTCCAATCGCAATGGGCTATGTCACGCGCGATTTTACCGCGTCCGGCACACAAGTTGAAATCGAAGTGCGTGGCAAGCGGATTGCCGCGACCGTCTCACCAACGCCCTTCATCCCCAATCGCTATCACCGGAAAGGAAAGCCCGCATGAGCCGCTATTTCACCCAAGATCATGAATGGATCGATGTTGACGGCGATAGCGCAACGGTTGGCATCACGGCCTATGCGCAGGAACAGCTTGGCGACATCGTGTTTGCCGAAGTGCCTGCGGTTGGCGCAACGCTCAAGAAGGGTGGTGACGCAGCGGTAGTGGAATCGGTCAAGGCCGCTTCGGATGTTTATGCACCAGTCAGTGGCACCGTGACCCAAGGCAATGACGCGCTTGGCGATGATCCCGCGTTAGTGAATAGCGATCCCGAAGGTGCTGGCTGGTTTTTCAAACTGACGCTTGCTGACGCAGGAGAGCTTGACGGCCTGATGGATGAAGCCGCGTACACGGCCTTTGTGGCTGGGCTTTGAGAGGAAAATAATGCGTTACCTACCCCTGACCCAAAGCGACCGCAGCGCGATGCTGAGCGTGATCGGCGCGAACACCATCGACGATCTGTTCGTTGATGTGCCTGCGCAAGCGCAGCTTGATGGGCCTATCGCTGGTCTGCCTTATCACGCGAGCGAAATGGCGGTTGAGCGGCATATGTCGGCACTTGCCGCCAAGAATATGGTCGCGGGTGCGGGGCCGTTTTTCCTTGGCTGCGGCGCGTATAAACACCATGTGCCCGCAAGCGTTGATCATATCATTCAGCGCGGCGAGTTTTTGACCGCTTACACCCCCTATCAGCCCGAAATCGCGCAGGGCACACTGCAAATGCTGTTTGAATTTCAAACGCAGGTTGCGCGGCTGTTCGGCTGCGATGTGGCGAACGCGAGCATGTATGATGGCTCAACCGCGTGCTGGGAGGCGGTCGTGATGGCCCGCCGCGTAACCAAGCGCAGCAAAGCGGTGCTTTCATCAGGGCTTCACCCCCACTATGTCAGCGTCGCACAGACAATGGCGAAATTTACCGGCGATGCACTTGATACGGCGCTGCCAACGCTTGCCGCCGAAACCGACGCAGATCGCCTCATTGCCAGCATTGACGGCGAAACAAGCTGCGTTGTTGTGCAATATCCTGATATCCTCGGGCGCATTACAGACCTTTCCGCGATTGCCGCCAAAGCCCACGAACACGGTACGCTGCTGATCGCGGTGGTGACAGAACCCGTCGCGCTCGGCGCGATCCGCGCGCCTGGCGAAATGGGGGCCGATATCGTTGTCGGCGAAGGGCAATCGCTCGGCGTTGGCCTGCAATTTGGCGGGCCATATGTTGGGCTGTTTGCCTGCAAGGAAAAATTCGTGCGGCAAATGCCAGGGCGGCTGTGCGGCGAGACGGTTGACGCTGAGGGCAAGCGCGGCTTCGTCCTGACGCTTTCAACGCGCGAACAGCATATTCGCCGTGAGAAGGCGACATCAAACATTTGCACCAATTCGGGGCTGTGTGCGCTGGCGTTTAGCGTGCATATGACCTTGCTTGGTGAGCGCGGCCTGCGTGATTTGGCCGCGCTCAACCACGGGCTTGCGGTGCAGGCGGCTGACCGGCTGGCGAAAGTCGCAGGGGTGACCCTGATCAATACCAGCTTCTTCAACGAATTCACTTTGAAGCTTGCCAAGCCCGCGCGCCCGATTGTGAGAGAATTATCGCACCACGGCATCCTTGGCGGCGTCTCTCTGGGACGACTCTATCCTGAGGCGCACAACCTTGAAAACGGCCTCGTCGTTGCCGTTACCGAAACCACTACGCTTGAGGATATTGAAGCCTTGGCGGCCAAGCTTGAGGAGTTGCTGGCATGAGTGCGGTCAATCAAAGCGGATGGCGCCCCGAAATGGGTGGCGTGGCAACCAGTGCCGCAACAACAACGGGCAACCGCGCACTCATGCTTGAAGAGGCACTGATCTTTGAAATTGGCGACGGTGAAACAACCGGGGTTGATCTGGCTGACGCACCAAAAGTTGCGTCACGCCTCGGTGGGCTTGAGCGTGGCCGCGCGATTGGCCTGCCCGGTCTGTCAGAACCTGAAACGGTGCGCCACTATACCCGGCTCAGCCGCCAGAATTACGGGATTGATCTCGGTTTCTTCCCACTCGGCTCGTGCACGATGAAGCATAATCCGCGTCTTAATGAAAAAATGGCGCGGCTCCCCGGATTTGCCGACGTCCATCCGCTCCAGCCTGTGGAAACTGTGCAGGGCGCGCTTGAGTTGATTGATCAGCTTGCGCATTGGCTCAAAACGCTGACCGGAATGCCTGCGGTTGCGATGTCACCCAAGGCAGGCGCGCACGGCGAATTGTGCGGCATTCTCGCAATCCGCGCAGCGCTTGAGGCACGCGGCGACGCGCGTTCAGTCGTCCTCTGCCCCGAAAGCGCGCATGGCACTAATCCCGCGACGGCCGCCTTTGCGGGCTACCGCGTTGAGGATATTCCGGCGACGCCCGAAGGCCGGGTTGATTTTGAAGCGCTCAAAGCGCGGCTCGGCCCTGATGTGGCAGCGGTGATGATCACCAATCCCAACACCTGCGGGCTGTTTGAACGTGACCTTCGCGCGATTTCAGAGGCTGTCCATGCGGCAGGCGCATTTGTTTACTGTGACGGCGCGAATTTCAACGCCATCGTTGGCCGCGTTCGCCCCGGCGATCTGGGCGTTGATGCGATGCACATCAACTTGCACAAAACCTTTTCAACCCCGCACGGCGGCGGTGGGCCGGGTTCAGGGCCAGTGGTATTTTCAGCCGCACTCGCGCCATTTGCGCCGCTGCCCTTTGTTGACAAATCCGGTGATCATTTCATTCTGGTTGAGGAAGAAACGACGGGTGATCATCATGCCTCCACTTTTGGCCGGATGGTGGCGTTCCACGGCCAGATGGGGATGTTCAGCCGCGCGCTCACTTACATATTGAGCCACGGCGCGGACGGTCTGCGTCAAGTTGCTGAAGATGCAGTGCTCAACGCCAATTATGTGTTGCGCAGCCTTGAAAACAGCCTCGAAGCTCCGTTCGCGGGAAGTGGCCCGTGTATGCACGAGGCGCTGTTCTCCGATAATGGGATGGCCGAGGGTTTTTCAACACTCGACATCGCCAAGGGGCTAATCGACGAAGGCTTCCACCCGATGACGGTCTATTTTCCGCTCGTCGTCCACGGCGCGATGCTGGTTGAGCCAACCGAAACCGAGAGCAAGGCAGCGCTTGATCAGTTTATCACCGCGCTAAGGTCAGTTGCAGATCGTGCACGGGCGGGCGATGCGAGCCTGAAATCAGCGCCGCATTTTGCGCCGCGTCGTCGACTTGATGAAACACTCGCGGCGCGCAAGCCCGTACTGGTTTGGAAAGAGCCTGAACTGGCGGTCGCAGCGGAGTAAAAACCTCCGCCCTAAGCGTCAATACTCGTTCCGAGCGCTGCGTGTACCAGCCCGCCATCAACCACGATGGTATCACCCACGACATAATCGCCAGCCTTGCTTGCAAGGAAAATCGCGGTGCCCGCCATATCCTCATCAATTCCAACACGCTTGGCTGGGATTGATTTGGCGACAGTTTCTGCATGATCACGCGCGGCACGGTTCATTTCGGAGGCGAACGCGCCCGGCGCAATCGCGGTAACGTGGATGTGATCGCTAACGAGGCGCGCAGCGGTACGCTTGGTAAGGTTGATTACCGCCGCCTTTGACGCCTGATAGCTATAAGTTTCCCACGCATTGAGACGCAGTCCGTCAATTGAAGCAATGTTGATGATCTTTGCAGGTCGCGCTGCTGTGGCTGCGGCTTTGAGCGCAGGATAAAAGGATTGCGTCAGGAAAAAGGGCGATTTCACGTTCAAATCCATGACCTTGTCCCAGCCACTTTCAGGGAAGGTTTCAAAATCCGCACCCCAGCCAGCGCCTGCATTATTAACAAGGATATCAAGCTTTGGCTCAAGCACCGCGAAGGCTTCGGCGAGCGCCTTGCAGCCAGCAACGGTCGAGACATCCATCGGAATGGCAATGCAGTTGGGGCCAAGCTCAGCAGCGGTTTCTTCGCAGGCTGGTGCTTTGCGTGACGAGATGTAAACCTTCGCACCTTGGGCGATGAACCCCTTGGCGATCATCTTGCCAATTCCGCGTGATCCGCCAGTGATCAGGGCAATGCGCCCTTCAAGTGAAAAAAGTTTTGATGTGTCCATGATTAGTATCCACTCATCGTTGCAACACGGTCTGCGTGAAAACGCGCATCACCGAAAAACTCGTTCAAAGCGCGGTCACGCTTCATATATAGCCCGATATCATATTCGTCAGTCATTCCAATGCCGCCGTGCATCTGAACCCCTTCGCGCACTGACAGATTGCAGGCATTGCCTGCCTTGGCTTTGGCGACCGCAACAAACATTTCAGCGCGCGGATCACCGTCATCAAGCAATTGCTGCGCCTTGTAGACCACTGACCGCGCGGTCTCCATTTCGCCGTAAAGATGCGCGGCGCGGTGTTGAAGCGCCTGGAATTCGCCGATAAGCTGCCCAAATTGCTTGCGGGTTTTGAGATAGGCAAAAGTCGTATCCATCGCCGCGCCGCCAACACCAGTCATTTCAGCTGCCGCCCCGATCCGGCCGGCATCAAGCAACTTGGTGAGCACACCCCAACCCGCATCAACCTCACCAATCACGGCGTCGGCATCAACATGAACACCGTCAAGTGTAAGCCGCGCGGCGAGCGAAGAATCCGCCAAACGCTCCGCATCCGCGCTCAGGCCAGCCGCATTCTGCGGTACAGCAAAAAGCGTAATGCCATTTTCTTCACCCGCTGCCCCCGCCGTTCGTGCCGAGACAATCAGCATATCGGCAACATGACCGTGAACGACAAACTGCTTTTTACCCGAGAGCTTAAAGCCATTGCCCGAACGTTCAGCGATGAGCGCGGTTGCAGCGGGACGATGCTTTGCACCTTCATCAATCGCAAGGCCGATGATTGCATCACCGCTCACAATTTTGGGAAGCCAATGATCGCGCAGACCTGCGCCGCCTGCCTTTAACGCTTCTACCGCAGCCACTGCCGTTGTAAGGAAAGGTGAGGGCGTCAAATTGCGTCCAATTTCTTCCAATATAATCCCGGCTTCAACATGGCCCATGCCCATGCCGCCGTGGCTTTCAGGAACAAGAACGCCCGTAAAGCCCATCTCGGCAAACTGCTTCCACAGATCGCGGCTGAACCCGGTCGAATCATTAGTATCACGTAAATTCCGCAAATGTTTGACCGGGGCATGTTCAGCAATAAACGGCGCTGCGCTATCCTTGAGCATCGTCTGGTCGTCAGTGTGGTAAAGTGGCATGGGGATCAGGCTCCGGGCAGTTCGAGGATGCGTTTGGCGACAACGTTGAGCATCACTTCGCTCGTGCCGCCCTCAATCGAATTGGCCTTGGTGCGCAGCCAGCCACGCGCCTTCGCCCCGCCCTTTGAGCGTTTGCTATCCCACTCAAGTGCATCTGATCCGCCTGCCGCCATCACCAGTTCATGGCGTCGCTTGTTAAGCTCAGTGCCAATATATTTCATGGCGTTGGGCGCGGCGGGATGGCCCTTGCCGCTCTTCATTTCATCCATGAAGCGTTCGCTGTGTGCGCGGAAAGCAATCGTATCCACATCAAACATCGCCATATCAGCGCGCAGGACGGGTTCTTCGCCTGCCACCTCTTTATGCGCCGCACCGATAGACGCCATGCCCTCACCAAGGCCACCGCCCGAAATCATCTCACGCTCATGGCCGAGGAGATATTTGGCGACATCCCACCCGCGATTAAGTTCACCCACGATCTGATGTTTGGGCACCTTCACATTATCGAAAAAGGTTTCGCAAAACGGGCTGTTGCCACTGATCAGCAGGATCGGCTTGGTGGTGACGCCGGGTGTCGTCATATCAAACAACAGGAAGCTGATGCCCTTATATTTGTCGGACTTGTCAGTGCGGACGAGGCAGAAAATCCAATCGGCCTTGTCAGCGTAGCTTGTCCAAACTTTCTGGCCGTTGACGTTCCAATGATCGCCCATATCTTCGCCAAACGTTTGGAGCGAGACAAGATCACTGCCCGAACCCGGTTCTGAATAGCCTTGGCACCAGCGGATTTCGCCGCGTGCGATCTGGTTCAAATAATGCACCTTTTGCTCTTCAGTGCCGAATTTGAGCAGCGCTGGGCCGAGCATCCAGATACCAAATGACATTAACGGGTTGCGGCATCCAAGCTTTGCCATTTCAGACTTGAGGATCTTCGCTTCCGCAGGGGACAGCCCAGCGCCGCCATAAGCTTTGGGCCAGTCAGGCACCGTCCAGCCTTTGGCCGCCATCGTGTCGAGCCATTGCTTCTGCGCAGCGTTCTTAAACTTGAAGTTGCGTCCGCCCCAGCACGCATCATCCTCATCGCGCATCGGTTCGCGCATTTCGGGCGGGCAATTCGCCTCAAGCCATGCGCGGGTTTCTGCTCGAAATGTTTCAAGATCAGCCATCGGGACTCTCCTTTGTTTGGAGCGTTAGTAAGTCGCCAACGGTGCTTTACGCAAGCGTCAATTACCAAGCGCTCATTTCCGTAACGGCAGTTTGAGGTGCGTTGACGCCTCCCCCGATCTGCTTATGCTTCGCTCAAATTCAGGAGAGCAAGCCAATGAGATTCGCTGGGAAAACTGCGGTTGTGACCGGAGCCGCGTCAGGAATTGGCAAGGCCACTGCGCTGCGGCTGGCGTCCGAAGGTGCGACCGTAATCGCCGCTGATATTGATGATGAAGCGGGCGCTGAGCTGGCCGCGACGTCAAACGGGAAAATCCATTACAAGCACTGCGATGTCTGTTCAGACGCTGAGATCAAAGCTCTGATGGATTTTGCTGCCGAAAAAACAGGTGGGATTGACATAGTTTTCAACAATGCGGGCGCTGGTGGCGCACACGAAACGATTGATGAGATTGATGCAGCGGGCTGGGATCGAACCATGGATTTGCTGTTGCGTTCAGTCGCGATGGGCATCCGCCACGCCGTGCCGCACATGAAGGGCCGGGCTGGCGCATCAATCATCAACACCGCGAGTGTGGCTGCACTTTCGACGGGCATGGCACCCACAGCATATTCGGTCGCAAAGGGCGGCGTGCTGCATCTCACTAAGCTTGCAGCGGGCGATCTCGCCAAGCACGCGATTCGCGTCAACGCGATTTGTCCCGGCTTTATCAACACCAATATTTTTACGGCTTCACTTGAGATAGCAGACGAGAAGAAGGACATGGCAAAGGGCATCATTCAATCGATGTCCGATCATGCCCAGCCCGTGGCGCGCGGCGGCAAGCCGGAAGATATTGCAGGCACCGTTGCATTTCTGGCGAGTGACGATGCCGCGTTCATCACTGGCACGCATATTCTTGTTGATGGTGGCCTGCTGATAGGCCCACGTCACAGTTGGGATCCCGAGTCTCCCGGACTGTTTGACGCAATCAGAGCATTGGCAGAGTCCAACTAAACATGCTGACGCCTGTGCCAACGAAAGTCCCCTTGCCAACCAAGCTGGCAACCGGGTTAAGCGCGGTCGCAATCGCGATCAAAGATAATGGGTTCGGCGTTTTCCTGATTTTCTATTATAATCAGGTAATCGGAATGCCCTCGGCATGGGTCGGGCTGGCGATAATGATCGCGCTTTTTGCAGATGCGCTCATTGACCCGCTGATCGGCCATTTTAGTGATCGGACAAATACGCGCTGGGGGCGGCGTCACCCTTGGATTTACGCTTCAGCATTACCAATAGCACTTGCCTGGATGCTGATCTGGAATCCGCCTGATTGGTCGCACGAGGCGCTGTTTTATTATCTGATCGGCACTGCAATCCTGATGCGTGCAGCACTAAGCTGCAATGAAGTTGCCAGCACCGCGATCATTCCTGAACTGACCAGCGACTATCATGAACGCACTGCCATCGTGCGCTATCGCTCGCTTTTTGGCTGGGCGAGCGGTCTTATAATGCTTTACTGTGCCTATGCGGTGTTCCTTGTGCCAAGCGAGACACAGCCCGTGGGTCAGCTTAACCGTGAGGGCTATGAAAATTATGCACTTGCGGGCGCAGTCGTGATGCTGGTTTCAATCCTCGTCGCGGCCTTTGGTACCCATGGCCGCATCGCGCACCGCCCAACAAGCCTGCCGCCAAAACAGCCGATGCTGACTGAATTGCGCGGCATGTTTTCGGCATTTGGTAACCGTGCGTTTTTGATCCTGATGCTGGCGACGATGTTTGCCTACCTCAATCAGGGCATCACTTTTGCGATGGCCAATTATCTGATGACGTATGTATGGCTGCTGTCGCCACAGGCGCTTAGCGTTTATCCGATGGCTTTGTTCATGGGGGTTTTGCTCGCCTTTTTTGTGGTACCAATCGTTGCAGAACGTTTCGGCAAGCGCGCGGCGGCGGCACTCTGTGCGCTGGTCACACTAACGCTTGGTTTTGCGCCCTATATTCTGCTAGCACTTGGGTTGATGCCACCGCTGGCCACGCTACCGAACATCGCCATATTGTATGGCTTTCTGGCGGTCGCAACCGGAGCTGCGGCGGGGGTAATCATTCTGATCCCCTCAATGCTGTCCGATGTGATTGAGGCGGTTCAGGTGAAAAGCGGCGCACGACAAGAGGGTCTGTTTTTTGCTGGTTTTTTCCTGACTCAAAAATTTTGTTCAGGCTTTAGTATCATGCTTGCCGCGCAGATACTGACTTTTTCCGCCTTTCCAACAAAGGCAGTACAGGGGCAAGTGTCCGCCGAAACGCTTTGGACACTTATTGGTATGTCGGGCGCTTTGACCTTCCTCTTCACAATTGGCTTGGCGGTGATGTTGATGCGTTTTCCCTTTGGCAAAGCCGAGCATGACGCGCGTTTGCGCGAACTGGCTGGGTCATCGTCATAAGGACTAGAAATACATCCCGAAAGCTGACATTGACGTTAAGGTAAACTCGAGAGGACGACTCACATGGATTTCACCCTGAACGAACGCGAAACCTATTGGCGTGACCGCGTCCGCGA
>JAYTPB010000010.1:0-42602 GCA_043747445.1 Sphingomonadales bacterium
CAGGTCGGATCAAACAGCAACAACGGCAATCCCGATCCCGACTTCGGCACCGCACTCGGCGAACGCGTCGCACGGCCAACAAACGGCACCGGCGCCTTCGTCGGCGGCGCGGACGGCGGCAGCACTTATGCTGACTTCGACCAAGCGTTCGACGCAGTAAACGCGAGCAACAGCGGCAACGGCACCGCGCGCTACACCGTCCGGAGCGGCGACACCCTCCAAAGCATCGCGGCGAGCCTGTTCGGCGACGCCAGCCTGTGGTACATCATCGGCGAGGCCAACGGCCTGACGTCAACCAGCGCACTCTCCGCAGGCCAGTCGCTCACCGTGCCGGGCAAGATCAGCAACTTCCACAACAACGCCGACACCTTCCGCCCCTACGACGCCAGCAAAGCCATCGGCGACACCGCGCCAACAACGCCAAGACCGCCAAAGAAACCGGGCTGCGGGGTGATTGGTGCAGTGATCCTTGCAGCCGTGGCGGTTGCGGTTGCGGTGATCCTCAAAGTACCAGTGACCCAAGCGTTCAGCGCGACGACGACCGTTGGGACGGCAACGGTAGGTGCCGGGATCGCAGGCATTGGTGCGGTGACCGCGACGGCGACCGCAGCCACGCTGAGTACGCTCGGTGCGATTGGGGCTGGTGCAGCGATTGGCGCGGCGGCGGCCACGGCGAGCCAGTTGGTAGGGGTGGCAACGGGCCTCCAGAATAAGTTCAGCTTCAAGGGCGTGGCGCTTGCCGCACTTTCGGGCGGGGTCGGTGGCGGGGTTAGTGGGGTGAACCTGTTTGGTCAGGCGAGCAGCCTTGCGCGCACCGCCAGTGATGTTGCGCGTGGGGCGCTCAGCAATGCAGCGGTTCAAGGCGTTGGGGTGGTGAGCGGCTTGCAGCGGCGGTTTGATTTTGCAGGCGTCGCGGTTGGCGGGGTGGTCGCTGGCGTCGGCGGCGCTGTTGATCGGCGCTTTGCTGCAACCGGGGCAGCAACCGGGGTCGGCCCGCGCAGCGTGGCAGGCTATGCCCAGCAAACGATTGCAGGGGCCGCCGCAGCGCTGGCAGGTGCGGGCGCACGCAGCCTGATCACGGGCAGCAGCTTTGGCAACAACATTCTCGCAGCCCTGCCCGATGTCATCGGCCAAACGGTCGGCAGCGTAGCGGCAAATGCTGCAACTTCGCCGACGCGATTGACAGCGAAGGTCAAAGCAGTCGCTGCGGAGCTTGATCCGACATTGCTGGATGATCCAACGCGTTTTGCCGCGTTCCGGCAGGATTACAAGGCGACGCTCAGCAGCATCCGCAAGCTCGACTTTGGGACTGATCCCTATGTCAATGCCAATGCGCTGGCCAACACTTACGCACCGTTGCTCGGCTATGCCGCCGACCAGCAGGCAGCCGGGTAGGCGCTGGCCGCGTTGCGGCCCCCCTCAGACACCGTACTTTCCGATAGGCTTGCCAATACACAGCTGGCGTCGCTTGGTGACATCGTCGTTTCCGGTGGTGCCCGGCCAACAGGGGCAGCACTTGCGCTGAAGCTGCTTGACTCGCTGGCGATCCAAGCGGGCAATTTGGGTGTTCAGCTGGGTCAAGCTTATCAAAGCCTACCGCTTTATGCAAAATATGGCATAACGGCGTTGGGTTTTGCGGTTGATGCAGCAGCAGGGCCAATCGGGTTTGCTGCACGGCGCGCCGTCGGCTATCTTGCTGGTAAGACGCAGGAAGCAGCGGCAACCTTTATTAGCGGTCGTTTCCTTGAACGTGGATATAGCGCAACCCAGTCCGCACTTGGTGGCAGCGGCGCGCTACTCATCACGTCGCTTGTTCTGGCTGGCGCGACGGCTGCAAAAGGGCTGCTTGCAACGGGTGTGATCGGTAGATCAGTTGATCGGTTCAAACAGATTGCGCAGCAACTGCGGCCCGGTACAGCACTCAATCGCAGCGTCTTCGAACTGCCGCTGGTGCTGCGTGGGAATGCGATTGAAAAAGCCTATGGGCAAAACCTACATCAGAATTTCCCCGTAATTGATAAGTTCGATGGCAATGCCAACAGCATTACCAGTATCAAGAGCCTTGATTTGGGTGCAAAGAGCTACGCCAATACGGGGCGGTTGCAGCGTCTGCTGGAGGGCTATGCGGATGATGTGGGGGGCCTCCCGGTTGGTGTAAAGGAATTCGCGGAAGACCGCGTCACGATAAACTCCTCAACCAAGCGCATCTTGGAGGTAGTTGTGCCGAGCGGCGCGTCTGCCGCGCAATTAGCCGCAATCAAAGCGGCGACAAGCACCGCTCTGCAACAAGGCGTTGTACTCAAACTGATCACGCTCAGATAAGCGTGCCGCATGAAACTCTTAGGCATCAAGATTTTTGGAGACCGTATGAAACTGGCAGGAGTGTATCAATTTAGAGATCGGTTGATCGTAACCGTCCATCACCAGACTGTTGACAATCATTGGAAGCAACGCGACGCATTTTTGGTAGCTGAGCCTACTAACCCTGTCTCTGTTGGCTCAGTTGTCCGAGAGGCTTTGGAAGCTGTTCGTTACAACATTCCCCGCCCGACTTACGACTCTTTGCAAAGTAGAACTTATCCCGCCTTGGAGGCATCGGGAGTCAAATCCCACGCGACTTTCATGAAATCGGCACGGCACGTTGACGTCGAGCAAAACGCCACCACCCTAACCATTAGACCCTTCGCAAACCAAGGTGCGCGTGGTGGCTTCCAATCGATTGAAGACAAGGCGCAGTCGCTAACCGCCCCCGATGATGCTGCGCTGGGTGCGGCGGTTCTGGCGGCATTTGCAGATACGGTGTGATGAGCGCCGTCCAGACATGGCACTTTAGGATTGCGGTGTCGGATTGCGGTGCCACTTTATTTAACCCCCAATATTATCCTCGCCCAAACTACCGCACAAAATGGAAAACCCCGCGAGGGTGGGCTTTGCGTTAATGTAGGCCACTCGCGCTATCGCGCGGGGGAAAACTATTTCGCTTCTGATGCTTTCCACTGGCTCTACTTTGCAAACACAGTTTTCTCTTGCATTTGGAAGAAGTTCTTATAATGTTCTAGTGGTCATCAGTAGCGGGAATCTCATGCAATTTTTTGAGGAGTAACGCGGATAGGGTGTGATCTTTGTAATATTCCGCGCTGATTAGCGGCTTCCGGGCGGGGGGCTGTTTTACAGCGACGGCAACGATGTAAAGCGCTGGGAGGGCAACTGTAGCAAGGCAAGGCTGGGCTTGCGCCAAATCCAAAAACGAGATAGCCGAATTTCTATTGAAAAGGCCGATTTTCATAGTTCAGCGGGTGTAGCTCAATGGTAGAGCTTTTGCTTCCCAAGCAAGTGACGAGGGTTCGATTCCCTTCACCCGCTCCAAACGTATATTAGCCTGCCGCCGTTTTTACCACATCGTCAGCCAGCCGCCCGCTGAGTTCTGTGACATGATCATAGTGCGCGGTGAAGCTTGCCAAGCCTTGACTGAGAGAGCGGAGTTCAGCGTCAAGGCCGGCTAGGCCCGCTTCAGGGATCGTCGCTTCGACCCTGTCCCAGCGCGGCCAATCGGGGTGGCTGCCGATGCCCAATATCTGCCCGCGCCTGCTTGAAACGACTGAGCTTGCCTTCGATGTCGCGCCGTTTGGTGTGTCGATGGCGAGGTGGCAGATGGGTTCGAGCAGATAGGACGCGCAGTGCGTCAGCGCCTCGGCCATTGCCGTCCGTCCGGCGATACGGAACGCAAGTTCGGAGCTGTCAACGCTGTGGAATGACCCATCGATCAGCGTGACCGCGACATCGACCACCGGAAAACCAAGCGGCCCTTTTTGCATCGCGTCGCGTACGCCGTGTTCGACGGCGGGTATCCACTGTTTGGGAATTGCGCCGCCTGTGATGCGGTCATCAAAGTGAAATCCCTCTCCGCGCGGGAGCGGGCGCAGTTCGATCACGACATCGCCGTATTGGCCGTGCCCGCCCGACTGTTTCTTGTGCCGACCGCGCTGAGTGACGCTGCCCCGGATTGATTCTTTGTGGGCGATGCGCGGCGTACTAACGTCAACCTCCACCCCGTAGCGCCGTTTGAGCTTGGCAATTGTAACACTGAGATGCTCATCATTGATCCCGCGTAGCAGCGTGGCGTGACTGAGTTCATCATGGCCCCAGTCAAGCGCTGGATCTTCCTCAACCAATTTATGGAGCGCGGTTGAGAGGCGAACATCATCCTTGCGGTCACGCGTGGCAATCGTGATCGCGGCATTACGCGGGGGCAGGGCGATGAGATCAGCCGACATATCGTTATGCGCCTGCCGCCCGAGCAGCATTCCCGGCTTGGCATTATCGGCCTTGGCGATCGCGACAATATCACCGCCTTGCGCGCGGCTGAGTTTCGTCGTCTTATCGCCCTGCACTGAGAAGAGCGCGCCTGCACGCACGGCCTCACCACTTCCTGCGATCAATTCGCTGCCCTCATCAAGCCCATCACCAAGCACACGGGCAAGTGCGAGCCGCCCGACCGCGCCGCCATTGGCGATTTTGAAGATGCGCGCGCTTGCGCCGTTGAGGCCGATCCGCTGCGCAGTCTCACGCGGCGTCGGTGCCTCATGGCGGAGCATCTTGAGCAAGCGGCGGATGCCGAAGCCGTTGAGTGCCGAACCAAACATCACCGGCACGACCAACCCCGCACGGGTTTCGTTCACCAGATCGGCAAAAACCGTTTGCAGGTCAGGCACTTCATCGGACAGCAATTGCTCAAGCAACACATCATCATGATCGGCGAGCGTTTCGAGCATGTGGAACCGCTCACTCGCTTCACGTTCAGCAAGATCAGATGGAATCGCGATTTGCTCGGATGGCTTGCCTGGCACATAATGAAACGCGCGTTCAAGGGCGAGGTCAACAAAGCCCGTAATCGCGCCGCCCTCACGGATCGGGATTTGCCGTGCGATTAAGGGCGCGGTGCTCAGCGGCTGGAGCGCCTCAAGCAAATCGCGGATGCGGCCCTTAGCGGCGTCAATCTTATTGACGAAAATCGCGTGCGGCAGGCCAATCGCCTCAATCTGGCGCAGGATCGGCTCGGCAAGCGCGGCGCGTGCTGGGTCAGGATCAACCACGACCACCGCCATATCAGCCTGTGCAAGTGCTGCCTGCGCATCAGCAGCAAAGCTTACCGATCCCGGCGCATCAAGCAGCGCGAAGCCATCGCCGAGATAATCAAAACGCATCAGGTTTAACTCGGTTGATCCGCGCCGCGCTCGCGCCTCTGGGCTGGCATCGCCAACGCTGGTGCCGGCCTCTACTGTACCCTGACGTGAAATAGCGCCACTCACATAGAGCAGCGCTTCGGCGAGACTAGTTTTTCCGGCGCCCGCTGGCCCCGCTAGGGCAATGGCCCTAATGCCGTTGAGTGTGCTTGCCATCATCCGTGCCTCCTTCTTCACCAAGAGGGGCGCGCATTTGGCGACAGGCGCACAAGCGCGCTTAGAGTATTGAGGGTCTGCCTTTTTTACGTGAGTCGCAAGGGGGAAAATTTGGGGAGTGGTGCCGTTCGTCCTGAGCTTGTCGAAGGGCTGTCCTTTTCTTTCAACCGTGCGAAAAAGAAAGGGCAAGGCTTCGACAGGCTCAGCCCGAACGGGGAATATAGATTAACGTAGAGTATTGATTGAGGCTACCCCTTCGCCGACAGCCGTAGCAGCCGTCCGTTATCGCCGTCCTCAAGCAACCAGATCGCGCCGTCGGGGCCTTGTTCGACTTCGCGGACGCGCATGTTCATGTCCCATGCGTCGGCTTTGGCGGCATTTTCGCCGTTCAGGTCAACACGGATCAGCGATTCTCCGCTGAGCGCACCGATGAAGGCATCGCCCTTCCATAGCGGAAACATGCTGCCCGAATAAATCATCAGGCTGCCCGGAGAAATGCTTGGGTTCCACCATGCCTTGGGCGCGGCGAAACCGTCAGAGGCCGAATGATCGGGAATGTCACGCCCGTCATAATGGCTGCCGTTTGAGACTTTGGGATAACCGTAATTGGCGGCGCGCTTGACGAGGTTTAGCTCATCGCCGCCCGCCGGGCCCATCTCACTGTCCCATAATGTCCCATCGGGTGCGAAGGCGAGGCCAAGCGGATTGCGGTGGCCAAGTGACCAGATTTGCGCGGTGACGCCGCCTTTGCTGTAAAAGGGATTGTCGCCGGGGACGCTGCCATCATCCTTGAGGCGGACGACCTTACCGAGGTTGCCGCTCATATCTTGCGCGGGATCGAACTTCTGCCGCTCGCCACTTGAGATGTAGAGCATCCCGTCAGGGCCGAACGCGATGCGGTGGCCGAAGTGGCCGCGACCCGAAACTTTGGGTGCCTGCCGCCAAACGATGCTCAGGCCTTCGATTTTTGCGCTGCCGCCGTCCTCAACCAGTTTGGCGCGGCCAACCACCGCACCAAGCCCACCGCGCTCGCCCTCAACCCAACTGAGATAGATCATGCCGTTGATGGCAAATTGGGGATGGAGGACGACATCGCCAAATCCACCTTGCCCGCCGTAAGCTGGTTTTGGGATGCCGGAAACCATCACCTTCGCTGGCCCTTTGCCATTCCAAAGGACAAGCGCGCCTGCCTTCTCGCTGATCAGCGCGCGGCCATCGGGAAGGAAGGCCATCGCCCACGGCTCATTAAAGCGCGCGATTTCGGTAACCGCGAAAGGGGCATCCACCCCAATCTTGCGCGCATCGCTGCTCCCACAACCGCTGAGAAGAAGGGCGGGGAGGAGAAGTGTAAGGGCAGGGCGCATAAGAGAAGGAGCCTTTTTTGTGATCTAAAGGCTATATAGCGAAAGGCCCGTTTAGAAACCAGTCGCGTCCTACGCGCCCTTCGCAATCCCATTAAGCTTGCGACCGATCATACCGCGTATGGGCTTCACGAATGTAGCCACACCGTTGATGAAAAGCGCTGGCAGCCCAAGCATTTGGAAATACCATGTATCCTTGAGAACAAACGCCGCGAACAGCATCACCGCGATTGACGGCGTAAAAATGAACAGCATGAACGCGAAAATCCGAAGCACTTTCATATATATTATCATCCTAAGAACGGTGAAATACCAACGCCGCCGCACTGTGCGAACGGCGCGAAACCCAAATATTTGTGCGGAGGGCAATGGCCAAAAGTCTGTTGATCAACCGAACCTGATCATCGCAGCAGGGGTGCCAAGGCAAAGCCGTAGTCAAATCTCTACAGGATTTGGCGCGCACCACAAACGCATTTTTCTGTGGGTGATTTGGGTGCGGGGCAGTTTGAATTATACGCAAAAACTCCGATTGAAAAACGGCAGAAACCTCAGGAAGTTGACACTGAATCGTTATATTCTGGGGTCTCGCAAAATTACCATCTGCACGTAAAAACATCGTCACTGGGCACCGCCGTGATTGGCGCTTTGACTTTTGACAGTTTTGACACGGAATCGGCTTTTTGGCGATTCTGTTCATCTTGATCGCCTGCTTTCCAGCCATTGCCCTGACGCAAAGGGGCGAGGGAGAGCAGGTTAGGGAGGAATGCTTGGTCTGCCATTCACGTACTGGAACATAAAATGAACAAAATGTAAAGGGGCAATTTCCTTTTGCACGGCTCCGCGTCGAAAGGCTGTCGGCTTGAACAAGATTTCGGTTCTAACGGATTCACAGGTTCCAAGCCCGCCGTCGCCCCTTGCTCGACTTGGCCTGTCCTGAGCGAAGTCGAAGGGGGCTGGGCTTCTTCCAGTTTCTCTCCAATAGTGTAGCGCAGTCCCTTCGCGCTCTTCTTACCTTCGCGCACTTCGCGTGAACCCGGCATCGTCTCTTTCACGCGAAGATCGCGAAGGAAATAAGGCCGCGAAGTGTGTTTATAAAACTCTGAATATGGTGCGGCGAAGGAAAAGCCAAGCCCCGCATCAAGTGCGGGGAGACGAGGAGGGGACGGAGGCAGTTCGCGACAAGTTTGCGGACATTTCAAAGTTCTGCCAATGTCTGAAGATGTCGAGGCTGGTTTACTATCTCAAATCCCTTTGGCCTATGGCCTCGGTCATTTTATGGGGGGTTTGGTTGCCACTATTGGCAATTGGTTCCGTACGCTGGCTCAATGGATCTTTCGTTGCGTTCAGTTCACTTGATAATTTTCTGTATCGTTTTTCGTTTGTTATATATGGTATTCCATTAATCGCTTTTCTAGGATCAGCCCTTTGTGATCTGATCGAGCGGATAAAGGACTATGTCCGGGGTGGGTAATGACGGCTTCGTTGAGGATGTCATTGGATAGCTGCCAGTCCACTCCCCAACCTACCCGCCAATCAAACCCACCCCCCCCCACTAACATCTCCCCCTTGCACCCAACACCCGTTCACGCTAAAGCACTCTTACTTCTCGACATTGGTAACAGTTCGAGGCTGGCTCCACCCGGAACCGGCGGCAACGACGCATGTTTTACGTAAGGGCATAAATGGCTGATATCGCCGCGCTGACTGCATTGATTGAACCTGAGGCCGAAGCCCTGGGTTTGAAAATCGTGCGCATCGCGATGTTTGGCGGGACGAGCGATCCGACGCTGCAAGTGATGGCAGAGCGTCCCGAAACGCGGCAATTGGTGCTTGATGATTGCGCCGCGCTTTCCCGGCGGCTGTCGGATATATTCGATGAGGTTGATCCGATTGAACATGCTTACCGGCTTGAGGTAAGCTCACCGGGGATTGATCGGCCGCTGACGCGCTTTGCCGATTATGCCGATTGGGCGGGTTTTGATGCGCGGCTTCGGCTTAGCGAGGCCCAAGATGGCCGCAAGTTTTTTGAAGGTCGTCTGGTCGGGAATGATCCGGACGGCGAAGATATTTGGATTTCGGTTGAAAAGCTTGGTGAAGTGCGCGTTCCGTTCGTATCAATCCGCACGGCCAAGCTGCTTTTGACTGACGCACTGATTAAGGCAACCGCGCCGCTTTCGAGCGATGGCGCAGATAAAATACAAGTGGAAGGGTAGTCGAATATGTCCAACGTCATTTCTGCCAATAAGGCCGAATTGCTGGCAATTGCGGATTCGGTCGCGAAGGAAAAGCTGATTGACCGGGCCATCGTGATCGAGGCGATGGAGGACGCGATTCAGCGTGCTGCGCGCGCGCGCTACGGCGCTGAAAACGATATTCGCGCCAAGATTGATCCGCAGAGCGGCGACATGCGCTTGTGGCGCGTGGTGGAAGTGGTGGAACAGGTTGACGATTATTTTAAGCAAGTCAGCCTGACCGATGGACAAAAGCTGCAAAAAGATGCGGCAATGGGTGACTTTATCGTTGATCCGCTGCCGCCGATTGAGTTTGGCCGGATTGCCGCACAAGCCGCCAAGCAAGTGATTTTCCAGAAAGTCCGTGATGCTGAGCGTGAGCGGCAATATGGCGAATTCAAAGATCGTGCGGGTGAGATTATCACTGGCGTGATCAAGCGCGTTGAGTTCGGCCATGTCGTGGTTGATCTTGGTCGGGCAGAGGGGGTTATCCGCCGTGATCAGCAAATTCCGCGCGAAGTCGCGCGCGTTGGTGATCGCGTCCGTTCGCTGATCCTGCGGGTTGTCCGCGAAAACCGTGGGCCACAGATTTTCCTCACGCGTTCGCATCCTGATTTCATGAAGAAGCTGTTTGCGCAGGAAGTGCCCGAAATTTACGATGGCATCATCGAAATCAAGGCCGCCGCGCGTGATCCCGGCAGCCGCGCCAAGATTGGCGTGATCAGTCGCGACAGTTCAATCGATCCGGTCGGTGCGTGTGTCGGCATGAAGGGCAGCCGCGTTCAGGCGGTGGTTCAGGAAATGCAGGGCGAAAAGATCGACATCATCCCATGGTCAGATGATGTAGCGACCTTCGTGGTCAATGCGCTCCAGCCAGCAACGGTTGCACGCGTCGTGATCGATGAAGAAGAAGGCCGGATTGAGGTCGTTGTTCCTGATGATCAGTTGAGCCTTGCGATTGGCCGTCGTGGCCAGAATGTCCGGCTTGCTTCGCAGCTTACGGGGTCTGCCATCGACATTCTCACCGAAGCCGATGCCAATGAAAAGCGGCAGAAGGAATTTGTTGACCGCTCCGAAATGTTCCAGAGCGAGCTTGATGTTGATGAAACACTTGCGCAGTTGCTGGTGGCCGAAGGCTTCGGTGCGCTTGAAGAAGTTGCCTATGTTGACGTTGGTGAAATCGCCGAAATCGAAGGCTTTGATCCAGAGCTTGCCGCCGAACTTCAAAACCGCGCACAGGAAGCGCTTGATCGTCGTGAGGAGGCCAACCGTCAGGAACGCCGCGCGCTTGGCGTAGAAGATTCAATCGCTGCAATGCCGCACCTGACCGAAGCGATGCTCGTCACGCTTGGTAAAGGCGGAATCAAGACGCTTGATGATCTGGCCGATCTTGCGACTGATGAACTTGTTCAGAAAAAACGCGTTGAGCCGCGCCGCAAGCCCGGCGCGCCTGAACCAAAGGGCGGTGTGCTTGCCGAATATAATTTGTCCGAAGAACAGGGCAATGAAATCATCATGGCGGCCCGCGCGCATTGGTTTGAAGATGAGGGAGACGCTGATGCGGCCCCTTCCCAATGAGACCGATACGCTAGCAGAACGCCGCTGCATCATTACGGGTGAGCACGGCACGCGTGCTGGGCTGATCCGGCTCGCGCTTGGGCCGGATGGCAGCATCGCGCCCGATGTTCGTGCGCGTGCGCCGGGGCGCGGGGCGTGGATCGGGATTGATCGCGGTGCGCTTGAAACTGCGCTTGCCAAGGGTAAGCTTAAGGGCGCTTTGGCGCGCGCGTTCAAAACCAGCGAGATGGTGATTGCGCCTGATCTGCCTGCGCGGGTTGAGGCGGCGCTTGAACGCAACGCGCTTGACCGGCTTGGACTTGAGGCGCGCAGCGGAACGTTGCTGACCGGATCAGAAAAGATCGTCCAAGCCGCGCGCGCGGGCCAAGTGAAAATGCTGCTCCACGCGGGCGATGCCAGTGCCGATGGTAACGGCAAGCTTGATCAGGCGTGGCGCGTTGGCTCCGATGCTGAAGGTAGTGGCAAGACGGGGTTGGTGTTAAGCGTTGATCGCGCTATACTCAGTCAAGCACTTGGGCGGGAAAATTGCGTTCATATTGCCATCATTAACGCGCAAGCTGCGGCCCGCGTGAGTGAAGCGTTGAACAAGTGGCATAGTTTTATCGGACGTTTAGCGCCGGTTGCGCCTTGCGAAAATCACTCGCAAGGTTCATCGGCGCTTTCGGACGCGGTTGGTAAAGATAGTGAAGATGAAGGGTTTTAGGGCAGTCGAATGAGCGAAACGGAAAAGCCAAAATTAGGAATGCGCGCGCCACTCGGGCTCAAGCGGACGGTTGAGACCGGCCAGGTAAAGCAAAGCTTTAGCCACGGCCGTTCAAATACGGTTGTCGTTGAGGTGAAGCGCAGGCGTATCCTCGGCAAGCCAGGTGAAGCTGAAGCGCCCGTCGCCGAAGCGGTTGTTGAGGTTGCGCCTCCACCGCCTCCACCGCCGCCCGCGCCCAGAGCTGCGCCTCAGGCATCGCTGCTGACGCGTCAGGAAATGCAGGCCAAGCTGCTGCGTGAAGCCGAAGAAGCGCGTATGCAGTCACAGGAAGAAGCGCGCCGCCGCGAAGATCGTCAAAAGAACGAACTGAGCGAAGACGAAAAACGCCGCGTCGAGGACAACCGCAAGGCCGAAGAGGCTGCGGCTGAACTTGCCAAGGTTGACGCTGAAAATGCCGCGCGCCGCGCCGAAGCGCCCGAAGTTGTGGCTGTGGCACCCGTCGTTGTTGCTGATGATGAGGAGCGCAATTTCCGCCGCGCGCCTGCCGGGGCGCCAGCGGCGCCGCGTCGTCCAGAGCCTGCGCGGCCATCGCGCGGTCGCGGGGTTGATGATCGCCGCCAATCGGGCAAGCTGACAGTTACCAAAGCGCTTGATGACGGCGAAGGCGCGCGTGCGCGTTCGCTTGCCGCGCTCAAGCGTGCGCGTGAAAAGGAAAAACGGAGCCACATGCAAAGCGGCCCCGCCGCGAAACAGTTTCGTGACGTTAACGTGCCTGAATCGATTACGGTTCAGGAATTGGCCAACCGTATGGCCGAGCGCGGCTCCGATCTTATCAAGGCGTTGTTCAAGATGGGTCAGCCATCGGCAATGGGTGATACGATTGATCAGGATACGGCGGAACTGCTCGTCACTGAATTTGGCCACAACATTAACCGCGTGTCCGATTCCGATGTCGATATCGCGCATGACGAAGATGTTGATGCGGTCGAAACGCTCCAGCCGCGTCCTCCAGTGGTTACGATCATGGGCCATGTAGATCACGGCAAAACGTCACTGCTTGATGTCCTGCGCGGCACCGATGTCGTCAAGGGCGAAGCAGGCGGCATCACGCAGCACATCGGCGCGTATCAGGTGACGATGAAAGATAAATCGCAGATTACCTTCCTCGATACGCCGGGCCATGAGGCCTTTTCTGAAATGCGTCAGCGCGGCGCGAACGTGACTGATATTGTCGTGATCGTGGTTGCAGCCGACGATGGGCCGAAGCCGCAAACGGTTGAAGCGATCAACCATGTTAAGGCGGCTGGCGTCCCGATGATCATCGCGATCACCAAGGCAGACAAGCATGAGGCAAACCCGCAGAAAGTGCGTGAACAGCTCCTCCAATATGATGTCGTCGTTGAATCGCTTTCGGGTGATGTTCAGGAAGTCGTGGTTTCGGCGACTGCCAAAACTGGGCTTGATGAATTGATCGAGAAGATCCAGCTTCAGGCCGAACTGTCCGAATTTAGGGCTAACCCTGATCGCGCTGCTGAAGGCAAGGTGATTGAGGCCAAACTTGATAAGGGCAGGGGGCCGGTTGCGACTGTGCTGATTCAGCGCGGTACGCTCAAAACGGGCGATATTCTCGTTGTTGGTTCAGAAAGCGGTCGCGTCCGCGCGATGGTTGATGACAAGGGTCGTCAGGTAAAGACGGCTGGCCCGTCGGTCCCGGTAGAAGTGCTCGGTCTTTCGGGTGTGCCGTCAGCGGGCGACACGTTGACCGTTGTTGATAGCGAAGCGCGCGCACGCGAAGTTGCAGCCTATCGCGGCAATCTTGCCACTGCCAAGCGCACGGGCACTGGCCCGGCAAGCCTTGAATCGATGTTCTCCGCGCTCAAGGAAAAGCAGGCTGAGGAATATCCGCTGGTCGTTAAGGGCGATGTGCAGGGTTCGGTTGAAGCAATTGTCAGTTCGCTCAACAAGATTTCAAACGATGACATCAAGGTGCGCGTGCTTCATGCGGGTGTCGGCGGCATCACCGAAAGCGATGTGACGCTGGCAGGCGCAAGCGGCGCGCCGATCATCGGTTTCAACGTTCGTGCCAATAGCAAGGCACGCGAAATCGCCGAACGGCAGAAGGTTGCGCTCAAATATTATGACGTGATCTATGATCTGCTTGACGAAATCCGCGCCGGAATGGCGGGCCAGCTTGGCCCAGAATATTTCGAAACCGTGGTTGGGCGCGCCGAAATCCGAGAAGTCTTCCCCGCTGGCAAGCACGGTAAGGCGGCAGGTCTGCTCGTCACCGAAGGCTATATCAGGAAGGCGCTGCGCGCGCGTGTTACGCGTGATGATGTCATCATTTACAATGGTTCGATCAGCAACCTGCGCCGCTTCAAGGATGATGTTGCCGAAGTCCGCGCTGGTCTCGAATGCGGTGTAACGCTTGAAGCAACGACTGACATCAAGAAGGGCGATTTCCTTGAAACGTTCGAAGTCGAAGAGCGCGAACGGGTGATTTGATAAGGTTCCCTCTCCCCTGCTGGGGAGAGGGTTAGGGAGAGGGGGAGTTGATTTTAACTCTGCCTATGGTCGGTAAAGAGAGACTCCCCCTCTCCCCGGCCCTCTCCCCTGAAGGGGAGAGGGAGAATAATGCCGCAAAATACTACGCCTGAAAGTCGCTCAGTCCGCACCCTGCGTGTGGGTGAGCAGGTGCGCCATGTGTTGTCTGACATCCTTGCACGCGGCGACGTTCATGATGAGCTGCTCGACAAGCATCCGGTGTCAGTGACTGAGGTGCGGATGTCGCCTGATCTGCGCCACGCGTCGGTATTTGTGAAGCCACTGCTCGGCGCGAATGAGGCGGCGGTGATTAAGGCGCTCCGCACCAACACCGCCTATCTACAGCGCGAAGTCGCCGCGCGCGTTCAGCAGAAATATGCCGCAAAACTGAAGTTTCTGGCCGATGAAAGCTTTGATGAAGGCACGCATATCGATACGCTGCTGCGCGCGCCAAAGGTAGCGCAGGATTTGGCCGAGGATTGACCTTTTATCTGGTAAGACTTATCCTACCGACATGAATGCGCAAACTAAACTTTCTGCCAAAGGGCAGGTCGTCATCCCAAAGGATGTGCGTGATCGGCTGCATTGGCAGCAGGGGCAGGCACTTGAGGTGGTTGAAACATCGGAAGGCGTACTGCTGAAACAGCCGTCACTCCGTCCAAGGATTTCGCATGAAGACGCATTGGCAAAAATCCGCTCAATCGTGAACTACACTGGCCCGACAATAACGATACAGGAAATGAATAAGACCATTGATGAAGGATGGCGGCAAGCCGCTTTGAAGAGCGATTGTGCGAAGCGTTGATACGAATGTAGTTGCCCGCTTTTTGCTTGGTGATGACATGGATCAATCTCTGATAGCGGGAAATGTTCTCAGTGAGGGCGCTTATATAAGTCTGACCGTATTGCTTGAGATAGGCTGGCTTTTAGGATCGCGCTATAAATTGAATCCGTCTCAAATTATTGATCTCGTCAACGTGCTCCGCGAGCATGTTGCCATTCAAATTGAAGGCGAGGAATGGCTCGATTGGTTGCTTGACAATTTTGCTCAAGGGCTTGATTTTGCTGATCTTGTTCATCTGATTGCATCGAAAAACCTTCAGAGCTTTGCAACTTTTGATCGTGGCATTGAGAAATATGCGCAGGCAGGCGCACCCGTATTGATTGAAATCCTCAGCTAATGGCAAAACTCTATTTCTACTATGCCTCGATGAATGCAGGCAAATCGACGACGCTGTTGCAGGCCGATTTCAATTACCGTGAACGGGGCATGGAAACGATGCTGTGGACGGCGGCGCTCGATGATCGGTACGGGCAGGGCTATGTCACCTCGCGGATCGGGCTGCGGGCGGACGCGCATAAATTTGATCCTGACACTGATATTGCGGATGCGATTGCCAGTGAGCATGGCGCGCGGACGCTGGCTTGCGTCATGGTTGATGAGGCGCAATTCCTCACGCGCGATCAAGTGTTTCAGCTTGCTTATGTTGCTGATGTCATTGGTATTCCGGTGCTGTGCTACGGTTTGCGCACTGATTTTCAGGCTGAGCTGTTTCTTGGTTCCGCCGCCTTGCTCGGCATTGCAGACTCACTCGTTGAACTCAAAGCAGTTTGCGAATGCGGGCGCAAATCGACGATGAACTTGCGCGTTGATGCCAATGGCAATGCCGTGAAAGAAGGCGCGCAAACTGAGGTTGGCGGCAATGACCGCTATGTCGCGCTGTGCCGGAGGCATTTTATGGAGAAGGTGCGTGGCTGATCTCTACGTGCCACTGCATGACAGCGATCTTCATCTTGAACCGATCTTGGAAATCCACCGTGAGCCGTTGCGCGCGGCCTGCGCTGAAGATCAGGATATCTGGGAGATTTACCCCTTTTCCTATCTCGGCGAAGCATTTGATCCGCAATTTGATCTTATGCTGCGCGCGGATCGACCGCGTAAATGCTATGTGATCTTTAGTGGCACTGAACTAGTCGGGATGACAGCGTGGATTGAGCATGGTGCGCCTGGCCATTCAATCGAAATCGGTAACAGCTATATCGTTCCACGACTTCGCGGGACGGGGCTTAACCGTCGGATCAAAACGCTGATGCTTGATCACGCGTTTGGGCAAGGGCTGATGCGCGTTGCCTTCAAAGTTGACGAGATAAACCAACGTTCTCAGGCCGCCGTGATGAAACTTGGCTGTACGCGCGAGGGCCTGCTCCGCGCCGAACGAATCACATGGACAGGCCGCCTGCGGCACAGCGCAATTTTCTCAATCCTCGCCGACGAATGGCACGCGCGCCGCTAACTATTTCGCGTTGAGTGCGCGCACGGCTTTGAGCGTATTTTCAACATGGCCCTTCGGGCTTGGTGATGAAAAGCTGTAGCGAATCGTGCCGTCCTGATTGATTACATAGGATGTTCTGCTCGCAAGCTGGGTTCCCGCAATCGCGGCGTCATAGGCGCGAATGATCGTAGGCGTGCCAACCGCGACTGCGAATTTATCGCGACATGCTTCAACCGAAAAACGGCTGAGTGTTGCGATATCATCATTTGACATGCCGATCACCGTCGCCCCGGCCTTGTTGAACTCAGGTGTGGCCTCCGCAAAATTATGCGCTTCAACGGTGCAGCCCGAAGTGAACGCCTTGGGATAGAAATATAGCACCACCGGGCCTTTTTTGAGCGCGTCGGCGAGGACGAAGTTGAACGTTCTACCGCCGAGTGCCGCCTTAGTTTTGAATGCGGGGGCTTTCGCACCGTTTTCAAGCGCAGCGATAGCGGCACTTGGCGCGGCGATGAGGGCGATGGCCAATATGGCGGTGCGGAATATCATGGGCGTGATCCTTTGGCTTGTCTCAAACAGTTGGCTTATGCATATCATACAGCGCATACGCGCGCTGCAAAATTATCTGTTGCACCGCATCATTCGACCGCTTGACAGCGTGGGGCGCTTTCCCTAATCGCACGTCATTCCAAAACGCAATGTTCGGCAGCGCTCTTTTGCGCGTGTCGCGCTTTTTGTTATGGATTTATCGAAGCGTAGAGATGGGACGGTCAGCCAGCCGCCCTGTGGAGCAGGAGAAAAAAGCATGGCACGTATTGCGGGGGTGAATATCCCCACCAACAAGCGCGTTGAAATCGCGTTGACTTATATCCACGGCATTGGCCCCACCAAATCGCGTGAAATCACGACTAAGCTCGGCATTGCCAGCAATCGTCGGGTGCAAGATTTGACTGATCAGGAAGTCCTTCAGATTCGCGAAGCGATTGACGCAGGCTATACCGTAGAGGGCGATCTTCGTCGCACGGTGGCAATGAACATCAAGCGTTTGATGGATCTCGCCTGCTATCGCGGCCTTCGTCACCGTAAGGGCCTCCCCGTTCGCGGCCAGCGTACGCACACCAATGCGCGCACCCGCAAGGGCAAGGCCAAGCCAATCGCCGGCAAGAAGAAGTAAGCTTCTTCGTCTCAGCATTTAAGATAAAGTCAGGATTTCCACATGGCACGCGAACCTCAGCGCCTTAAAAAACGCGAGCGCAAAAACATCAGCAGCGGCGTCGCGCACGTCAATGCAAGCTTCAACAACACGATGATCACGATCACTGATGCCCAAGGCAACACGATCAGCTGGTCATCGGCCGGCCTCATGGGCTTCAAGGGGAGCCGTAAATCGACGCCTTATGCGGCCCAGATGGCCGCCGAAGATGCGGGCAAAAAAGCCGCTGAACACGGTGTTCGCACGATTGAAGTTGAAGTCAAAGGCCCAGGCTCAGGCCGTGAGTCAGCGCTTCGCGCACTACAAACAGTCGGGTTTAACATTACCTCGATCCGTGACGTTACCTCGATTCCGCACAACGGTGTGCGGCCATCGAAGCGTCGCCGGGTCTAAAGTGTTTGCCGCCGCTTAATTGCGCGCGGTTGATCACTTTGCCGGGGGCGGCGTCATTCGCCCCCAATAAGTTTTAATCGGTGTATGGCGGACGCGCCATCCACCCAACCCCAAGGGGAACATCGTGGCAGTCAACAGCAAAAACTGGCAGGAACTGAAAAAGCCCGACACGCTTGAAAAGCGCGTTGGCGCCAATCCACAATTGAAGGCGAGCTTCATCGCCGAACCGCTAGAGCGTGGCTTTGGCCTGACGCTTGGCAATGCGCTTCGCCGCGTATTGCTCTCATCGCTTCAGGGTGCGGCGGTAACGTCGGTGAAGATCGAGAACGTCCTCCATGAATTCAGCTCGCTTGCGGGCGTTCGTGAAGATGTGACTGATATCGTCCTCAACGTGAAGCAAATCGCGCTGCGGATGCAGGGCGAAGGGCCAAAGCGGCTGCAATTAAGCGCAACCGGCCCGGCTGAAGTCACCGCAGGAATGATCGCCGTCAGCGGCGATATTGAGGTGATGAACCCAGCACACGTGATCTGCCATCTTGATCAAGGCGCTACGCTTAACATGGAACTGACTGCCGATGTCGGTAAAGGCTATGTTGCAGCGGCTGCCAATCGTCCTGCTGACGCGCCGATTGGCCTCATTCCAATTGATGCGATTTATTCGCCGGTTCGTCAGGTGTCATATAAGGTGGAAAACACCCGCGTTGGGCAAGAGCTTGACTATGACAAGCTCACGCTCACCATTGAAACCGACGGTACGGTGACGCCTGATGATGCGCTGGCTTACGGCGCGCGCATCCTTCAGGATCAGTTGCAACTCTTCGTCCACTTCGATGAAGCAATGGCGCAATCAAGCCAGCTTATCGGCATGGCCGCAGCGCCAAGTGCTTCGGAAAGCAGCGGCGATACCAACCACGTCAATCGTTACCTTCTCAAGAAGGTTGACGAACTTGAACTGTCGGTACGTTCGGCCAATTGCCTTAAGAATGATAATATCATCTACATCGGTGATCTTGTCGGCAAGACCGAAGCTGAAATGCTCCGCACACCAAACTTTGGCCGCAAGTCCTTGAATGAAATCAAAGAAGTGCTTTCGAGCATGGGGCTTCGCCTCGGCATGGATATCCCCGGATGGCCGCCAGAAAATATCGAAGAAATGGCTAAGAAGCTTGAGCAAGAATTGCTCGGCTAACAGCAATCGGGCTTTTGGCGGTGGCCTTTTTGCACCGCCTGCTAGCGAGTACCTGATACGGCTCGATAACGAACGAAGGAAGTTACCATGCGTCACCGTGTAGGCGGCCGTAAGCTGCAAAGAACCTCATCACACCGCACGGCGCTCTTCCGCAATATGGCGGCGGCGCTCATCAAGCATGAGCAGATCACCACCACGCTCGCCAAGGCGAAAGAACTGCGCCCCTACACCGAAAAGCTGGTGACGTTGGCAAAGAAGGGCGGCCTCAGCAATCGCCGCCTCGCCCATGCGCGTTTGCTTGACGATAAGCAGTTGGTAAAGCTGTTCGACACACTTGCCGAGCGTTACAAAGATCGCAACGGCGGCTACATTCGCATCGTCAAGGCGGGTATCCGCATGTCGGACGCCGCCTCAATGGCGATCATCGAATTTGTTGACCGCGACGAAAGCGCCAAGGGCCAGGACAGCGGCCCAGTCGCTGGAGATGACGGCGAAGAATAGAGTTTTCAGGTTCAGGAGAGAGGGTGCGTGAGACACCCGAGAAAACCGGGGGCCGCAAGGCTACCCGGTTTTTTGTTGGGGGTTTTCAGCGCCCAGTCGTAAACGTCCGATCGCCTGTTAACCCGCCGCCGCTGATGCTGACATAATAGGTTTTGCCGGGTTCAAGCGGTTTGCCGTCATATTTTTGTTCATAGCCTTTGACTGGTTTGCCAAAGATAAAGACATTGTTGCAGGTATTTCCCCCCGACTGCACGTCAGCGTAGTTTTGGATCAAGCTCCATTTGCTTGGATTGCCTAGCTCTCCCCGGCCTTCACTGACGTTGATGCTTTGGACGCAGGCAGATTGCCCGTCCTCACGCAACACGACGAATACGGTGGTGCCGTTAATAGTGCGGACCTCGATTTTTGTGCCAATCTGGCAACCTGTCAGCAAAAACGCGGCGAACATAGGAAAGGCTGCTATTCGCAAGCGTTGAAGCAAGTTGCTAAAGCCCAAAGAATCCAGTGCCTTTAAGTCGGTTTTCGACATCCTTGACCTGCGCAGCGCTGAGATTGTTTCCGCCAGCTTTATACTCGGCGTAGTCACCAACCATTTGTGCCTGCCCTTCAAGCGTTTCGGTTTTGAACGTCGTGTTCCGAGTCTCATAGCGGTAGGCCTTGTTAGGATCTCCGCCAACGCTTGCCAGATCCTTGGCATATTTGACACCAAAACTTCCAAAACCAAGGTCTTGATACTGGTCAACATGGGCAAATTCATGCGCAAGCAATTCAATGCCCTTTGCCGACTTTGAAAAATCGGCCGAATATGTGCCCGGCTTCACATAGACAGTATTGCCAATGGTGATCGCAGGATTGCCGTTGCGAAAGGCCGCCGCCGCCGCCGGATTATTGCCCGCGCCATCAACGATCCGCACGTTGCTGAGGTCAATTGAGCGATTACTGAATATCTTATTAAGCTGCGCTTCTTCGCCGGAGGTCAAAGTTCGCGCTTTCGGGCCGCGCATCGAGTCAGCAACACTATTGGCTGCGTCGGACGGCAGCGACGCCAGCTTGTCCTTAATCTGATTTGCTTTGTCGTTAAGCCAGTCCAGCCCCTTATTCCCGAAATCAATGGCTTTGCTGATGATGTAATCACCCGCCCGATTGACGGCTTCATTCAAAATATCACCCAGAATTTTTTTCGGATCAAATTGTCCGGGAAGCGGAAAATCTTGGGCAAGTGTGAACGTCGCGCCGCCCTGATCAAGCGCGCGGAGGACATTGCCTTGATCAACAGGGCTTAGCTGGCTTTTGAGTTCACCAAGCATTTGGCCAAGATTTTCGCCGTTTTGTACACGCGCGAGTAAACCACCTGCAATGCTGGATGGATCAAGCCCAGTCAGGCGTGACGCCATAATTCCGCTCAAATCAAGCGAAGCATTTGTGCCGCCTGCGGTTACGCTGTTGACCGTCATATCCTGTCTCCAAACATTACTACGACTCAACAGTAGCAGCTTGAAAAATGGTGACCATAATCGAATCGATTAGATTGGGACAGGAAGGCTTACCCTTCGTCTCCCATTCGTAGGGCAGCGATAAACGCCTCTTGCGGGATGCTGACGCTGCCATATTCGCGCATCCGCTTTTTGCCTTCTTTTTGCTTATCGAGCAGTTTGCGTTTGCGGCTGGCGTCGCCGCCGTAGCATTTGGCGGTGACGTCCTTGCGCATCGCGGCGATGGTTTCGCGCGCGATGACCTTGCCGCCAATGGCCGCCTGGATCGGGATTTTGAACAGGTGGCGCGGGATCAAATCCTTGAGCCGTTCACACATGCCGCGCCCGCGTGCTTCGGCGGTGCCCCGGTGGACGATCATGCTGAGCGCATCGACGGGCTCGGCATTCACGAGGATGCTCATCTTGACGAGATCGCCCTCGCGGTGGCCGATTTGCTGATAATCAAAACTGGCATAGCCGCGTGAGATGCTCTTCAATCGATCATAGAAATCGAACACCACTTCATTGAGTGGCAATTCGTAGGTCACCTGCGCGCGCCCACCGACATAGGTGAGGTTTTGCTGGATCCCGCGCCGATCCTGACAGAGCTTCAATATGCTCCCCAGATATTCGTCGGGGCAATAAATCACTGCCTTGATCCACGGTTCATCAATCTGCGCGATGGCCGATGCGTCGGGCATATCGGCGGGGTTATGAAGCTGAATGACGCCGCGATCATGCGCGAGCTGGATCTCATAAACGACCGAGGGCGCTGTGGTGATCAAATCAAGATCATATTCGCGCGTCAGCCGCTCCTGAATAATCTCAAGGTGGAGTAGCCCGAGAAAGCCGCAGCGATAGCCAAAGCCAAGCGCGGCGCTCGTTTCCATCTCAAAACTAAACGACGCGTCATTGAGGCGCAGCTTGCTAATGCTCTCGCGCAGTTTCTCAAAATCATTGGCGTCAACCGGGAACAAGCCACAGAACACCACTGGCTGGACTTCCTTAAAACCGGGCAGGGCGGCGTCGGCGGGGCGCTTGGCATCGGTGATCGTATCGCCAACTCGAGTCTGCGCGACTTCCTTGATTTGGGCAGTGATAAAGCCAATCTCGCCCGCTGCGAGTTCGGGGAGATTCTCAATCTTGGGGCGCATACAACCGACGCGGTCAATCAAATGCGTCGTGCCCGTTGCCATAAATTTGATCTGCTGGCCCTTTTTAAGGACGCCCGCGACGACGCGGATCAGGATTACGACGCCGAGATAGGGATCATACCAGCTATCAACGAGCATCGCCTTCAGCGGCGCATCGCGGTCTCCCTTGGGCGGCGGGATGCGCGTGACGACGGCCTCAAGCACTTCATCAATGCCGATGCCCGATTTGGCCGAGGTGAGAACGGCATTTGACGCATCAAGCCCAATGATATCCTCAATCTCGGCCTTCACCTTGTCAACCTCGGCGGCGGGCAGATCAATCTTGTTGATCACGGGCACAATTTCATGATCATGCTCGATTGACTGGTAGACGTTGGCGAGCGTCTGCGCCTCAACGCCTTGGGCGGCGTCAACCACAAGCAGCGCGCCCTCACACGCGGCAAGGCTGCGGCTCACCTCATAGGCAAAGTCGACATGCCCCGGCGTGTCCATCAGGTTGAGCGTGTAAGTGAGGCCGTCCTTGGCGGTATAATCAAGCCGGACGGTCTGCGCTTTGATCGTGATCCCACGCTCTTTTTCAATATCCATATTGTCGAGCACTTGCGCCGTCATCTCACGGTCAGTCAGCCCGCCCGTCCGCTGAATCAACCGATCCGCGAGCGTGGATTTGCCGTGATCAATATGGGCAATGATGGAAAAATTGCGAATGCGTTCAAGTGGTGTCGACATAGACTGCGCCCCTAGCAGGTGAAGCGAGAGAGCGCAAAGGGGGCAATACCCTTAGGATATTGCCCCCTGATTACTGCGTCACTGAAAATGTAATTCTTAGCGACCGCGATATTCGACATTCCAATCGGGATGCCCACTCAAATATCCGCTACCTAATCCTGCATCAAGCGAGAGTGAATGTTCGGCACGACTGCCGCCTTGCGATGTTAGGCCAAAATCACCGCGTGGGTCACTTGATGCAGCCAACGTCCTCATTGGCCCGGCACCGAAGGCTCGACCAAGCGTCCAGTCGGTATCATGCGCCATGCCAATTTTTGATAGGCTGGCAGGATAGATACCGCCTGGCAGTATTGCCGGGCCGTTGCCATTAGTGCCGCCAAAGGGATCATTTTTTATCCACCAATCAGCAGGGACTTTGCCACCGGTTCGGGCTTCGGCAGCCTTTGCCCACGCCTGATGCGGCGGGCTGTTATAATAGCCTGATTTCTCAGACATCACCCTCAATTCAGCAGTGCTTTTGCCATTAGAATTTGCCCGGTTTTCTTTGTCGATCTGCGCTGAAGCACGGTTGAGTTCATTTTTCAGGCTCTGGCCGCTTTTGCCGGCAAGGCTGCCAAGCTCATCTGATCTCAGTTCGCGAACAGTAATTCGGATGCTTGCGTTGTTATTGGTGCGCTCACTTCCCGGAAAGCCCGGCCCGCGTTCGTTAACGCCAGTGGTGGGAGCACGCACTTCTATCGTTGTGCGGGTATCGCCACGGCGCTCTTGCGCAAGCTGGAACGAAGGCTGCGCAGCAAGAGTTTCGAGCTTCGAGGGGGCGTTGGCAAAGGCTTCGATACCTGTTGCCGCATCAGACTTCGGATTACGCGCTTGTTCAATGAAACTGGTGCCACCCGCTGGCTTGAAAAGCGATTCGAATCCGCTGGGCTGCTGTGCAGGGGATCTGCCAAACAGCTTGTCGAAAAAGTTTGTTTTGGGCGCGTTAGGGTCGATTCCAAACAGTTTTTCAACCGCATTTGCTTCGCGTTGCGGTGTGAGGGTCGTTGCAGATTGCGACGCATTACTTACTGAATTGATCATAACTCACTCCTCAATAATCAACCCCTCTGTTGACTCGATAGCGCGAGTCGCCGCAAATTCATCTAATCGATTCGATTAGTTTTTGAGAACAAAAAGGGTCTTTGTAGTCGAATGGTGTGAAACGTCGGTTGAATGGAGCCCCCCTAAACCCCCTCCAACACCTTACGACCCGGCCTTACCTTCATCTTGTGGCTTGGCTTGGTCGCCAGCGTGCGGGTTTTGACGGTGTCCATGAACACCCATTCGTTGGTCGCGGCCTGTGGCGTTAGGCTGGTCACCATATAGCCTCGGTTTGACGAATCCATCCAGCGCAGCTCAGCGCGGTTGTTTTCGACCATGCCGCGCGCGACGGATGCCGGGTCAACACCCTTGGTCGCTTGTTCATAGCCTGGTGAGGACACGCTATGCCCGCCAAATTCGATGCCGACGGGCTTGCCGTCATGCGGCAGATCAAAGGCCCAGCCATTGTGGCTATCGCCGGTCACGACGATCAGGTTAAGATCGGCGCGCTGTGCGGCGGAGAACAGCCGTGCACGTGCTTTGGGGTATCCGCCCCAATTGTCGAGGTTGGCGGGCAGGCCTGCTTTGCCTGCTGCAATCCCTTGGCGAACGTAAGCTTTGGTGCGCTCCACAGCGTCAGGCGCGATCCAATCAAACGCGTTTTGCGGGGTTGAGTTATAGCCCATGTTGGTGCCCGATCCGACGACGCTCCATACTGGTTTATTCTTGGTAAAGCTTTGAAACAGCCAGCTTTCCTGCTCACTGCCGAGCATTGTCATCGCGTCATCCTGCCACGCGCCGTCGCGGAATTCGGCCATTGCCTTGGCGGGATCGGCGGTGCGCATGAAGCTTGCGTGATCATAGGGTTTTGATCGCGCGATCATCCGCGTATCTGTGCGGTAGTAAGTCGCGAGTGTGCCGATGTCATAGCTTTTCCAAGGGGTTTCACCCACGGGAAGCCATTCGCGCCACACTTGCATTGCGGCGTTTTTACGGTTCGTCCAATCGCCCTCATCGGCCTGATGGTTTTGCGCGCCGCCCTCCCAACTATCATTGGTGCCCTCATGATCATCGGTGTTGGGGATGACGGGGAAAGCGGCGTGGAGCGCCTGCAATTGCGGATCGGCGCGGTAGCTGGCGTAGCGCAGGCGGTAATCGGCGAGGTTCAGGATTTCATCCTCAGGGAAGATGCGTTTGGCAAAGCCTGCGCCGCCGTCATATCCGCCGCGCCCATATTCATAGATGTAATCGCCCATGTGGAGGACGAGATCAATGTCGCCGCGCGCCGCACCGTGGCCGTAAGCGTTGAATTCACCAAAGCCGAGGTTTGAGCAGGAAAAGACTGCGATGTTAAAATTTTTGACGTTGCCGATGGGCAGCGTCTTGGTGCGGCCAACAGGCGATTTACTGCCGTCTGGGCCGATGAAGCGGTAATAATGCGTCGCGCCGGAGCGCAGACCGTCGACAGTGATCTTCACGGTATAATCGCGCCACGGGCCGGTTACCATTTGCCCGCCACTGACGACTTTTGTGAAGTCGGCTGTTTCGGAGACCTCGACGCTCACACGCGCAGGGCCACCTTCGGCAGGGCGAAAGCGCGTCCAGAGTAGCATTGACGTCGCCCCCGGCTCACCGCTTGCGACATTGTGCGTAAAGCCGCTGGCAAAGGCGAGTGTTTGTGCAGCTAAGCGCCCGCCCGGCAGGATCAGCCCGCCAACGCCGAGCCCGGCTGTAATCAAAAGTGCGCGGCGGTCGATTTGCAAGCTCATGAATATTCCTTTCGCTTTTGAACCTTTGGGGCCAAGATGACGCGCCCGTCAACAGACATGATAGTACGGGGCAGAGGGGGCGTAATCATGCGTAATTATTGGCGGCAGTGTGTTGCACTTTTAATGCTGTTCGCAGGCACGGCGTTACCCGCCAAAGAGGCCGCGCCGGTGATTATTTTTGAAGCGGCAAAAATCATCACGATGGAGCCGTCTTTGCCATCGGCGCGCTTCGTTGCAGTATCGGACGGGATTATCCTTGGGGTCGCCGATAGTGTTGCCGCGCTAGGCGTGTGGACGCGTGGGCGGATGGTCTCGCTTGATCGGCGCTTCGCCGGAAAGATATTGATGCCCGGATTGATTGATCCGCATGTCCACCCGATGCAGGCCGCAGTGATGCTCAATCTGCCGTTTGTCGCGCCCGAAGATTGGGATCTGCCATCGGGCAGTTATAAGGGCGCGCAGACGCCAGCGGCGTACCGCACTCGCCTGCGTGAGGAACTGGCGAAGAGCAATGCCAACCCCTTTATCGTGTGGGGGCATCATGAATTATTCCACGGCAGCATCGACCGTGCTGAGCTTGACCGCATCGCGCCTGATCGCGCGGTGATCGTCTGGCAGCGCAGCTTTCATGAGGTGATCGTCAATACTGCCGCACTCAAGGCATGGGGGCTTGGCAGCGAAGCCGAATTTAACGCAAGGCTGGCGCTGTCGAGCGAGAGCATTGACCCCGCGCACGCAAGCTTTGCCAAAGGCGTGCTTTCCGAAACTGCGCTCAGCATCGCGCTTGATAAGCTGCGGCCTGTGATTTTCACCCCCGAACGGATCACCGCAGGTATGGCGGGGATGCAGCGGATGATGCGCTCCAGCGGCGTTACCACAGTGTCCGATATGGGCACGGGTGTGTTCGCCAGTTTTGCCGCAGAGGCTGACATGATCAAGGCGGCGTTTGACCGTCCGGGCAATCCCTCACGCGTGATGCTGATGCCAATGGCATCGACCTTGCCTGCCGCCACCCAGCTTGATGAGTGGTTCGATGCGACGAAGGCGCGCTACGCGTCCGCCAACGTCCGCGTTGATCGCCGGGTGAAGATGTTCGCCGATGGTGCTTTTTTCGCGCAAAATATGATGATGAACGCACCGGGCTATGCTGACGGGCATGTTGGAAAGTGGCTGACGCAGCCGACAATCATCAACGAGCAGTTCGCGCGTTTCTGGGCAGCGGGGTTTAATCTCCACATTCATGTGAACGGCGATGAAGGGCTTGACGTTGTGCTTGACGGGATCGCCGCTTTGCCAACACGCTCCGCCCAAACGGTCACGCTTGAACATCTTGGCTATTCGACCGAGGCGCAAAACCGCCGGATCGCGCGTATGGGTCTGATGGTGTCAGCCCAGCCAAATTATATCCGGGTACTCAGTGATGTCTACGCCACTAGCGGTCTTGGCCCTGACCGCGCGGCGACGATCAACCGGCTTGGCTCGCTTGAGCGCAAGGGTGTCACGCTCGGGCTCCATAGCGATTTTAACATGGCACCGATTGATCCGCTCTATCTCGCTTGGATCGCAGTAAACCGGATCAGTATCGCTGGTAACAATAAGGCACCGTCCGAACGGCTTAGCCTTGACAAGGCGTTGCGCGCGATCACGATTGAGGCTGCGCAAGTGATTGGAATGGACGCGCTGGTCGGTTCAATTGCTGCGGGAAAAAAGGCTGATTTCGCGGTGCTTGAGCGTGACCCTTACGCGCTTGGCGCGGCACGGCTTCGTGAGGCGGGGGTTGCCGGGGTGATCTATGAAGGCACGTATCACCCCGCGCGTTAGGGCTACGTCACTTCACCAATTACCTCCACCAAGCGGTCAATATCATTTTCGTCATGATAGGGCGCAAAGCCAATGCGCAGCACCGTGGCGCGGAGATCGGTAATCACGTTGCGATCCATCAGCGCGTGGTGGAGCGCGGGCGCGCTTGCGCCATCATAGGCGAGGAAGCGCGCGTTCGGCCCGTTACGCGGCGGATTGAGCAGGGTCATTCCGGTCATCTTCGCTTGATTTACGAAGCGGTGTTGCAGCGCGGTGACATGATCGCAAATCACTTTGGTCGTCAGCCCCTCGCGCGCCAGCATCCGCCGCACCGCGTTGAAACGGTATAGCCCGCCGTAATCAAATGTCGCGCCGAGGAAGCGCCGCCCGTCTAGCGCGTAGCCAACCCCGCCGGGGGCTGCCATCAGATCGTCAAATTCTGCAAACCAGCCCGTGACTGCGGGGCGCGGGGCAAAGCCGGGGGGCGCATGGAGGAAGCCAAGGCCTTCGCCCGCCATTGCGTACTTATATCCGCCGCTGGTGTAGAAAATCCGGTCAGCAACCGCGCTCAGGTCAGTCTCAACCGCCATGAAGCTGTGATAGCCATCAATTACCACCCACGGCCCTTGGGGCTTGGCGAGTGTGGCGAGTGCCTCAAGATCATCGACCATCGCGCCGCTGTTAAACAGGATGTGGCTTGCGAAAATCACGTCATGCCCGCCCGATTGTGCGCGGGCGATCAGTGCTTCAGGTGCAACGGTTTCGAGGACAACATCGCCGCTTTCAACCCATCGCGCCATTTGGCGGCGGAAGGCGTGAAATTCGCCGTTGGTTGCGAGCACGCGGACTGGTTTCATCGGTAGCGCTGAAAAAATACGGATGATGAAATCATGGGTGTTGGCTGAAAAAGCGATGGTCGTGGGGTCGGGCAGGTGAAGCTCATCAGCGATGTGGCGCTGTGCCTCGGCCCACGCCGCACCCATCACTTCGCTCCATTTCCGGTCGGCCAGTCGCGCGGCGACATTCCACGCTGCGATATGTCCGTCATAGCTTGCATCGGGCCAAAGATGATGGCTGTGCGCGGCAAAATGCAGCCGATCAGGGTCAGCCGCGATGGCGCGCGAGAAGAGCGGTTTCCAGTTCATAACATCGTCCTCAACGTCCAAAGCTCAGGGAAGGCGCGTTTGGGGAGGGTGCTTTGCAGATAGGACACGCCCGCCGTGCCGCCAGTCCCACGCTTGCCGCCGATGATTCGTGATACAGTGAGGACATGTTTGTGACGCCATGTCGCCATCGCATCGTCAAGGTCAACCAGCTTTTCGGCCAACTGATACAGCTCCCAATAGCGCTCAGGATCGCGGTAGACGGCGAGAAATCCGGCTTCAACGGCCTCTGACGGGGTATGCGGGTGCGTCCAATCGCGTGCCAGCAATTCGCTGGGCAATTCAAATCCCGCACGCCCAAGCGCGGCAATCGCATTATCCCACAGGCTTGGCGCAACAAGCGCCGCGCGCATCGCATTTTGCGCCACGGGGCGGTCATCCTGATATTTGAGAAACGCCCCGTCCTTTAGCCCAAGCATATATTCAACCGTGCGAAACTGATCTGACTGAAAGCCCGAGCTTGGCCCAAGGACATGGCGGAAGCGGGTGTAATCGCTCGGCGTCATCGTTGAAAGCACATCCCAGCTCAGCGTCATCACCGCCTGAATCCGGCTAACCCGCGCTAGCGCTTTATAAGCGGGGACAAGCTTGCCGCTGCGGATATCGTGCTGCGCCAGCGCAAGCTCACGGATGATCTGTTTGAGCCATAATTCCTTGGTCTGGTGGATGATGATGAACAGCATTTCATCATCAAGCGCGGATTGCGGATGCTGACAATCAAGCAGCGTATCAAGCGCGAGATACCGCGCATAAGTCATTTCAGTCATGCAAAAGGCTGTAGCGCGCGCGCTGAGTCGAGGGAAGAGTGCGACAAAATACCGTCATCTAATCGAATCGATTATGGTGGAGGGGTTGATTTGGTGGAATGACAGTCTCGGGGAAGCAAAAGTAATATTTATCCAAGGAATATGATGATGGCTTCGATAGGGTCAACCACACCGACCAACCTTAACAACCAGAGTAATTTTTTGCCGCCGCCAACTACGGAGAGTTTCATCCGGGTTGGCACAGGCTCTTTCGGCCTGCCTAATTCTGTTTCAAATTCTGATGCTTTATCAGCGCTTTTCAACAATCAAAGCGGCCTTGACCAGCTTATGAACAAGCCAACAAGGCTTGATAATCTGCTGTCGCAAGGCGGGACTCGCTCGGACACCGCGAACCTAACCGTTGTCGGGCAGGGCCAAGCGCTTGCTCGTGCCGATGCTGAACTCCAACAGCAAGGTGTGGCGAAAGTTGCGGGCGATGACATCCCACAACTCGTAGCTATTGCGCCGCGCAAAGCATCGAAGCAACAGAATATCAATCAGATTGATCAGGAGATCGCCAAACTAAAACCCGGCCAAACGCTCGACAAGGCGACGGCAATAAGATTGGCGCGGCTCGAGGGGATAGACCCAACGAAGCCGATGGTCATTGGCGGTGGCGGTGATGGTTATGGTACCGATATTACTGGTCAATTCGCCAAGCAAAAAGGATGGAACTGGTCTGGACATTGGCAAGGATCAAAAGTAAATCACTATGTTGAAATAACAAAAGCGTTAGGTAAACCCACTGCAATCATCGGGCACAGTTATGGTGGTGGAGAAGCGTTAAAAGCAGCGCAATACACGCATGGTCGAGAATTTAAGGTGGACTTTATTGCTACAATCGACCCTGTGACGCGCGGCATTGACACCAAGTCGATTGCTGATTCACTCGGCAAGCCATTCAGTCGTGAGCAGTGGGTGAGTATCGAAGCCACTGCATATAAAACCAATCCTGACACAGGCGATAATATTGCTTGGGTTGGCGGTCGAATGCCGTCTGATCAACAACGAACCGCAAATATTTATGCAGATGTCAATACACATCATGGAAATTTCAATACTATGATGACAGCCCCTATCGGAAGCGCAGGAGGGAAGACAGTGGTTGATTTGGTCAACGCGATTTATTCGAAATGGAAGTAGACCTCGGAGACATAACGCCTGGGTGATACCTCGTGAGTGACTTACAGCAATACTTGGTAAGTGTATGATCTAGCTTATCAAGGTATCGATCCAGCGTTCGGCCAGTGCCTCGGCTTCCTCAGGGAAGAACGGCGCAGTGCCGAGGCTGAGTTCGAGCCATAACCCGTCGATCAGCGCAGTGAGTGCGATTGCGGTGAGCTTGGCATCAGCAGGCGCGCCGGGGCAGGAACGGAGCAAGCCTTCCAGGGTGGTGCGGTTGGCTTCGTAAATTTCGTCATGAACCTTGGCGATGAGTGGTTTGGTGCGGATCAGACCCCAGAACGCGAGCCAAGTATCAAGCAATTCAGCATCGGCAATTGGCGGGCGAAAGCTTGCGGTGACGAAGGCAAGCAATCGCGCGCGCGGGGCAGGGGAGGCCGCAGTGACTGCTGCGTTAAGCGCCGCTGCAACGCGCCCACCAGTGTCGCGGTAAGTTTCAGCGATCAGCGCATCAATCCCATCGAAATAATGACGCAGCAACCCCGGTGACACGCCCGCCTCCGCACAGATTGTGCGCACTGACGCGCCGTGCCCGCCGCGTTTGGCCAATATCCGCGCGCACGCCGCGATCAGGCTCTGGCGGCGGACGTCAGGATCGGCGCGATGAAAGGTGGGTTGCTTGATTGTCATACTTTCGTTATACATTCGTAAAATAAGGGTTAAGTCAATGGCAACATCTACGATACGCGATACCTTCGCCAACTTCGACGCGCAATCGGGCGAAAGCCTTCCCGGATGGGTGTATCACGATCCCGACTTCTTCAAAGTCGAAATGGCCCGCGTCATTCGCCCGAGTTGGCAAATCGTCTGCCACGTCAGCGATATCGAGAGTGCGGGCGATTGGCACAGCCTAGAACTGCTCGGCGAAAGTATCATTGTCATTCGCGGGGATAGTGCGGGTGTCCACGCCTTCCACAATGTCTGCCGCCACCGGGCGAGCCGCATTGTTGATGGCAGCAGCGGCTGCGCCAAGCGCCTCGTCTGCCCTTATCATGGCTGGACTTACGCGAGCGACGGTCGCCTAACCGGTGTACCCAATCGCGCGGATTATTCAGGGCTTGATATGGCTGCGCTTGGCCTCAAATCGGTCGATTGCGAAGTGTGGCAAGGGTTTGTCTTTATCAGGCTTGAGGGCAATGGCCCAAGCGTCGCGCAGATGATGGCACCCTATGCGGCGATGATCGCGCCCTATCGCTTCCCAGAAATGCGCGCCTTTGGCCGGGTGACGCTGCGGCCCCGCGCGGTTAATTGGAAGACGATTGCGGATAATTATTCAGATGCGCTGCATATTCCCGTCGCGCACCCAGGCCTGAAGCGGTTGTTCGGGCGCGGTTACGGGATCGAGGCGGCGGCCCATGTTGACCGGATGTGGGGCGATCTGGTCGAGCGGCCAAGCACCAATCTGTCCGAACGCGCCTATCAGCATTTCTTGCGTACCTCTGATCATCTGCCAGAGGTGCAGCGGCGGCAGTGGCTCTATTTCAAACTCTGGCCCAACGTCGCGTTCGACATTTATCCTGATCAGGTGGATTTCATGCAATTCATTCCCGTTTCCTCTACGCACACTCTCATTCGCGAGATCGCTTATGCGCTGCCCGATGATCGCCGCGAGATGAAGGCCGCGCGCTACCTCAACTGGCGGATCAATCGACAGGTCAATGCCGAGGATACGACCCTTATCGCGGGCGTGCAGGCGGGGATGGAGAGCGCTAGCTACACGCCGGGCCCGCTTGGTGAAAGCGAAGTCTGTCTCCGCAGCTTTGCAGAGAAATTGCGGTTGCTGATCCCTGAAAGCCGAAACGTCACCCCACCTGAAAGATACACAGCATGAGCATAGACGCCCTCATCATTGGTGCTGGTCACAACGGCCTCGTTTGCGCTTTTTACCTTGCGCGGGCGGGCCTCAAGGTGCGGATTGTCGAGGCGCGTGATATGGTTGGCGGTGCTGCAGTCACCGAGGAATTTCACCCCGGTTTCCGCAATAGCGTCGCGAGCTACACCGTCAGCTTGCTCCAGCCAAAGGTGATCGCCGATATGCGATTGGCCGAACATGGCTACCGCGTGATTGAGCGGCCAATTTCGAATTTCCTCCCACAAGAAGATGGCGGCTATTTGAAACTGGGTGGCGGGCTTGAAGCAACACAGGCCGAATTCCGGCGCTTTTCCGAACATGATGCGCGTGTGCTTCCGGCCTACTATGACGCGCTTGAAGGCGTTGCTGACGTGCTCCGTGATCTCGCGATGAAGTCACCGCCCAATGTTGGCGGCGGGATCAAGACGTTGATTGATGGGATTGTTCAGGGCGGCGGACTGATGAAGCTGTCGCTTGAGCGTCAGCGCGATGTGCTTGATCTCTTTACCAAATCGGCGCGCACCTTCCTTGATGGCTGGTTTGAGAGCGAGGCGGTGAAGGCGGCGTTCGGCTTTGATGCGGTCGTCGGCAATTATGCCTCACCTGATACGCCAGGCAGCGCCTATGTTTTGCTGCATCATGTCTTTGGCGAGGTGAATGGGAAAAAGGGCGCATGGGGCCATGCTGTTGGCGGGATGGGCGCGATTACGCAGGCGATGGCCAAAGTGTGCCGTGATGCGGGCGTTGAAATCAGCCTCGAAAGCCCAGTTGATCGCGTGCTGGTTGATGGCGGCAAGGCCGCAGGTGTAAGGCTGTTGAGCGGCGAGGAAATTTTTGTCGATACCGTGATCGCCAACGTCGGGCCGAAATTGCTCTATGAGCGCATGATCGATCCGTCTGATCTCCAGCCGGAATTTGTCCGCAGGATGAAGGGTTTTAAGGCTGGCTCCGGCACATTCCGGATGAACGTCGCGCTGTCTGAATTGCCGCGCTTTACCTGCCTGCCTGAGCAGGGCAAGCATCTCCAATCGGGGATCATCATCGCGCCGACGCTTGATTATATGGACCGCGCCTTTGCCGATGCCAAAGTCTTTGGCTGGTCACGTGCGCCGATTGTTGAGATGCTAATCCCGTCAATTGTCGATGATAGCCTTGCCCCGCCCGGATGCCATGTCGCGAGTCTATTCTGTCAGCAATTCGCGCCTGTGCTGCCCGATGGTCGTGATTGGGACGCCGAAGAGGGGATGGCGGCGGACAAGATCATCGACACGGTTGACGCGCTTGCGCCGGGCTTCAAGGCGTCAATCCTTGGCAAGATGATCCTCAGTCCGAAAGGGCTTGAGCGCAAATTTGGGCTGGTTGGCGGCGATATTATGCACGGCAATATGTCGCTTGATCAGCTTTGGTCAGCACGGCCAATGCTTGGCCACGGGGCATACCGTGGGCCTATCAAAGGGCTGTATATGTGCGGCGCAGGCACCCATCCCGGCGGCGGCGTCACCGGAGCACCGGGGCACAACGCCGCACAGGAAATACTCGCGGATCGCAGCTTCGTTGGGCGGATGCTGCGTCGGGCGTAAGCCGTTAGAACTTCTGCCCAACCTTGATCCCGAAAATCTGCGGTTTGATCGGGAAATTGCGCGCCCCGCCGCCGCAGATATTGGGTGTGCAAACAGTATTGATCGTCAGGATTCCGCGTTTGTCAAAGGCATTCTGGATGAAGGCTTCAACCGAGAAATCACCGAATTTTGTACCAGCAGAAAAGTCGAAGGTCGTGAAACCTTTCGTCGGACCCAGTAAGCCAGCTTCCCGCACCGTTAATTGAGACGTGGTTCCGCCTTGGTAGAACGCAACGGCCTGAATAAAGCTTTTTTGCTTGCCAGCCTCAAATTCATAACGGGCACTAAGGTTGCCTTTGAATTTGGGTTGTACTGGCAGCCGGGTGCCTCGGGGCGCGGCTGGCGGCACTCCGGGCACAATAACGACATTGCCAGTGGCATCGACTTGGCCAAAATCTGTGGTTAGCTTGGCATCAATATAAGTACCTGATCCTGAGAGAGTCAGGCCATCAATAATCCTGAAACTGAAATCAGCTTCGGCACCGTAAATTCTGGCATTGCCCGCGTTGTAAATATTGGTGACACCAGCAGACCCAACCGGACTGAGGCCGAATTGCAGATCATTGAACTCTTCATAAAAAAGTGCGCCATTAATTCGCAGGCGGCGGTCAAGCCATGTCGTCTTGAAGCCAAATTCATAATTGTCGAGCGTATCGGCCTTGTACGGAAGAATGCCAGGGCGGCGGTTGGTGCCGCCTGGACGGAAGCCCGTCGAATACGTCACATAAACCAGTTTTTGACTGTCAAGTTTGTAGGTGAGATTGACCTTGTGCGTTTCGCCAGTTTCTTCTTGAAGCCGATCAAAATTATTGCAGGGCCGATCAGTTTGTGTGGTTGGTAGACAGATCGGTGCCAGTGCATTGCTGCGGAACCCCGAAAAACCAAACAACGTGTTTTTGACCTTAAAGCCGCGAATGCCAGCGGTCAGGATCAGTTTTTCGGTGATGTCAAAACTCGCCTCGCCAAAAACCGCGTAATCGCGATCAACGCGTTTGGCGCGGGTGAGGAAGATATTGTCAATGGTGCCAGGAACTATGAATGGCCCGTTGGTCGCGCCACCAAGCCCTGGAATAATGTAATCTGCACTGACATTATCTCGTTGACGCTGTTGGAAGCCACCGAAGGTAACGCGGAAACGTTTGTCGGCGGGGGAATTGAGGCGAAGCTCATTGCTAAGCTTGGTATAGCGGTCACGCAAAAACTGAGTCTGGGTTGGATCAAGGAAGCCTGTCGCGGTTGTGAAATTGGTATAATAACTTCCCAGCAGCTGATCATAAGCCACTGTATAATAAGAATAATCCTGCAAGTTATCGACTTTGCGACCGAAATAACCACCCGCATAAGTGATATCCCAATCGCCAATCTTCCCTTCAATCGTCAGGGCCGCTTGGTAGAAGCGATCCTTATTACTCGACGGTGTGAAATCGGTAACCTGAAGATCGCCGACGCGTGGATCGAACAGGAAGCCGCCCTCGGTTTCCAAGCGCTGATAAATCAACGACGGCGTCACTGTCCAATTATCATCAAGATCGATTCCCAGCGCGATACGCCCACCATAGGCTTCAACATTGTTGAAGTTTTTCTCAACGAGTGTGCTGTTATTTACGGTTAAGTTGGTTGTTGGATCAAGATCGCCGAGCTGGAATGTCCGCGTTGCGGCGACATTATCGATATAGCCGCCGTCACGTCTGTAAAAACCAACAACGCGCACTGCGGCACGGTCTGAAAGTGGGATGTTAAGGAAGCCCTCGGCCAATCCACCAGCCTCACCAGCTTTGAATTTGTTGAGTTGGAGATCATATCCAGCCGAAAATTTGCTCGGATCAGGTTTGTTGGTGATGACGCGGAGTGTGCCCGAAAGCGAACTGGCACCGAAGAGCGTTCCCTGTGGCCCTGACAGCGCCTCAACACGGGCGATGTCATAAATGTGGAGATCGACCGATCCTGCAATCGTGGTCAGCGGAATTTCGTCCACATAAAGCCCGCTGGTGGGAAGCGAACCCGTGCGCAGGCCATCGCCTCCACTGGTTACACCGCGAAAGAAAATCTGTGACTGACCGGGCCCGAACGACTGAAAGCTTACGCTCGGTAGCAATTTGGCATAGTCATCAAAGGCCGCGACCTGATTTTGAGCGAGTTTCTCAGTGTTAAACGCCTGAATGCTGATCGGCACATTTTGCAGGCTTTCGGAGCGCTTGGTCGCGGTGACGATAATCTCGGTCGAGTCCGCTTCTTCGGCTGGCGCTGTTTCCTGAGCCAGCGCTGGCGCTGCGGTGAGCAGCGTTGAAGCAAGCAGCGCAGCTATCGCGGTACGTCTTCCCGAATTGGCTGCACAACGATTATCATTTGCCTGATCGCGCATCAAAAACCCCTTTATTGATTATTTGTGACAGGTTTGGGCTGTTGGAGGACTCGGGTCAATCTTGCGCAACGCAGCATGTGTCATTTTATGACAGCCTATGGCAGATTTACCACAGCAACGCCGCCGTTCCATTCAACCTCTATTCACCAGCCTGACAGCAGAATACACTCATTATATCGCGGATTGCTAAAGATTGATTCGTACAATGAAAGGCCATTTCCATGTCGCGGACTAAAACTTTTGCTCGGCTGATAATGCCACTGGCGTTGCTCTCGGTTGCCGCCTGCGCGACCCCGTTCAAAGCGAAGGTCAACCGCTTTCAAGCGATGCCAGCGCCGCAGGGTCAGAGCTTTGTGATCAAACCAGCCGACCCGAAGCGTGAGGGCAGCCTTGAATTCGCACAATATGCCTCGCTCGTCAGCAGCAAGATGACACAAATTGGCTATCAAGCCGCGCCAAGTGCCGATTTAGCAAGCCTGATCGTCACGCTCGATTATGCCATTGATGGCGGGCGTGAGAAGATCCGCTCTTATCCAAGCACCGGATTTGGTTTTGGCCGGTTTGGTGGATACAGCCGCTTTGGTGGTTATAATCGCTTTGGTGGCTTTGGCCGGAGCCGGTTCGTTTACGGTTTCAACGATCCTTTCCTGTTCGGCGGGGGCTTCGATGAAATCGAGAGCTACACCGTTTATAACAGCGGCTTGAACGTCAACATTTCACGCAAGGCCGATGGTCAGCGCGTGTTTGAGGGCAAGGCTGATGCCATGTCGCTCAACAATAATTTGACCTATCTGGTGCCGAACTTGGTCGAGGCGATGTTCACTGGCTTCCCCGGGAATTCGGGCGAAACAGTCAAGATCACGGTTGCGCCGCCTAGCAAACGCTAGCGCGGCTTAGCCTTCAAGTAAGCGCATCAGCGCGATGACGTCATGATCGATTTCTGAATCGCTGGCGCGCAATTTCTCAATCTGACGAACTGCGTGAATAACGGTGGTGTGATCACGCCCGCCAAAACGCCGTCCGATTTCTGGGAGCGATCGCGGCGTCAACTGCTTGGCGAGATACATTGCAATCTGGCGCGGGCGGGCAACTTCACGCGCGCGGCGGGCTGAAACCATTTCAGCGTGACGAATATGGAAATGCTCCGACACGCGTTTCTGGATTTCATCGATGGTAATCCGCCTGCGGCTGGCACGGAACATTTCACCAAGCACGTCTTCGGCAAATTCAACCGTAATTGCTCGGTTGCCAAGGGCTGCATAGGCGGCAAGCCGATTGAGCGCGCCTTCAAGCTCACGCACGTTGGTTGCGATGCGCGCGGCGAGCAAATCAATCACACCGTCACTAATCACTACATTCCCTAGCGCTGCCATCTTGGCGGCGAGGATGGCACGACGAAGCGGATATTCGGGTGGCTGAATATCAGTGACCAGCCCTTGAGTTAAGCGCGAAAGTATCCGCCCCTCTATACCATCAAGCGCGTGCGGGCTGCGATCCGCACTGATCGCGAGCCGCTTGCCATTGGTCATCAGTTCATCAACGGTGTGGAGGAATTCCTCCTGCGTTGATTCTTTGCCCGCAATGAACTGAACATCGTCAATCATCAGGAGATCAGCCGAACGCAGCCGCAGCTTGAACGCCATCGTATCGCGCGCACGCATTGCGGTCACGAATTCAAACATGAAGCGTTCGGCCGACATATAAACAACATGGGCTGATGGATTAAGTTGTTGATAGCTGTGACCGATGGCGTGGAGCAGATGCGTTTTGCCTTGGCCGGTCTGGGCATGGATATAGAGCGGGTTGATCCGCATCGGGCCGCCTGCGGCAAAATTTTGCGCAGCGTTGGCGGCAATCGCGTTTGACGGGCCAGTGATAAAATTGGCGAAGGTCAGGCGCGGGTCAAAGCTGAATTGATCTGCAGATAGTGCGGCAGCGGGCATGGTCGAAGCCGCCGGAGCTTCATAGCGCGCGGCGTTATTATCAGCACTGGTCTCAATTCGAACACTGCGAACATGGGGTGCCACTGCGCGCCAAGCCTGCAACAATCGCTCACCGTGATGTGATCGCACCCAGCTTGCCATAAATTCGGAAGGCAGCGCGAGCCGGACTGCATTATCCTCTTGGCACAGTCCGATAAATTTTACGGGTTTTAGCCAATGGTCAAAGCTGCGTGCGCCGATACTTTTGCGAAGCGATTCGCGCACCAAATGCCAGTCATTTTCAATGCCAGTGACATGAAGCTGAACTTGATCGGTTATTCCGAATTGGTTCTCAGGGGGCAATGAACTCGACATAATGTGTAAAAATCTTCCCCCAAATACTCAATCAGCGCGCTTCTTCATAGCCAATCACCGAAACGCAAAGCCCCCCACGTGCTGCTGTACAGCTCCGTCATATGGCGACAGTCCGATGATGGGCGGCAGACCGATTCGCCCGCTGCTCTTGATACTTTGTAGGTGTGTCTTGGCCGCGCGATCAAGGCCAATGATGTCAAAAAAATGAAATATTTACTGTTGACTCGTGCAACGGCGGGAATCCGTAACTTCAACTTAACTATCTGTAAAAAAACGATTTTATCGCAGGGGGTCGCATAACTAAATCCAGCGAATCGCGGATTAACCTAGGTTTGTGGTTAGATCATAAAAAACCCGCCGATGCCAAACATCGACGGGTCACTAAAAGCGATGCTTTGTGGGATCAGGCGAGTGCTGAAACCGCCTTGGTCAGTCGTGCAAATTTACGCGAGGCCGTATTCTTGTGCATCACGCCGCGCGCAACACCGCGTGCCAGCTCGGGCTGAACAGCGGCAAGGGCTGCGGCTGCAACAGACTTGTCACCGGCATCAAGTGCGAGTTCAACCTTCTTGACGAAAGTACGGATACGGCTCACTCGGTTGCCGTTAATTTCGGCGCGGCGGTCATTGCGACGGATGCGCTTTTTTGCTTGTGGCGTATTCGCCATGCTCAACCTCAAATCTTGCAAAAATAGAAAGGCGCGGAATCACCCGCACCAATTGAAGATGGCGCATTAGCCAGACTAACCCGCGCGGTCAACCGTCAACGCTGGCATTTTGCACAGTAAAAGGTTGATCTTCCACCATCAACACGCCGCAGCACAAGCTTGCCGCACACGCATGGCTCACCCTCACGCCCATAAACGCGCCACTGCTTGAAAAAATAGCCAAGCTCGCCGTCTGGTCGGGCATAATCGCGCAGCGTTGAACCGCCTGCCTCAATTGCCGCCGCAAGCACATCCTTGATCGCTACAACGAGAGGTTTGAGCCGCGTGGTCGCCACTTGCCCCGCTGCAAGGTCTGGGGCGATTCGGGCGATATGAAGCGCCTCGCAAACATAGATATTGCCCAATCCTGAAACGATGCGCTGATCAAGCAATAGGCTTTTGATCGTCGCAATCCGTCCCTCGAATGCACGCGCAAGGTGGCGAGCAGTAAACGCATCGCTCAGGGGTTCAGGGCCAAGGGCTGCAAAGGTTGGCCAGCGCTCGACATCGTCACTACGCATCAGATCAAGCGAGCCGAACCGCCGGGGGTCATTGAGTGCAAGCACGCGCCCTTCATCAGTTTCAATCACAAGATGATCATGTGCCCCGATTTCGGTCGGATCAACGCGCCACCGACCCGACATGCCAAGGTGGAAAATCAGCGTATCATCGCGGTCGGTGGTGATTAGCCCGTATTTGGCGCGGCGGCCAAGCCCAGTAACGCGTGCGCCAGTCAGCCTCTGACGTAAATCGACTGGAATATCGCGGCGCAGATTGGCACGGCGCGGTTCAACCCGAACCAGTTTGCGGCCATCAAGCACAAGCGCGATGCCGCGAACGGTGGTTTCAACTTCGGGTAGCTCAGGCATGGATTTGCGCTAGCGGGAGGCTCACAGCTTGGCTAGAGGATTGGCGCATGAGTGAAACAGTTTCTTTTGGCTACGAAGAGGTAGCTCCGCGCGAAAAGACAGCGCGCGTTGGTGCGGTCTTTTCCAGTGTGGCTTCGCGCTATGATCTGATGAACGATGCGATGTCGGCCGGGATGCACCGGCTGTGGAAGGATCGCTTCGTCCGCCGCGTCAAACCCCGCGACGGCGAAATGATCCTTGATATGGCGGGCGGCACGGGAGACATCGCGTTCCGGATGCAGGCTTCGGGCGCGCTGATCACAGTCGCCGATATCAATCCCGACATGCTCGGCGTCGGGATGGAGCGCGCGCAGCAACGCGATATCGGCGGGCTTTCGTGGAGCGAGCAGAATGCCGAGGTGCTCAGCTTCGATGATCGCAGTTTTGATGCCTACAGTATTGCTTTTGGTATTCGTAACGTGACGCATATCGATAAGGCGCTGTCCGAAGCACACCGCGTACTCAAGCGGGGTGGGCGGTTTTACTGCCTCGAATTCTCAACAACCCTCTGGCCCGGTTTTGCCGAAGTTTATGATGCGTATTCGCACAAGATGGTGCCAAAGCTTGGTCGCCTGCTTGCAAATGATGAGGATAGCTATCGCTACCTGATAGAATCGATCCGCCGTTTCCCAGATATGGCGCGGTTTGAGGGGATGATCCGTGATGCTGGCTTCATTCAAACCAAAGTAGAGCCAATGCTCGGCGGGCTGGTTGCCATTCATAGCGGCTGGAAGATTTGACCGGACGCTTCACTCATTTCCTGCGCTTAATTAAGTGGGGCCGCATCCTAGCGCGTAATGGCGCGCTGTTGGGCATTGAACGCGATACCAATGTGCCGCGCAGTTTCCGGCGGATTGCTCGGCTCGCGCGGCTTGGCAGTTTTCCTCCCAATCCGCCCGCCTATGCCGAAGCGTTTCGCGCGATTGGCCCCGCTGCGATCAAGCTTGGTCAAACGCTGGCGACACGCCCTGATCTGGTTGGTGAGGCGGCGGCCAAGGATTTGCTCCAGCTTCAGGATAATCTGCCGCCGCTTCCGTTTGCGCAGATTAAGGCGGTGATCGAAACCGCGCTTGGCAAGCGCGTTGAAGAACTGTTCGCATCGATTGAGCCTGTGCCCGTTGGAGCCGCCTCAATCGCGCAAGTCCACCGGGCGGTAACCCCCGAAGGCAAAACGGTCGCGATCAAAGTGCTGCGCCCCGGCGTTGCTGAAAAATTTGCCAGTGATATTGAAACTTACGAATGGATTGCGGCCCATGCTGCCACGCGCGGCGGGGAGCTTGCGCGGCTGCGTCCACGCGAAGTGATTGCGATTTTCAAGCAGTGGACGATGCGTGAGCTTGATTTCCGCCGTGAGGCATCATCCGCGTCTGAACTTGCTGCCGCAATGACGTCCGAACCCAATTATTTTGTGCCCGCAATTGACTGGAGCCGGACGAGCAGGCGGGTGATGACGCTTGACTGGATCGACGGCGTTAAACTCACTGACCACGCAGCGCTTGCCGCCGCTGGGCATGATCGCACGAAATTGGCGCATACGCTCGTTCATGCGTTTCTGGTGCAAGCCATCGGTGAAGGTTTTTTCCATGCTGACCTTCATCAGGGTAATCTTTTCGCGATGGCCGATGGCCGGATTGGCGCGATTGATTTTGGCATCATGGGGCGCGTCAATCGCCAGGCGCGACTTTGGCTTGCGGAGATTCTCCACGGGCTGATTACCGGAAATTACCGCCGCGTCGCTGAGATCCACTTTGATGCGCAATATGTGCCCGCGCACCATAATATCGATGATTTCACGACTGCACTGCGTTCTGTGGGGGAGCCGATACGCGGCGTTCCGGTCAAGGATATCAGCGTCGGTAATATGCTCGATGGGCTGTTCGCGATCACGCGCGAATTTGATATGCAAACGCAGCCACATCTGCTGCTGCTCCAGAAAACAATGGTGATGGTTGAAGGCGTTGCCTCATCACTCGATCCCGAAATCAATATGTGGGAAGTTGCCGGGCCGTTCGTTGCAGACTGGATACGGAATGAGCTTGGCCCCGAAGTCGTGATTGCGGGCAAGCTTCAGCGGCTTGCCAAAACGCTCGCTGACTTGCCCGATCTGGTGCGGCGGATTGAGGCGGCTTATCCCAAGGCAGGCGCCGCGCCGATTGGGCCACCGCTTGCCGAAATTGAGATTGGTAAGCGCTGGGCCGGGTGGGGGTATTTGGTTGTCGCGCTGATTTCAGGCGGCGTGGGAGCGCTGGTTGCTGGCTTGGTTTAGTAACCCGTTCGTGTCGAGCGAAGTCGAGACACATTGCGATAGGTGTCTCGAC
>JAYTPB010000011.1:0-4228 GCA_043747445.1 Sphingomonadales bacterium
CTTAAGGATCGTATGCTGCTGACGGTGGCCGTTTTTGCGGCGATAATTGTGGCGGCGCTTTTTCTTGAAGACAATGATCTTGTCAGCCTTCGCCTGCGCGATAATTTCTGCAGAAACCAGCAAGCCGTCAAGCGACTTCATTTCGCCGCCGTCTCCAGCAAGCAAAACATCGCTGAGCGAAATGGTATCACCAGCATTGCCAGCCATTTTTTCGACGACGATTTTATCTCCGGCGGCAACGCGGTACTGCTTGCCCCCTGTGCGCACAACTGCGAACATAATGTCTCTTCTTTCAAAATCCGTAATTGCGCAAGAATCGGCTCGCGAAAAGCAACCCCGCGCGGGAAAGAGGGGCGATTAGGCGGCGGTGCGGTTCTTGTCAACCATTTGCACCGGGCTTTCGCTGCGGAAATAGCAGTAAGTTAGCCAAAGCGAAACCGCGCCGCAGAAGTGCCAAAACGCATGGCCTTGGATCAGGCTATCCGGCGCGCACAGCGTCCGGTTCTGGTCAAGCACCCAGACGCCAAAGCCAATCGCCTTCACCAGTGCGCCAAGCAAAAGATAGCGAAGGACGACATTGAGACGCAGTGGACGCGCAAAGGCGATTTCAATGAACAGCGATGTAAGCAAGACCGCAAAGAAGAGCCAGCGGCGGACTTCTGGTGCGATCAGTAACACCGTCACGAGCGCGACGCAGACAATGACGTAAAGCATCGCTGATTGCGCCCGGTCTAGCCGCGCAACCTTGGCAATCGCATAAACAAGCGTGAAGCCGCTGACGAGATACATGCCGAGAACATCGGCAAACTGCCCCCATAATGTCAGCGTCGCATGGAGTAGGACGCTGCCCACGCCAACGGTGATCGCAGCAATGCCGAACATGATCGCGCCTTCGGTAGGAAGGGCAGTCGTTCCTCGCCGCAACCGCGCGTCGCGCATCAGGAAGAAGCCAACAAAGACATATCCGAATGATGACCAACTATTGGCGGGTTGTAGAAAAAGGTTCCCAAGCCTTGGGTTTTCGCAAAAACAATGCGTTGTCGTGCATGTCGCAGGGGCAAGGCCTGCGTTGAAGGGAGCCATGATCGCGAGCACCCCCCACGTCGCCGCTATGGCGATCAGCGTGTAGCCAAGCGATCTCATTGCAACGTTCATAAAATCTCAAGCACCACGTCTTGCGGGCGGCACAGGCGAACGCCTTTTTCGGTTTCGACAAGTGGTCGGTTAATGAGGATCGGTTCGTCCGCCATCGCATCAAGGATCGCATCATTGCTAACCCCGTCAGCCGTCAGGCCGAGTTCTTCGGCGGGCGATCCCATGATCCGCAGGCCATCACGCGGAGTAATGCCGGCGCGCTCATAAAGTTGCTTCAGTACCGCACGCTTTGGCGGATTTTTGAGATATTCAATCACCGTGAGATCAACGCCAGCCGTTTCTTGCAGGATAGCCAACGTCTTGCGCGAGGTTCCGCACGCTGGATTGTGATAAATCGTCGCCTTCATCTCATTCCCCAAATTTGCAAACTGCGCATTCTCCTTAACCCACACGATTTTTGCGTAAAGCGATGTTTTATGTTGCGAATGATAATGACTCTCAATAGTGAGGTGAATGAGAATCGTTATCAAATACCAATTGGGATTATGTCATGCCTTCAAAATTTGCCTCTACTGCACTTGCGCTCATCCTCATGAGTCCAGCGCCCGCTTTTGCGGATGACGCCGCTGATGCAGAGGCCGCAGAAGGGCGCACAATCGTCGTTACGGGGCAACTTGATGGCTACCGCGCGGTCGATAGCGCGAGCGGCACCAAGACGAACACGCCGCTGATTGACGTACCTCAGTCAATCTCAGTCATTACAGCACAGCAAGTGCAGGATCTTCAAATCCGTTCGGTTGCTGATCTCGTTCGCTTCCTACCCGGCGTGTCGGCGGGACAAGGCGAGGGGCACCGCGATCAGATCAATCTGCGCGGCAACAACACAACCGCTGACTTTTTCGTCAACGGCCTGCGCGATGACGTCCAATATTTCCGCAGTTTCTATAATGTGGAGCGGATTGAGGCGCTCAAAGGTTCAAACGCGATGATTTTCGGGCGCGGCGGCGGTGGCGGGGTGATCAACCGCGTGACCAAGGTCGCGCAACTGGGTGACAATCGCTATCAGGCGACAATCTCTGCCGATACGTTCGGCAGCTACTATGTCGCGGGCGATGTGAACGGCACGCTCGGCAAGGTCGCCGTGCGCGTCAATGGCTTTTATGAAGACTTGAACAACCACCGTGACGCTTTTGGTGGTGAGCGCTATGCGGTCAACCCGACGCTTGCCGCAGAAATTGGGGCGTCGACCCGGATCGACCTTGGCTATGAATATATCCGTGATGACCGCGTGGTGGATCGCGGCATCCCGTCGGCATTTGCAGGATCGGTTACCAATCCTGCCGGGCCACTACGCGGCTTTCGCGATAGCTTCTTTGGCCAGCGCGGGGTGAATAACACTGATTTTGAAGCGAGCGTGTTCAATGCCCGGCTTGAATCGAAGCTCAGCGACAATCTGACCTTCACCGCAACCGGGCTCTACGGCGATTATGACAAGGTTTATGCCAACGTCTTTGCCGCAACCGCAATTGTCACCAACGCTACAACTGGCGCTCGGACGTTTGGAGCCGAAGCCTATATCGACCCGACCACGCGCAAAAACTATATCGGCCAGGCCAATCTCGAATGGCGCGTGTCAACTGGGCCGATTGATCATGTCATCCTGATCGGCGGAGAATATACGCGACAGGATTCAACGAACGCCCGCACCAATGGCTTTCCCAACCCGGCCGTTATCGGCACCTCGGGCAGCCGCCGCGCGACAGGGATCCCACTGACCACTAACCCCGTGTTTCCGACATTCTTCTTCATTCCCGGACGCTTGGGCAATGATAACCGCAACTTTGTCAGCGACCTTGATCAGATTTCGGCCTATGCGCAGGATCAGATCAGCATCGGTGAAAAGATCGATTTGATCGCAGGGCTGCGTTATGATCGATTTGATAATAGCGTCACAAACCTCTTCGCTTCGCCTGCGCCGCTCGCGGCAACGCGTGTTGACGATCTCTGGTCGCCGCGTGTTGGGTTGGTGTTTAAGCCAGTGCCTGCGGCGTCGCTCTATGTCAGCTACTCACGTTCGTTCCTGCCGCAATCGGGCGATCAGTTTTTGAGCTTCAACGCCACCGCCGCGACGCTCAAACCCGAACAGTTTGATAATTACGAAGTCGGCGCGAAGTGGGACATCATCCCAAAGCTGACGCTGACCACTGCTGTCTTCCGGCTTGACCGTGAGAACACCCGCGCACCCGGCCCCGTCGCTGGCCAGATCGTCCAGACCGGCGCGCAGCGGAGCAGCGGTTTTGAACTCTCACTTGTCGGTAATATCGTCCCAAAGCTGACCACAAGCCTTGGCTATGCCTATACCAAGGCTGAGATTACATCGACCACAACCGCCGCGCCAAACGGTCGCCGCGTTGGCCAAGTGCCGCGCAATCAGCTTTCGCTGTTCAACCGCTATGAGGTGACTGACAAGCTTGGCATCGGCGCGACACTATATTATCAAAGCGCGCAATTCGCTACGATCAGTAATGCCACCCGCCTGCCCGCTTACACACGGATTGACGGCGCGATTTTCTACAAACTGACTGATACGATTGAGGCGCAGGTCAACATCGAAAACCTAACCGACAAGACCTATTTCCCGTCGGCACATAATGACAATAACATATCAACCGGAGCACCAATCAACGCGCGGTTCACGCTGGTTGCGAAATTTTAGAACTAGTTTGATCCATCCCCCGCTCGCCCTGAGCCTGTCGAAGGGCTGTCCTTTTTTCCAATGCGCGGAGAAGAAAAGACAAGGCTTCGACAGCGACCCGCTGGGAGCCAGCCCGAACGGTTTCCTTTGATCTCACCGCACTTGAAGCCGCCTTGCGCTGCGCCACTGCATCACCATCAAGGAAATCACGGATGATGCCAACGCAGTGATCGGCTTGCGCGACGAGGAACAAATGCCCGCCGCCGGGGATCACCTCAAGCCGCGCGTTCGGGATCAGGCTGCGCAGGAATTTGCCGTTGATCAGCGGCACGATATTATCCGCGTCACCCATCATGATGAGTGTTTCAGCGCGGAGCAGCGGCAGCCACGGTGCGCTTGTCCAGCCCAACATCGCGACGAGCTGATACAAATAGCCCA
>JAYTPB010000012.1:0-3078 GCA_043747445.1 Sphingomonadales bacterium
CATTGACGAGCGTGGGCGTGAGGCGGGTGGCATCATTCACAAGGATTGACGTACCAAAGGCAAGCGGCACTTGATCATATTCAGTATATTTGGCGTTGAGATAGGAAAAACTGCTGCCAAGCGTAAGTGCTGGCACTGGTTTCCAAATTGCCTCAAGCTCAGCCCCGTATGAGCGCGCCTTGCCGCTGTTTTCAATGATCGAAAGCGTCGTTGCGCCAACCGGAATCTGCCGCTGCTCCTGCAAGCCAGTATATTTGTTATAAAACGCAGCAACGTTGATCTGGATCGTGTCATCGGCAAAACGGTTTTTTGACCCGAGTTCGAATGCTAGTACTTTTTCAGGGCGGAAGGTCGGTTGCAGCGCAGCCTGGTTCTGCCCTGAGTTAAACCCGCCCGAACGGAAGCCAGTGGAAACCGATGTGTAAAGCAAGCTATCGTCACTCACCTGATAATCCGCGCCAACGCGCCACGTCGCCCGCCTGAATTTGGCGGTATCATAGGTTGCCCCGGTCAAGACCGTGGTATTGGCGGCAAGGCACCTGAAACCGCTCCGTGGCGGCGGGAAGGTTGTGAAGGTGCAGTTTGTTGCCGCACCTTCGCTGCCGAAAGCCGAGGCCGGGATTGGCCCGGTGCGCAGCGTGATCGCGGTGCCAAGCGGTACATTGGCCGCACTGAGCGGCAGGATCGCATTGGCATTGGCGAAGCGGAAGTCTTTGGTATCCTGCGTATAGCGCAGCCCCGCCGTCAGTTTAAGTTTTTCGGCGACTTGGTAACTTGCCTGAGCATAAGCAGCGACCGACTCGGTTTCGGGGCGCTGCTGATCATAGAAACCACCACCATTTTGCGGCAGGATCAAGTTTGGTGTGACGCTGCGAATAATGCGCGGGGTCTGCTGATTGATGAAAATGCCTGTCAGCTTGTCTTTGAAATAATAGCCGCCAAGGACATAGGTGAACGGCCCTTTGCCATTCGAAAGAAGCTGAACCTCCTGGCTGAACGTCTTGACCGCTGTAAGCTGATAATCAACGCCAATCTGGCTCGCGGAGAAATCAGTATCGGACGTGCGGATCGCCTTGAAATCGGTGTAACCCGTGATCGATTTGATCGTCACCGGGCCTAGATCATAAGCGATGTTTGAGGCAAAGCCGTAATTCTTGAGATCAAGCACCGTCGGCTGATCAGTATCAATGCGGTAAGGATTGCCTTGCGCAAAAATCGGAATGCCATTGTCAGTGGTGAAGGGCGGATCAATCACACCATCACGGTTGCCCGCGCGATTATTGATGAAAATCTGCGTCCCGTTGAACAGCGGCTGGTTTGACGGAACATCAAAATACGTGCCAACCAGCTTATAACCAAAGGCCGAACCACCAGCGCCGCCCTGTTGCGAATAGTCAAACTTTAGATTGACCGTCAGTCGATCGTTTGGCTCAAATAGCAGTGATGAACGGAGGTAACGTGATTTGTCATCAAACAAATTATTGCCAAGCGGATTGACGTTTTTGACAAAGCCATTTGATTCCTCAAGCGCACCGGCAAAGCGCACCGCGAGCGTGTCACTCAGTGGTACATTGATGTAGCCTTCGGAGCGAAAACGCCCAAACCGACCCACGGTGAGATCAATCCCGGCCGCATAACCTTTCAGCGACGGTGCATTGGTTGAAATCGCGATGTTGCCGCCGAATGTGTTACGCCCATAAAGTGTGCCCTGCGGCCCGCGTTGAATTTCAACGCGCTGAATATCAACAAAGCTCAGCGTCGCCTGTGTCGAGCGCGATTGATAAATACCGTCAATGAAAAAACCAATGGTGGTGTCACCGTTCACGCCGACATTTTCCGTGCGGACACCGCGAATGGCGGGGCGCGCATCAGCACCCGAACGCCCGAACGTAAAGCCGGGTACAATGCCTTCGAGGCGAGAAATATCATTCGCACCCTGTGCTTTAAGCTGCTCTTCAGAGAAAGCCGAAATTGAAATCGGCACATTCTGATTATTTTCCTCGCGTCGCTGCGCGGTGACGACAATGTCTGCAATACCGCTATCAGCCTCTTCGGCTGGAGCCTCTTGGGCGAGAACGGGCGTTGTCAGCAGCATTGCCAACAGTGGCGCGGCAGAGCCTAAAAGGCGCGATTTTGTGATTTTCATGACCTATGGCCTCCCCATTATTTGCTATGATTCACATCACACTCTTTAGCTTGGACTGCAAAAAGACTGCGAATGCAAGGGTAAATTGACTTCGAATGCAACATGCTTTGCGCCGTGACATATCAGCCACATAAATCGTTATTGCGCTGTCCAGCCGCCATCAATCAGAAGACTCGCGCCCGTCACCATATTCGCAGCGGGCGAAGCCAAATAAACACAGGCAGCGGCAACATCGTCTGGCTGACCAATTCTCCCCAGCGGGATCATCTTTTTAACGAATGCGCCGAATTGGGGATCATCAAGCATTGGCTTGGTCAGCGGTGTTTCGATGAATGTCGGCGCGACTGAATTGACGCGAATATTATGTGGCGCAAGCTCAACTGCCATCGCCTTGGTCAAACCTTCAAGCGCATGTTTGGTCATGCAATATACTGTCCGACCCGGTGATCCGACATGACCCATCTGGCTCGTGATATTGATGATCACCCCACCGTTTTTAACGGTTAACATTGACCGAACAGCCCCTTGCGCCGCGAGATATGCTGCGCGGACATTGAGGCTCAGCATCCGGTCAAGCACGTCAATCGGCACGTCAGCGATTGGCATCGGGCTATTCGTGCCCGCATTATTGATCAGGATATCGACCTTGCGCGCGACGAGTGCCTCACCAAAGGCCGGATCATTCACATCCTGCTGCCATGTCGTGATGTTCGGATATTCCGCCTTCAGTTGGGCAAGCCCAGCCGCGTCACGCGCAACCGCTGTGACATCCGCGCCAGCATCGGCAAGCGCAACGGCAATCGCGCGGCCAAGCCCTTTGCTTCCGCCCGTCACAATCGCAGCCTTGCCGTCCAATCCTTGTGCCCAAACCGGAAGTGCCACTGTCATCGCTGTACCCTCTTTGCATTCGAAGTCATTTCCATTACCGTAGT
>JAYTPB010000013.1:0-15944 GCA_043747445.1 Sphingomonadales bacterium
ACCTTGATGATTTGGCCTTCGCGGTCAAGCGTGATGACGCCTGCCGACATTGACCGCAATATGCCCTCATTGTAATTTTGCGCTTCGACAATTTGTGAAAACAGCGTTGCATTATCAATCGCAATCGCGGCTTGCGCGGCAAACGCGCCCATCTTGGCGATGTCTTCGGATGAGAAGCGCGTTGCGTTCTGGCGGTTAAGCGCCTGCATCACGCCAAGCTTACGCCCGTCGCGCGCGATGATTGGCATACTCAGGATGGTGCGGCTGCGATATCCTGTTTCGATATCGGTTTCGCGAATAAAACGCGGATCATCATAAGCGTCCGGGGTGTTGACGACTTCGCCGCTCATCAAGGCGGCCCCTGCGAGGCCTTGATTGGCGGGAAAGCGGATTTGCTGGCTATTCACCCCTTCGGCGACCAGCGACCACAGCTCATCACGCTTTTCATCATAGAGAAAGAGCGATGAGCGATCCGCGTGAAGCAGCTTGGTCGTCACTTCGACAATCTTGCGCAGCAGCGATTCAAGCTGCATTTCGCTGGTGATCGCAAGGTTGACATCAAGCAACTGACGCAGATCATCGTTCATCTGCTCGGCTTCATAAATTGCGGCTGACCAGCGTTCGGCGAGAACAATGATGTGCGAAAACAGCAGGATCAATATCCCGTAGCCAGTCAGATCATAACCGATCAGTTCATCGCTCGGCAGAATTCCATAGGCAACGATTGCAAGCATCGTAATCGACAGGAAAAATACCGCCATGCCGAGCAGGAAAATCATCGCGCCGTCGCGGTTTTGCCGCACAGCGCGCACCAGCACGACAAAGACGTAAAGGAACACCAACTGCATCACGACCATCAGGCCAATGTTGACCTTCGACGCCAGCAAGGTGCCGCCAATTACAAATCCAGCGATTTGAAGGCCTATTTGCACCGCGAATATACCGAGCATCACGCGGTATGCGCGGACGGGGCTTTCGCTTGGAAAAAGCGCGTGGACATAGGCCAAGAAAAAACCGAGCGACAAGGTCGTCGAAACATAGTGCGCGGCGAGCATCTGTCCGAAACTGAAGCCGGGAAACGCCATCAGAAAGACATTGTCAAAGCCCTGCACTGCCGAGGGCACAAGGAACAGAAAGCTGCTAATCGCCAGATACAGCGATGGTTTATCCGAACGGCGGAACAGAAAAACACCTAGCCCGAATGTGCCAAGTAAAACCAACGTTGTATGAAACAGAAACTCCTGCCCCCACTGGAGCGCTGTCCAATATTGCATCGGCTGCGCAAGCCCAAGGATGGGCGGCGTCTCAAGGCCATTGTCACGGTGGAGGAAGGATGCGATGTCAATCGTGAGCACCATATCGCGACCGTCCGCGCGGAAGAAAATTTCATGCGAGCGGGCGGCGTATTGCGTTGTCGCTGCATCAGTGCCGAGTGTGCCTCGGCGCGACAAGATTTGCCCATTAAGGGACACTTGCGTGGCACTGTAAACCAGCGGCACATAAAGCCTGTAATCGCCGGGTTGCAGCCCTTTGATGATCAATTGATAGGTTGCGCGGCCTTGCTCAGGAACCGACAGCCCACCGGCTATCTTCGTGTTTGTCCACTCGCCGGGCACACGCGCGACCAAGGGCGGGATGCTCCCGGCGGCGCGCGCGCCAATCGGAGACCGCCAATAGAATGTCCAGTCGCCGCTTAACTCAACCGGGCGGCTAAGCGCCCCCCACTGCTTAAATGAGACGACGCCTTGCTTTACGTCGGGCGCATCTTTGGCAATTGGATTGGCATAAAATGGTGCGGTAAAAAGGCACAGAAACAGCAATATGATGATACCAAATCCCAGTCGCCGCGCTTGCGACGCTGGTTTGACAAACGGGTGTGATGTCAGACCAATGCCTGCCATTCTTTCTTAATGCCTTTGCAAAGTAACAAAATCATACGCTGGACGATCGTCTTCACTCGGAAAAGCGGTGCGTCCGGTTTCATGCCATATCTTGGTGTCAATTTTGGGGAAAACCGTGTCTCCGGCAAAATCGGCATGGACTTCGGTTATTTCGATCCGGTCACTATGATCGAGAAAAAGCGTGTAGATTTCGGCCCCGCCAATGATCGAGACGCGCGGTGCGTTGGCAAGCGCAAGCGCTGCCTTAACCGAGGATGCGGTTTCAGCACCCTCTTCATTCCACTCGGGATTGCGGGTCAACACGATATGACGCCGTCCAGGCAACAGCCCCGGCAGGCTTTCAAAGGTCTTGCGCCCCATGATCATCGGCGCGCCCTGCGTCAGTGTTTTGAAGTGGCGCAGGTCAGCCGGGATATGCCATGGTAACTGGCCATTCGCACCGATTACGCCGTTTTTCGCCCGCGCGACGATCAATATGACTTCGGGATGGTTCACACAGCCACCGGAGCGGAAATATGCGGGTGTGCTTCATAACCTTCGATGACGAAATCCTCATAATTATAGCTGTCGATTGACGGCGCACGCTGCTTGATTGCCAGCGTGGGCAATGCATTTGGCGCGCGCGTCAATTGCAAGCGTGCCTGTTCCAGATGGTTGGTGTAAAGATGGCAGTCGCCCCCCGTCCAGACGAAATCACCAACCCCAAGCCCGCACTGATCGGCGAGCAGATGCGTGAGCAGCGCATAGGACGCGATGTTGAATGGAACGCCGAGGAAGACATCGCACGACCGCTGATAAAGCTGGAGCGAGAGCTTGCCATCGGCCACATAGGTTTGGAAAAGGCAGTGGCACGGCGCGAGCGCCATTTTGTCAAGTTCAGCCGGGTTCCACGCGCTCACAATTTGACGGCGCGATGCTGGATTGGTGTTGATCTGATTGATCAGCAGCGCGATTTGATCAACTGAAATACCGCCCTCACCGCGCCAATCGCGCCACTGCTTGCCGTAAACCGGGCCAAGATCGCCGTTTGCATCGGCCCATTCATCCCAGATACTGACCTTATTCGCTTTGAGCCAAGCGGTGTTGGTATCGCCGCGCAGGAACCATAGCAGCTCGATAATGATCGAGCGCAGATGCAGCTTCTTGGTGGTGACGAGCGGAAAGCCTTTTGAGAGGTCAAACCGCATCTGATGTCCGAACACCGAGCGCGTCCCAACGCCGGTACGGTCAGCCTGCTCAACCCCCTCGTCGAGGATTCGCTGCATAAGATTAAGATAGGCGCGCATTAAGGTTCCATATGCGCGCCTATTGAATTTGGCTAGAGCGCCGCCTTAAGCGCTTCAACCAGATCAGTTTTCTCCCATGGGAAGAAGTCGCCCTCTGGCTTGCGGCCAAAATGGCCATAGGCGGCGGTTTTGCGGTAGATTGGCTTGTTGAGGCCAAGATGCGTGCGGATGCTACGCGGGGTGAGCCCGCCAAGCGCTGCGATGCTCATGATTGCGGCTTCGATTTTGTCATCACCGACGGTGCCGGTTTCATGCGTATCGACATAAAGCGACAGCGGCTTTGATACGCCAATTGCATAAGCAAGCTGGATCGTGCAGCGCGTCGCAAGGCCCGCCGCAACAATATTTTTCGCCAAATAGCGGGTGATGTAAGCGGCTGAGCGGTCAACCTTGGTTGGATCTTTACCGCTGAACGCGCCGCCACCGTGCGGAGCTGCGCCGCCGTAGGTGTCAACGATGATCTTACGGCCAGTAAGCCCAGCGTCACCGTCAGGCCCGCCGATTTCAAAGCTGCCCGTCGGATTGATATGATATTCGGTTTCGGTAAGCAGACTGGCAGGCAAAATGTCAGCGATTACTTGCTTCACATAGGCATGGAGCGTGGCTTCGTTCGCACCGTTATCATAGCCGGCGGCGTGCTGCGTTGATACGACGATTGCGGTTGCCGCAACCGGAACGCTGCCTTCGTAACGCAGCGTCACCTGGCTCTTGGTATCGGGTTCAAGGAACGGTGCTGCGCCTGAGTGGCGGTCAGCGGCCATCCGCTCAAGAATTTTGTGGCTGTAATACAGCGTGGCGGGCATCAGGTCAGGTGTTTCGTCAGTGGCATAGCCGAACATGATCCCCTGATCACCAGCGCCCTCATCCTTGTTGCCGCTGGCATCAACGCCCTGCGCAATATGTTCGGACTGACCGTGCAGATTGTTCATGAAGGTTAGCGTTTTCCAGTGGAAACCATCCTGTTCATAACCAATTTCTTTGACCGTTCTGCGCACGGTTGCTTCAATTTCTTCCTGCGCGCCGGGTGCCCATGCGCCATTTTCATAGACGCCTTTGCAGCGAATTTCGCCCGCAAGCACAACAAGTTGCGTGGTTGTCAACGTTTCACACGCGATGCGCGCCTCAGGGTCTTTCGACAAAAACAGATCGACGATGGCATCCGAAATTTGATCCGAAACTTTGTCGGGATGGCCTTCCGAAACCGATTCGGACGTGAAGAGATAATCATGGCGCATGGCGATAATCCTGTGGATATAAGGAAAACTTTATGTGTGGTTCGCAGCGGCCTTTAGCGGCGCTTTTGCGCGAGGGCAATTCCCAATCCGAACAGCAAGGCCGCAAAGCCAAACGACAGCATGTTGCCAAACCGCGCGAATAGCGTCGGCGGATCGCTTTTGGGCAGGCGTGCCTCGATAAATCCAGCTTTTTGATAGGGCAGGCTTTGCAGAATGCGCCCCTGCGGATCAATGATTGCAGAAATGCCCGTCGGGGTTGAGCGCACCACGCTAATCCCTTCCTCAATCGCGCGGAGCCGGGCTTGGGCGAGATGTTGCGGCGGCCCCCACGCGCCGAACCAGGCATCGTTTGAAGGGTTGAAGAGGAAATCAGGGCGATTGGCGCGGTCAATCACCGCTCCTGAAAAAATAATCTCATAGCAAACCTGAACGCCGACTTTGCCAAAACCCGGAACGGCGATGCTGCGTGCGCCGGGGCCAGCAAGAAAATCGACTGTGCCGGGCACGAGCCGTGTCGCACCAAGCGGTTCAAGCAGCCACCGCAGCGCCAAATATTCGCCGTAAGGCACCAAATGCGCCTTGTCATAACGGCCAACCAGTTTCGCCCCCGGCGTCACCGCGAATAGACTGTTGCGCGCGGCGGTGAGCAAGCCCTTCTTATCATAAATAAGCGCCATGCCCCCGGTCAGCAGCATATCACGCGGGCCGAGCAGTCCTGCGATGCGCTCCCGCGCCCACTCCTCTTCCTCAAGATAATCGGGGATTGCGGCTTCTGGCCAGAGGATCAGGCGCGGCACCGCGCCGGGTTTGCCGGTAAGCTTTTCAAGCTTGGCAAAATTCACGTCAGCAAAGGCTTCGATATGCTTGTCTTGCTGGCCGATATTGGGCTGAACAATGCGCAGCAGCGGCTGCTTGGCGGCACCCGTTTCTGGCAAGGCGACGTAGCGCATCGAATAAGCACCAAGCACCATAAATGTGGCGAGGACAACGGGGCCAACGGCCAAGGAAAACCATTCACTTTTGCCCTCACGGTATCGATCACGGATGCGGGTGAACCATCTCGGCACCCACTGCGCCAAGGCTCCAGCGATCAAAATTGTCACGCCGCTGAGGCCGTAAGTACCAACAAACGGGGCAAAGATGCGAGGTATGCCAACCAACGGCAACCATATCACCCCCAGCGGATTCCAGGCAAAGCCCGTAAACACAGTTGCACGGAGCCATTCAGTGACGATCCATGCAGCACCAAATATCAGGACAAAGCTTGGTGGATGTGCGCGCCCCCATCGCCACGCAACCGCCGCCGCAAGTGCCGGGTAAACCGCGATATAAAGCGAAAGTGAAACCACTGCGATCCAGCCGAGCCACGCCGGCATCGTGTCCTGATAAGCGAACGCGCCTGCAATCCAGTTGAGACCGACAATGAAATGGCCAACGCCAAACCAATATCCCTGCGCGAATGCGCTCTTTAACGACGGGGCGGCGGCGACCTGCGCCATCATCAGCCCAAAGCACAGCAGCGTCACCGGCCACCAGCCAATTGGCGCAAATCCGACCGCTGAAACCAAGCCAAGCCCGAACATCATCATTTTGGTGTAATTCATCACAGCGACGCTATAGCCGCGCGAATATATTTTTACAGAGCTTCTCTTGTGTCTCCCCCTGTCATCAGCGAAAAAGCAGAATATGAAATATTTTCTTGTCCCCGCGCTTAGCCTCGCGCTTACGATCCCTGCATTCGCGGCGGCTCCACCGCCGCTGACGCCTGAACAGAATGAGCGCGTTCGCTGTGTTGCGGCACTTGCGATTGTTGCCAATGAGCAAGAACGCGGCGTTGGTGATTGGGATAGCCTCCCCCCGCTCAAATCGCGTGGCAGCCATTTTGCGGGTGTCGTTGGTGACAGTCTCACGGGTGAGGGCGGGCGAACGCGTGAGGCTGTGCGTGATGCGATCCTTGCCGCTGTCGCCGATTTTCAGAAAAGCGGAGTGAATGAACTGCCCCCCGAAACCGCGATCAATTGTATAACGATGATGGATCGGCTTGATCCGCCACTGCCGCCACCGGGGCTAACTGAATGCGCCGCGATGGTTACGCTTGCCGCACAAGAGACGCGCGCGCGCGAGGGTTTTTCCGATAACGTTAAACTGCTCGTGACCTTTGCGACCGTGCTTGATAGTCGTGCGCGTTCAAAACTTCGTTCGGAGGGCAGAACCGAGGCCGAAAATGATGTGATCATCGGACTCAAAAAAGAAGAACTGTCGGCGGCGGCGAAAGCACGGGGCAGCAATGCGGACTCGGTTGGCCCCGATATGGCGGGCTGCCTTGAGCTTGCCAAACCGTGAGACCATTTCACCTCGCCTTTCCGGTGCATGATCTGGCGGCTGCACGGGCTTTCTATGCTGACGTGCTTGGTTGCGATGAGGGGCGAAGCGCGGCGGACTGGATTGATTTCAATCTGTTCGGGCATCAGATTGTCGCCCATCTGGCGGCGGATATGTTAGCACCACCGATCACCAACGCAGTTGATGGTCAGCATGTCCCCGTGCCGCATTTCGGGATTGTCCTTGATATTGCTGGATTTGACGCACTTGCCGCGCGCGTTGCAGGTGCGGGGATAGACTTCGTCATCGCGCCAACCACGCGGTTTGCGCGCGCGGTTGGCGAGCAAAAGACGATGTTCTTTTATGATCCAAGTGGCAACGCGCTTGAATTCAAGGCTTTTGCTGACGATAGCCAGCTGTTCGCCCGATAGTTTTTATTGCGTTCTGCGGGTTGCTCCGTGCTGCGCCCAATCCTATAGCCGCGCTGCACCGCAACATTATTGCCGAAAGCCTGCCCTATGCGCACGACCTCTGCTGCCCTCAACCGTATCCATCCATCGGCGACACTCGCGATGAGCGGGCGCGTCATCGCCCTCAAAGCGCAGGGCGTCGACGTCATTGGCCTAAGCGCGGGCGAACCCGATTTCGACACACCTGATTTCGTCAAAGAGGCCGCGATTGAGGCGATTCGTTCGGGCCAAACCAAATATACCAATGTCGATGGCACTGCCGCGCTGAAAGCTGCAATCGTTGCTAAGTTCAAACGCGACAATGCGCTGGATTATACGCCTGATCAAATCAGCGTGAACGTTGGCGGCAAGCATACATTGTTCAACGCACTCGTCGCCAGCGTTGAGCCGGGCGATGAAGTGATCATCCCCGCGCCTTATTGGGTGAGCTATCCTGACATCGTCAACTTTGCGGGCGGCACGCCGGTGTTCATCAAGGCGGCGGCGGCGCAGAATTACAAGATTACGCCTGCCCAGCTTGAGGCAGCAATCACGCCGCGCACCCGCTGGCTGATCCTCAATTCGCCGTCAAATCCGACTGGCGCGGCTTATGCTGAACATGAGCTGCGCGCGCTTGCCGACGTGCTGCTGCGCCATCCCCATGTCTGGGTGATGGCCGACGATATGTATGAACATATTGTCTATGATGACTTCAAATTCACCACCATCGCGCAGGTTGAGCCAGCCCTTTATGAGCGGACGCTGACGGTTAACGGCTGTTCAAAGGCGTATAGCATGACGGGCTGGCGGATCGGCTTTGCGGGCGGCCCGGCATGGCTGATCAAGGCAATGGCCAAGCTGCAATCACAGTCAACGAGCAATCCCTGCTCAATTGCCCAAGCTGCGGCGACGGCGGCGCTGAACGGTGATCAGAGCTTCCTTGCCGCGCGTAATGACGCCTTCAAAGGGCGGCGTGATTTGGTGGTTTCGATGCTCAATCAAATCAACGGTGTTCACTGCCCGCGTCCAGAGGGCGCATTTTATGTCTATCCCGATGTTTCGGGCTTGATCGGAAAGAGCACACCCAAGGGGTTGCTGATCGACAGCGATGAAACATTGATCGGCTATTTCCTTGATGAGGCAAAAGTGGCGGCAGTCCACGGCGGCGCGTTCGGCCTTGAGCCCGCATTCCGCATTTCTTATGCAACGTCAGAGGAAATTTTGACCGAGGCCTGCACCCGGATGCAGACGGCGTGTGCGGCGCTGCGATAAATAGATTTGCGCAATGTGAAACCAACAGGGTCTTGTTTACGAATATAAGATAAATCAATCTTGTAATTTCGGAGCAAAACCGTGGAACTCTCGCGTCGCCATCTCATCATCGGAGGCTTTAGCCTTGGCGCACTGACCTTTGCCAGCGGGGCTTCAGCGAGTCCTAAAGGCGCTTTCCCATTCAAATTGAGCGAGGCGCAGTGGCGCAAGCGGCTTTCGCCGACCGCATTTGCTGTGCTGCGCCAAGAGGCGACTGAACGTCCGGGAAGCAGCCCGCTGAACAAAGAAAAACGCAAAGGCATATTTTCCTGCGCGGGTTGTGCGCTGCCAGTATTTTCGTCAGATACCAAATTTGAAAGCAACACTGGTTGGCCAAGCTTTTGGCAGCCACTCCCAAAATCTGTCGGGACGTCAGTCGATAGCTCGCTTTTTGCCGAACGAGTCGAAGTCCACTGCGCGCGGTGCGGCGGGCATCTCGGCCATGTATTTGACGATGGGCCAAAGCCAACGGGCAAGCGTTATTGCATGAACGGGGCCGCACTTAGTTTCAAGGCAGGGGCATGATTGATATGAAGCTTAAAACACGAATTCCGCTCGCGATTGCGGGGGCGATTGCGGTCTTCACGCTCGCGGCACCAGGTTCAGCCGAACGGCCTGTGCGGATTCCAGAACCTGTAGTTGATCCAGCGCAGCCAGAGCCACTCGCTGTTGCGATACTGGCCGGGGGCTGCTTTTGGGGACTTGAGGCGGTTTATGAAAATGTCAAAGGCGTTAAGACGGTAACATCAGGCTATGCAGGCGGCAAAGCCAGCGAAGCCAATTATGATACGGTGATTACCGAGACGACCAACCATGCCGAGGCGGTGCGGATTGTCTATGATCCGCGTATGATCAGCTACGGCCGCTTGCTCCAGATATTTTTCTCCGCAGCGCACAATCCTACTGAACTCAACCGCCAAGGGCCAGATATTGGCCGCAGTTACCGCTCGGCAATCTTCCCGCAAACACTTGCCCAAGCCACAGTCGCGCGCGCTTATATCGCGCAATTGACCGCCGCTAAGGCCTATGACGGGCCGATTGTGACGCGGATTGAAAGCGGCAAATATTATCTGGCTGAGGCCTATCATCAGGATTTCTTCACCCGCAATCCGATGCACCCCTATATCGTGCGGTGGGACAAGCCAAAGCTTGCCGGCGCGCGCAAGACTTTTCCAGCCTTGTTTCGTTAAAGTTTGAAGCGCAATAATCGTCCTTGGGTCGGGACAAGTGCTTCTGCCGCAGTGCCGACCACACCCATAATTTCGGTGTGGTCGGCGGCAAGCCCGCCCGTTAGCGCGCCAAAGGCCGGCAGGATTAGCCGCGTTTTGCTCATCACGAAGCACGCGCGCGATACGGCGCGGCTGCGGCTTTGCCCGCGATATTTGGGATGAAAATGGCCCGATAGTTCAGCCCGCATTTCGTTAGGGTCGGCGCGGTGGCGCAGGATCAAACCGCGTATCTCCGCCTCGTCTGTCACGATGCCGCCGATGTCGCCCTCAAGTGCGGGATCATGGTTGCCAATGATCCAGCGCCACTCAAGCCGCGCGGTCAGTTCGGCAAGCAGCGCCTTCGCGGCGGGTTCAAGCCGGGCCACGCCGCCGCTATCATGGAAATTATCGCCAAGGCACCAAAGCTGGCGCGCGTGCGTTGCCTCAATCAGCGCTGCGACCATTTGCAACGTCGCCAGGCTGTCATAGGGCGGCAGCATCTGCCCGCGCACCGCAAACCAGCTCGCCTTTTCAAGGTGCAGGTCAGCAACGATCAGCGCGCGTTGTTCGGGCCAATAGAGCGCTTTGCCGCCAACGACTTCAAACGCCTGCCCAGCGAATGTGAACGGCAATCGTGGTGGCGGGGCGTCAATCATGCCCACCGCCTGTCGCAAAACGCGCGTAATCGCCACAAAAAAGTGATTTCGCGGGGGGGGGGGGGGGCTTGCTGCAACCATTTACGCTTGTTAACCCTACTTTGTAATAAAAACGTAATAACTCTTCGGGGAGTTCCACATGATCATCACTTTGCTCGCGATTGCCGCGCTGTTCCTTGCTTTCAGCAACGGAGCCAACGACAATTTTAAGGGCTTTGCCACCGTCTGGGGCTCAGCAACGCTTGATTACCGCCGCGCGCTGATCATTGCGACCATCGCCGCGATTGCGGGGAGCATCGCCTCGGTGCTGCTTGCTAATGGCTTGATCAAGCAATTTTCGGGCAAGGGGCTTGTGCCCGATGATGTTGTCGCACTGCCTGCGTTCAGCCTTGCGGTGGCGGCGGGGGCCGCAGCAACGGTGATGACCGCAACGCGCGTTGGCCTGCCAATTTCAACAACCCACGCGCTCGTCGGCGGTCTCGTTGGCGCTGGGCTTGCGATTGGTGCGGGTGATGTGAATATCGCCAAGCTCGGCACGGCCTTCTTCGTGCCCTTGCTTCTCAGCCCGTTTATTTCAGCCGCGCTTGGCTTTCTCGCGTACAAAGTCTTGCCCAAATATAAGGCAGAGACTGACTGCGTCTGCGTAGTCGAAAGCCAGCCTGCGACAAACGGCGCTGCACTTGCGAAGAGCATTGCGATGCCCGAAGTCGTCATCGGATCAGAGGCAAACTGCCCGGTTCATGATCAGGCGATTGCGCGCACCACCGTTTCGGGCACGCTTGATAAGGCGCATATCATGTCCGCCGCGACGATCTGTTTTGCGCGTTCAGTCAATGATACGCCCAAACTTGCGGCACTTTTGCTTGCGGTCAATCTTGGCGGGCCGAATGTGTCGCTGCTCGCGATTGCAGGCGCGATGGCGCTTGGCGGGCTACTGCTGTCACGCCGCGTTGCCGAAACGATGAGCCAGAAAATCACCCCGCTTGATCCGCAGCAGGGCGTGCCTGCCAACTTTATCACCGCAATCCTTGTGCTCGCGGCAAGCAAGTTTGGCCTGCCCGTTTCGACCACGCACGTTGCGGTTGGCGCAATTTCGGGCGTCGGCGCGGCGCACGGTACGCTTGATGTCGGCGTGCTGCGCAACATCTTGCTGTCATGGGTTGGGACATTGCCGATGGCGGCTGCTTTTGCCTATCTCGTGGCAACTCTGGTTGCTTGAACGAAAGTGATTATTCCGCCGCCGGAGTTTCCCCTGAGGTTTCTTCGGTGGCGGGATTTTCAAACCACACTTCAACCGGGCCACTCAGTTTGATCGTCAACGGTTTGCCGCGTCGGTCAACCGTCTTGCCCGCCTGAACACGAATCCAGCCTTCGGAAATCGAATATTCCTCGACGTCCTTGCGCTCGCGTTCTTTGAAACGGATGCCAATCCCGCGTTGAAGCGCATCAGCGTTAAAGTGTTCGCTCGATGGATCAATCGAGAGGCGATCTGGGATAATATCAGTCATAGTGCTGCGCTTGCCCCAAAGCGGGGTACGGCGTCAAGCTTGAGAAGAATCGTCATTGCGAGCAAAGCGAAGCAATCCAGTAGCGATGGTGGGACTGGATTGCCGCGCTTCGCTCGCAATGACGGGTGGGTTCAAATGCGATTTACTAAGGCTCTAAAATGTCGCCCCAAGTGAAAAGACCAACCCGCCCTTGCTGGCGTTCCGCCCTGATGGGGTGATGAAATTATCATCGGTATCGACATATTGCACGCCGAAGGTCAGATTTTTGCGCGTGTAGCTCGCGCCGAACGAATAGTCGGTATATTCCTTGCCGATTGAGAGGTAACTTGGCCCGAAATTATGGCCAATGTGCGCCGACAGCGTGATTGGCGTGTTCGGAATTCCGCCCGACAAGTCACCCGCGACGTAGAGATTGTCACGCTTTTCGGTGACGCCGGTGATGACCCGGAGTGCAGATTGCTTGGGCGCATAGGCCGCAGACGCTTTGGCCGAAACTGGGCCAATGCTGTATGTCACAGAGCCATAAGGTTCAAAAAAGTCCGACGTAATCCCGCCTGATCCGGGGTAATAATAATATAGCACGCCGACATCGACGGTCGTTCCGCCAAAGGCTTTCTTATATCCAACGCTCAGATCAATTTCCTGATCCGCGCCGTTGAACACATAATCATCAATCGATGATCCCCAGACGGTGGCATAAAGCCCGGTTTTGCTGGCAACGGTAAAGGTGCCTTGCACCGCAAAGCGCTTGTCAGTTTGTGAAATGCCACGAAAACGGTAGTCCGAAACCAGCGTAACGCCGCCTGTTACGGTGATGCTGGGCGGTGGATCGGTTTCATCGGCAAATGCGGGTGTCGCTGTCACAGCGAAAATTAGGGCCAGAAGAGGGCCAAAGGACGGGCGCATAGGGTTTCCTTTCAATCAATATGCGTATCGTCCCGCCTGCGTTATCGTTCCTTGCCTCTCACCAGTCTCACAAATGGGGGGCTTGGATGACGCCAACGATACTAAGCTGCGCGAAATTGTTGCGCTGCACAATATAAAAAGTGCGCCTTGCTGATATTAGCGCAACAAATGTTGCCCATCGGCCACATTAGCGCTTGGTCTATTTGGCGCGCCGCGCACTGATAATGCGCACGGGGGGCTCAAGTATCTCGCCCTTGAACACGCCATCACCTTTGGTGGTTGAGGTTGGCGCGGCGAGGATTTTTGCGACGACGTCCATCCCCTCAACCACGCGTCCGAAGACGGCAAAGCCGAGATTATCGCCCGCTGCTTTGGGATCGGCATCCATCCACGGTGCGCCGCCGAGGATGATCGTGAAATCTCCGCGCGCGGTGCCGGGGGCAAACCTTGGCGCGGAGAGTGCGCCGTCGCTGTGGGTCAGTCCAGTCTTAGTGGTTGGTTCATGCGCAATTGGCGGCAGGACGCGCTTTGGATCAGTCGTTCCGGCCTGAACAAAACCCTTGGTCGGCTCACCCGGAGCTTGTGACCTTCTGAAAAAGCTGATCCCGTCAAAACGTTTTTGATCAACATAGCGCAGGAAATTGGCCGCCGTGATTGGCGCGCGTTCCTTTTCCAGCGCAACGGTAATCGGGCCGAGGCTAGTGGTGAGAACCACACGGACAGTGGCGTAGGTTTTGGGTGGTGCCGGGGTCGCCAAAGCAGGCGCGAGTGGCGGCGTCTGCGCTGAGGCAGTGCCGACAAAGGAAACAAGCGCAGCGGCAATCCACAAGACTTTCATGCGATCCTCCTAAAGGGCAAGCGTCATAAAGCGGCTGAACGGGTCTTCGCGGTAATCGCCAAAGGGCGGGCACCGCTCGAAACCATAACGTAGATAGAGCGCAGTGGCCGCTTCAAAAGCATCGCCTGATCCAGTTTCAAGGCTAAGCCGCGTGTAGCCCCGTTCGCGCGCCGTTTTGATGATATGGTCTAGCATCTGCGCGGCGGCACCTTTGCGCAAATGATCGCCGTGCGTCCGCATCGACTTGATCTCGCCGTGAGTAGCGTCAATCTCGCGCAGCGCGCCGCACCCGGCAAGTGCATCACCGTCCCAGATTGACCAAAAGGTCACGCCGTCGCCCTTCAGCCCCTCAAAATCGAGAAAATGGCATTTGTCCTTGGGCGAGTTGGCAAGCATGTGCGCAAAATGGCTTTCAAGCAGCGCGCGGATTTCGGGGCCAAAAAGATCATCTTCCTTGATGTGCATGGCTAACCCGATCAAACCATCCCCGCCAGCACCGTAAGGCAGCTTCGCGCCAGTCCCTTGCAGCGTTCAGGGTTCCAGCCGTGGCTTGGCAGCGGATTGGGATCATGATCCTTGAACGGCATTTCGAGCGTCATGCTGACGCAGCCAAGATGCGCGAAACGGTTGGCGAGCTGGTTGGTTGACATGGTGAGATTGGCTTTGCCGGGAGATGACGCGGGGTAGCCAAGCCTATCCTGAAAATCAGGCGTGGCTGCGGTCAGCGCGCTTCGGTAAGCGTAGAAGCGTTTGCCCTGATCCTCTGTCCAATTGGGGATGCCTTCAAATCCAGCGATAAAGTTCGCCGGGATCGCCTCATCACCGTGAATATCCATCGCCCAGTGAACGCCGGTCTTGTCCATTTCATCGCGCACACACAGCACTTCGGGGCTTTTGTCTGCGCTCGGCGTCGCCCATTCGCGGTTCAGGTTGATCCCCGCTGCGTTGGTACGCAAATTCCCGCGACAGGATCCGTCGGGGTTCATATTGGGCACAATGTGCAGCGTGCATTTTTCGCGCAGTGCCCTGGCCGTTGGGTCACTATCGTCGGTCAGCATTTCAAGCGCGCCCTCCATCCAATGTTCGGCCATGCTTTCGCCGGGATGCTGGCGCGCGTAGAGCCAGACGTGCACTGGGCCAGTGCCCATCTGCAGATAATCAATCGCTTGGCCCTCAATGCTCTGGCCAAGCTCAAGATGAGTTACGCCGGGTGTGGCTGCGATCCGCGTGATCAAATCATGATGCTGCTCCATCGTGTAAGGGGCGAAGTAAGCGAACCAGACGATATTGGCCTCGCATTTGTGGCGGATCGTCAGGATGCCGTCCTTGTAGCTGGTTTCCGCCTCTTGCCGCCAATCATTACGATCAACGCTGTAACGCGCCTTGTAATTCTCCCACCCGCCGGGATAGGCGCTGCCACCGCAATTGGTGATGCTGAGTGTGACCGTGCGGCTCTTCGCGCCCGAGACACGGAAGTAAAACCATTGGTAAAAATCCGAATGCGCATCCTTGCGGATTTCGAGATTTGCGCTGTCACCTGTAATTGAGGTGACGACAATATTGCCGCTATCAAACGCGCTGTTGATGATCATCCTTATGGCACCCGCACCGTTTGACCCGAAACGCCGGGGAAATCCTTGAATAGTGCTGCGGCAAGCTTATCCGCTGCCAGCCCCGGCTGCGCAGCAGGCGCGCGTGCTGGGGCTTCGGTTTCGGCGCGGCCTTCCCAGATGACGCTCTTGTCGGCACGGTTGCGAATCTGCACCGCCATCCGCGTGACGACCACTTCGTTCGGGCGGTTACGACCAAAGCCAAAACTGGTGCCGATACCAACGCCGCCCCCTCTCCCAAAACTACCGCCGCCAATGCCGATCGTGACGGGTGACCGTTTGGCTAGCCCCTCACGCGTGTCGCGTGAGACATCAAGCGTGATGACATAGGGAGTGTTTGCGCCGCTTGCTTCGGTAAGGCCAAGCTTTGTCGTTTCGCGTGCAACAGCGGCGGCATAGGCCCGGAATTCAAGGCTTTGCGCGTCCGCGCCGTTGACAGGTTCAATCGTCGCCGTGCCCGCCGAAAGCCTGGGTGTGCTGTGAAAGCGTGTCACCTCAACCGGGGGGATTGAGGCGGCACAGCCGCTCAGTACGGCAACAGCGAAAAGCGAGAGGGGCAATTTTGTAAGCATCATATTTGGCCTTTTTGATACGCGCGGTTACTTGACTTTGCGCCCGCCTCCCCGTAGCGACGCGCAATATTTCAACACCATATAGAGTTAGGCAAGCGTGTCGTCATGAAGATTCGCAATTCTTTGAAGTCGCTTAAAGATC
>JAYTPB010000014.1:0-3546 GCA_043747445.1 Sphingomonadales bacterium
ACCGCGATCAGGCGATTTTGCCAAAAGGGTCGCGTATAATCGGTTCCATAAGCGCGGCGCAGGATTTCACGGATTGTTTCGATAAAACTGCTGACCGTCCATAACCCGACAAGCCCGCCAAACCAGAGAAAAGGCCCGGTTCGTGCGGTCAAGACCTCGCGTGCCGTCGCCTCAATCAGCGTCGCAACGCTTGGCGGCAATGTCACCAGCAGCGCAGATATTGCTGCAATATTTTCCTCGGTCTTGCCGATCAATTGCGTGATCGCGGCAATCACGATGAAAAAGGGAAAGAGCGTTAGCAATGTCAGATAGGCGAGATTTCCTGCATGGATGAACCCGTCATTATAAATGCCGACAAAAGTACGCCGCGCCACCTCAAATACCGATGAACCCGGCCCGATGTAATATCGCCAGCCTTTAACGGGTAGCGCAGCATGGGGATGCTTGCGACGTTCCTCGGGCGATTCAGGGGAAATATCACGCACGCCGGTACCTTTTTTGTCAGACGCCGATATCGGCCCTCGGATTCCGGTTGTCAGCCCAATTTTGGACGAACTGATCAAGCGCAGCATTCTCTGCCGGAAGGTCAACCATCAATGTCACAAGTTGATCCCCACGCGTACCAGATTTGCTCATAAATCCTTTGCCTTTGAGCCGCAGCACCTTCCCCGATGTCGCGCCCTTGGGAATGCCGAGCATCACCGCGCCGTCAACCGTCGGCACCTTGACCTTGCCGCCAAGCACCGCCTCAACCAGTGTGATTGGCAGATCAAGCCGGACATTATCCCCGTCGCGGATGAAAAAACGGTGTGTGCCAATCTCAATCGTGACGATCGCATCGCCGGCACCACCAGCGCCCGACTGGCCCTTGCCAGCGAGCCGCACCTGTGTTCCGTTCTCAACGCCTGCCGGGATTTTGAGATCAATCGTCTTGCCGTCCTGAAGCGTGATCCGCTGCGGGGTCGCAGCGGCGGCATCAACAAAAGGCACCGCTAATCGGTAATTGACATTGCCCCCGCGCGCAGGCGGCGCTGAACGGCGGCCAAAGAGTCCTTCAAAAATATCGCCGAGATCGCCGTCAACAGCACCTGCAAAGCCACCGCCAGGCGACCCTCGAAAACCACCGCCGCCGCCGCCGCTCCCCCGTGCGCCTGCAAAGGGATTGGCAGGATTGCCGTCTCCGTCAATCTCACCGCGATCAAAGCGCGCGCGTTTCTCTTTGTCGCCCAGCAAGTCATAGGCCGCTGTTACGCCCGCAAAGCGCGCTGCCGCCTTGGGATTATTGGGGTTGGTATCGGGGTGAAGCTCCTTGGCGAGCTTGCGATACGCCTTTTTGATATCTGCGTCGCTTGCCCCGCGCGCTACGCCAAGCGTTGAATAAGGATCTGCCATAATCTCTAGCTAGTGATTGGTAGCGCGGACGGCAACCGTATCATCATAGTTTGCTAATCTGCTGATGATGGCGGATCACTTCGTCGATAATGAAGCGCAGGAATTTCTCAGTGAAATCGGGATCAAGATTGGCCTGTTGGGCAAGCCCGCGCAAACGCTCCACCTGCCGTTCCTCGCGCCCCGGATCAGCGGGGGGAAGGCCAACCTCGGCCTTATAGCGCCCAACCGCCTGCGTCGTTTTGAAGCGCTCGGCAAGCATGAACACAAGTGCGGCATCAATATTATCAATCGTCTGGCGATATTGGTTCAAACGGTCATCAGTCATTGGCGGCTCCACAGCATTACCTTGCTATGGCGCAACATGTCCGTGATGCAAGCCTTATGGCCGCAAATGCACTTGCGTTTAGGGGCGCTGACCGCCAATGCGAAAATTGATATGACAGCAACTCTCCACCGCATCGGGGCCGAAAAATCCCCATCTCTTGACCCGATCATGGCGTTGGTTGCCGCCGACATGAATCAGGTTAACAGCGTCATACTTGACCGGATGCAGTCCGAAATTCCGCTGATCCCTGAACTTGCAGGGCATTTGATCGCTGGCCGGGGAAAGCGGATGCGACCGATGCTGACGCTCGCCACGGCCAAGCTGCTCGATTATCCGGGAACACGGCAGTTTAAGCTCGCTGCATCAGTGGAATTTATCCACACCGCAACCTTGCTACATGACGATGTGGTTGACGGATCAGACATGCGGCGCGGCAAGCGCACGGCAAACCTTATCTGGGGTAATCCGGCGAGCGTTCTGGTCGGCGATTTCCTGTTCAGCCGCGCATTTGAATTGATGGTTGAGGATGGCAGCCTCAAAGTCCTCAAAATCCTGAGCCATGCCAGCGCGGTGATCGCCGAGGGCGAGGTTAATCAGCTTACAGCACAGCGCCAGATTACGACAGGTGAGGATAAATATCTTGCCATCATCGGGGCCAAGACTGCGGCACTGTTTGCTGCTGCGTGTAAAATTTCAGCGGTTATTGCCGAGCGTGATCAGGCAGTGGAGGATGCGCTTGATAGCTATGGTCGCAACTTGGGAATCGCGTTCCAGCTTGTCGATGATGCGATTGATTATGCGTCGGACACTGAAACAATGGGTAAGGGCGTTGGCGATGATTTCCGCGATGGCAAGGTGACACTGCCTGTCATCCTCGCCCATGCACGCGGCTCCGATGCTGATAAGCTATTCTGGCGCGAGGCGATGGAGGGTAGGCGAGTTTCGGATGAAGACCTGACCCAAGCAACCCGTTTGCTCCGGGAAACAGCAGCGATTGATGACACAATGATGCGCGCGCGCCATTACGGTCAGCGGGCGATTGATGCGCTCGGCCCCTTTGCCAGCAGTGCCGCCAAATCAGCACTTGTCGAAACGGTGGAGTTTGCCATCGCGCGGGCGTATTGATTGGCAGTGCTGCCAATCAACGCCGTTCTCGACCAACTACTGGGGCAGTTGCGCACTTGCTCGAACGCCGTCCTGATTGCCCCGCCAGGTGCGGGTAAAACCACCGCTGTTGCCCCTGCCCTTTTGACTGAGCCTTGGATCGCAGGCGGCCAAATCCTGCTGCTCTCGCCGCGCCGCCTTGCCGCGCGCGCCGCCGCCGAACGCATGGCTGAGTTTGCTGGAGAGTCCGTTGGCAAAAGCATCGGCTATGCCACGCGAATGGACACGAAACAGTCCGCTGCAACGCGCATTCTCGTTCTGACCGAAGGTATCTTTCGCAACCGGATTCAGGCCGATCCCGAACTTCCCGGCATCGCGGCGGTACTGTTTGACGAAGTCCATGAGCGCAGCCTCGATAGTGATTTCGGCCTCGCGCTCGCGCTTGATGCGCAAGCGGCGCTGCGCCCCGATCTGCGGCTGATCGCGATGTCAGCAACGCTTGACGGCGCGCGCTTTGCCGACATGATGGGGGCGAATGTGATTGAGAGCGAGGGGCGATCCTATCCGCTAACCCTCCGCCACATCGGCAGGCGGGCCGAAGCGCGGATAGAGGATGAAATGGCGGCCGCGATCCTGCGTGCGCTTGATGAGGAGGACGGCGGCTGCCTCGCTTTCCTCCCCGGCGTTGCGGAGATTGAACGCACTGCCGAGCGGCTGACGGCGCT
>JAYTPB010000015.1:0-17185 GCA_043747445.1 Sphingomonadales bacterium
ATCAATGATCTGGTGCTGACCGATTACGCATTCAAAGAAAGCCTGCGGATGATGGCGCCTGTGCCCTCAATCCCACGCCGTGCGGTGCGCGCGTTCAGCTTTGGTGGCTATGATTTCCCGGCTGGAACGCATGTTGGCGTCAACCCGGCCTTCACCCATTTCATGCCTGAACATTGGCCCGAACCAGAAAAATTCGACCCGATGCGTTTCGAGCCTGAACAAGTGCGTGCGCGGCACAAATATGCGTGGGTGCCGTTCGGCGGTGGCGCGCATATGTGCCTTGGCCTCCACTTTGCGTATATGCAGACCAAAATCCTGATGTGGCATATGCTGCGGACACACCGGATTGAAATGCCACAGGGCAGCGGTGACAAATGGCAGGCGTGGCCGATACCCAAGCCGCGTGATGGCTTACCCGTGCGCTTGGTTCCGCTTGAAGCGGCTTGACAGAGCCGCTGAACTGCTGTATTAACTCAACAATACAGTATGGAGTTCGCAATCATGCGCCAGTTGATTTTTCTCCCCTTTACAGCACTTGCGCTTGCCGCCTGCGGGTCAAGCAGCGATGACGGTACACTAGGCACTGAAATCAGCATTGATGCCACCACTGATGAAGGCAATCCGGTAAAGGCCAGTTCAGACGGCAAGACTGGCGAAATCGCGATTGATGTTCCCGGCTTTAAGGCGAATATCGCAATGCCGAAGATCAAGCTTGATGCCGATAATTTCGATATTGACGGGGTAAAGCTATACCCCGGATCAAAGGTCATCTCAATGAAAGTTGACCAGATTACGCGCACCGCAGGCAGCGCGGGCGACAACAATGGTACTGTGCGGATTAGCTTTGACGCACCTGCCACGCCCGATGTTGTCAAAGCGTGGTTCTCCGAAAAGCTGACAGGAAATGACAAGTTCACGGTCAACCCAACCGCGAACGGCTTTGCAGGTACAAACAAAGACGGCGATCCGTTCACGCTCGATTTGCGGCCCGGCGTCACTGGGCACACCACAGGTTCGATGATCATTTCAGCCAGTTGAACCGCCAAACGCGCTGAATCGAAGGCGTTAACCCTGTTCAGCCATCCTCTGCTAAGCTTTACACGGTAGTAACCACGGTCAAATGTAAGGGACTGTGTGATGATCCGTGCTTCTATGATTGCGACCTTATCAGCGGCGCTGCTGCTTTCAGGCTGTGGTGACAAGGCGAGCGATAAGGCTGAGCTTGACAAGATTGATGCCAAACTAGGTGGTAAAACGGGTGCTGATCCAGCACTTTCAGCAGCTCTTGAAGACCAGATCATGGTTGATCCCGCGCTTGCCGCGCAATCAAACGAGGATAGCATTCGCCCCCCCACAGAGCCGTTTCAGGCACCCGTCCCGCTTGATCCAAATGCGCTTGACGGGGCTGGTTCGGGCCAGACGCTTGGATCGCTTGCCGAACAACAGGTGCGGCTTAGCAAGGACAAGTTCAACGGCTGTGTGCTTGACGTGCAATATTCAATGGATTTCGCCAATCGGCTGCCCTCCGATCTGCCACTGTACCCCCGCGCTCGGGTGGTTGAAGCCGCAGGCAGTGACGCTGCCAACTGCCGCCTCCGCGCCGTAACCTACAGCTCGACCGCCGCGCCCAAGGCGATGATCGACTATTATCTTACTGTTGCCCGCCGCGCTGGTTTTAGCGCGTCGCACAGTAGCGAAGGCAAAGAAGATTTGGTCAACGGCACGCGCGACCGCGACGGCGCTGCATTCTATGCGATCATCCAGCCAGCGGGTGCCGGCAGTTCGGTTGATCTCGTGGCAAATAACGGGCGGTAGCGCCGCCTTGCCCAAGTCATGATTCCGCCGTATCGCTGGCATTATGACACAAGAGAAAAGCACAATAGGGCAGGCGATTGTCGCTGAGCTTGAAGCCCTGTTCAAAACTGCAGTCACTAAGCTGCGCACCGCCATCGAAACCTATATCGCCGATGGCACCCTGCCCGATCCGGCATGGCGCAACGACGGCAGCTTTGCCTATCCCGAAATCCATATCAATTGGAGTGGTGACGCAAGTAATGCCGAGCCGCAACGCTCGTTCGGTCGCCTCACTGGCCCCGGCCATTACGCGACGAGCATCACCAAGCCCAAACTTTTTGCCGATTATCTGACCGAGCAAATCAACATCCTTGTTCAGGATTACGGCGTCACCGTTGAGGCGCGCGCCGGGCGGCAGGAAATCCCCTTCCCCTATGTGCTTGATGCAGGCACTGAATTTGGCGACGTCCGCGCGATTGACCTTGCCCGCTGGTTTCCCGCAACCGAACTTGCCCATATCGGCGATGAAGTGGCCGACGGTATTCATCTCGGCACCAACGGCGCACCAATGCCGCTCGCGCTGTTTGATGGGTTGCGTACTGATTTCTCGCTTGCGCGGCTGCGGCATTACACTGGTACCGCGCCCGAGCATGTTCAGCGCTATGTGCTATTCACCAACTATCACCGCTATGTCGATGAGTTCGTCACCTGGGCATCGACCCAATTGGGGGGCGACACGCCCTACACGATGCTGTCCTGCCCCGGTGGTCTGGCGATCACCGACAGCACGTCGGGTTCGCAAAATGCCGTTGCCGACAGCGCGTGGCGGCGGCATCAAATGCCCGCGTGGCATCTCGTCGCGCCTGATGGCAACGGCATCACGCTCGTCAACATCGGCGTTGGCCCGTCGAACGCCAAGACGATTACAGATCACCTCGCGGTGCTGCGTCCCGAGGCATGGCTGATGATCGGACACTGCGGCGGCCTTCGCGCGAGCCAGCGGATCGGCGATTATGTCCTCGCCCACGCCTACCTTCGCGACGATCATGTGCTTGACGATGTCCTCCCTCCCGAAATCCCGATCCCGCCGATTGCCGAAATCCAGCAAGCAATGGCACGCGCGGCGCAGACTGTTTCGGGCGAAAGCGGCGAGCGACTCAAGGCCCGCTTGCGCACTGGCACCATTGTCACCACTGACGATCGCAATTGGGAGCTGCGCTACTCCAAATCCGCACTCCGATTTTCGCAAAGCCGCGCGATCGGCATCGACATGGAGTCGGCGACCATTGCCGCCCAAGGCTATCGCTTCCGCGTCCCCTACGGCACGTTGCTCTGCGTGTCGGACAAGCCAATGCACGGCGAACTCAAACTGCCCGGCCAAGCCAACCGCTTTTACGAACGCGCGATCAGCGAACATATGCGGATCGGGATTGAGGCCTGCAACGAGCTCCGTCGCGAGGGGGCGAAGCTGCATTCACGCAAATTGCGGGCGTTTAACGAGCCGCCGTTTAGGTGATGGGTTAGCCATCTAAAAACCCATCTTCACGCATGTGGCGAACCGCGAGGATCGTAACCCTTTCGCCACGATATTGATATCGGGCAACATATCCGCTTGATCCAAAGCGAATTGGCCATTCGCGGATTGTGGGTGCAAAGCCTTCGATACTTCTACCGAGTCTTGGTCGATCACCTAATATTTCGACACTCGCGCGAATTGCCTGACGCGCGCGGAATGCAGCCTCGGGGTCTTTCTCATATAGAAACGCCTCAAGTCGCGCGAGATCATACAGCGCGCGCGGCGACCACCCTATGTATGACATTCAGGAGGCGGAACCCGCTCGCCAGCATCAAGCCGATCAAACCATGCGTTGACCTCATCATTTGTCACGTGAAGCCCGGTGGTCTCAAACTCCTCCAGTGCAGCAAGCGTATCGCGATCAAATTGCGCGCGCTGCTCCTCACGCTCGACATAGCGGCTGATCGCCTCATGGATGATTGACTGCGAAGATCGGCGCTTGTCCGACGCCACCTGCTCGATGCGCGCCTTCATTTCGGGATCAAGTTTGATGCTCGCAGTTGATGTGGCCGCCATGTCGGATAGTCCCATAATATCAGTAACACCGTTTACCGCATCCGCGATCAAGCAGCAATATCATCGCGTGGCCGACATATCTCCGTCCCATAGCGGCCATTCTCACGGCATACACCCATCGCAAAAAATCCCGGAAAACTCAGGAAGTTGACACTGAATCCGCATACTCACCAGTCCTGCAAATTTGGAATGATTGGGAGAATGGATACGGCACGGTTAGGTGACGCAGGGAATGGCTGAGAGGGAAAAACATTTATCAAAACCAGAACATATCATGATCACTGCGCGTAGGAAAGTCCTGCTGATTGGTGTAGATTGGACATAGCCTTGATCCGACCCGATGAAGCATTAAGGAGACTGACATGACAAAGGCCAGCGCGAGGATTATGAACTCAGCAGGCGTGGGATGCACTGGGACGCGCTTGACGAGGATATTTCGGTTGCTGGATTACTGGCGGGTCAGTGGGATTTGACGCGTCCGAAGAAGGTGGTGGCTTGAGTTTGGGGTTAAAGTGAACAACCAACCCAACAGGGCGCCGTCCACAATATTACGGCAACCTCCCAGAGCCTTCTGATCAAAATGGGTTATTTGCTCTGTGTTATAAAGCGTGCGCGTTCCAGTAGCTCATCAAATGTTATGATGTCTATGCTGCGCATTTCGCGCCGGAACAATTCGAAGGTATCACGCATCAGATTCGCGTTCCTTGCGTTACTGGCTTGCGTGAACTCGTCCCGTGACCCAATTACCAGAATGCATTTTGCATTTCGGGTGCGCGTCAGCAACTCAGCGCCTGATTTATCGTAATGCTCACGTGTTTGTGCGAACGATGCCCATTCCGCCTTTTGTTCAATGACTTGAGAAATAGCACTCGTAAACTCGGAGCTAAATTCCCATGTGCCTGCCCGACCACCCTTTGCAGCTTTGAAAATCGCGGTGTCTGGTCGCTTGATTTCTACAAGCACCGTATAATCCATGAAGTTCAGCAGGAAGTCGACGACTGGCTTGTTTTGATTGTCGGTGCCGCCGCCACCGACAGTAATTTCACGTCCCCAATGTCTTGCGAAACGATAGTCGAGGCCGTAGCCGAAAACCCATTGCTCGCGTTCAAAAAAATCCTGCCACTGCGTTTCGTTCCAATCACCCAAGCAAATATGTTTTTCATATTCTTCCAAGCCTTTCCGACGGCCCAGTAGGATGTTGATTTCTTCGTCAGTCAACGATTCTTGCAGCCCCTGCAAAAATGCAAAGCGCTGTTCTGCTGTCATGTTCTGGACACGCTCAACAATGCTGCGATCCGAGGCATCAATTATCGTCTTTGGGCCTGCCTTCGTCGAAATGTCTTCGATCTGAAAGTTGCCTTCATTTGATAAATCAATGAATTTGATCTGCGACACAAAATCTTGAAGACGTCTGAATTCGTCAGATCGAAACGTAAATTCCTCGACTTCGCTTGTTTGGAACCATCCACCAACGCGGTTTTTAAAAGTTTGAAGAGATAGCCGCCTTATTTGCTTATGGTCTTGGGTCACCACAGCGGTCACCTGTGTTTTGCGAGTATTGCCTGTCAGTCGAAGGCACATTGCGCCTTCGATTTCGCCAAATAAAACTTCGTCGCTCCCTTCAATCACCATCTTGACGTTGCGAACGCGTTCAATGTTCTGCGCGTTAAGACTGAACACCTTCGAGATGTAAGTTTTTGCTTGCTGACGTAGCTTGAAAAAGTCGTATTCGGATTCTCCACTCATGTTGCGACACTAACACAGAACAGAAAAACATGAAGTGAATTTGTACGCAGGGACTCAATTCTGCGCTTAGTGCGCCACCTTCGCAGAGTCTTTTGCGCCGCAGACGCGGCTTGGCCCCTCACCCGGCCTCTCCCTCAAGGGGAGAGGGGGATTATACCAAAATCACCACCCGCACTTCTTCCCCTTATTTTCCTTCGCCAGGAACGTCATCAGCGGTTTGAAATAAGCAATCATGGCCGTGCCATCCATTTCGCGGCTGCCGGTGAAGGCCTGAAGCGCATCGGGCCAGGGTTTGCTGGCGCCCATTTCTAACATCGCGTTGAGGCGCGCGCCGACGTCTTTGTTGCCGTAGAATGAGCAGCGGTGGAGCGGGCCTTTCCATTTGGCGATGTCACACGCGGCTTTGTAGAATTGGAATTGGAGGATGCGCGCGAGGAAGTAGCGGGTGTAGGGCGTGTTGCCGGGGATGTGATATTTCGCGCCTGCGTCAAAATTGGCTTCGCTGCGCGCGACGGGCGGCGTGATGCCCTGATATTGCAGGCGCAGGTCAGTCCAGCCCTTATTGTAATCCGCCGTGGCGATCTTGCCCGAGAACACGCCCCAGCGCCATTTATCGACGAGCAGACCGAAGGGCAGGAACGCGACCTTATCCATCGCTTGTTTGAGCAGCAGCCCCAAATCCTTGTCCGCGCTCGGCACTTTTGCTGCGTCTAGCAAACCAATCTGCACCAGATAATTGGGCGTGATTGACAGCGCGACGGCATCGCCAATCGCTTCGTGGAAGCCATCATTCGCACCGTTCAAATAGAGCAACGACTGCTTGTTATACGCGCGTTGGTAATAATTATGGCCAAGCTCATGGTGGATCGTCACGAAATCATTGCCATTGACCTTGATGCACATTTTGATCCGCAGATCATCAATATTATCAAGGTTCCAAGCGCTGGCATGGCAGACGACTTCGCGGTCGGCCGGCTTGGTAAACTGGCTGCGCGCATAAAAGCTATCGGGCAGCGGCTTGAAACCAAGTGAGGAGAAAAAGCCCTCACCTGCCCTCACCATCTTAATCGGATCATAATCCTTGGCCTTGAGCAGGTCAGTGGTGTCGTAACCGACATCGCCTGCGCCTTTGGGTGCGACGATATCATAAATATCGCCCCATTCCTGCGCCCACATATTGCCGAGGAGATCAGCGCGGATTGGCCCGGTTTTGGCCTGTACCGCGTCACCGTATTTCTCATTTAATTTGGTGCGGGTGTAGCAATGGAGCGCATCATAGAGCGGCTTGACCTGCGCCCAAAGCTTATCAGTCAGCACCGCAAAATCATCGGCGGGCATATCATATTGTGAGCGCCACATCGCGCCGACATCGCTGTAACCAAGTTCCTTTGCGCCCTTGTTGGCGATCTCGACCATTTTTGCATAATCATCACGCATCGGCGCGCCGACACCCGTGTGCCAGCTTGCCCACATTTCGGAGAGTTCAGCCGGGTTGCGCGATGTGCCCATTTTCTCTTCAATGTCCGAACCATTGATCGGCGCACCTCCGAGCGTGCCCTTGCCCTTGCCGTACTGCGAGTTGAGCTTGGTCGCGATGTTGTTAAGCTCGGTCGCCGCGCCCTCAGTCGTAGGTGCTGGCAGGACGAGGCCGCCGCGCAGGAAGTCAAGTTTGCGCTTGGTATCGGCGGAAAGCCCGGCCAGCGCCTGATATTTCGCGGCTTCACCTGCTAGACGCACCTGCATTTCAGTGCCCTGCGCCCCGATTTTGGCCGCAACCGCGTCAGTATCATCAGTCAAATAGGTGTTGTTGATCCACTGAACCTGGCTGGCAAAGACAATATACTCGCCAAGCTCCTTCTCCGCCTTGGCAACGAAGGCGTCAGCGTCGGCGGTGGTCTGCGCAAAGGCGGGCGCACTCACACTAAGCGCAAGCGCGAGCGTTAGGGTTGATACAGCGATTTTCATGGGTGGCATCCTCTTGTAATATTGTTGCGGCGGAGATTGGCGCGCTTGAATGACGGGGTCAAGCAGCAACCTGCCGCCGCGTGCAGAGCTGAGATCATGTGAGGTAATATTGTGGGCAAAGCGCTTATGATCAGGGGTCAGCCATTGTCTCTGCAAACGCAGCGATCCGGTGGATAGCGCCAATCCGCTGCGCGTCTTCGACAAGGCGTAGTGGCGCGATATCGACATAGCTTTGCCGTTTACGCAATAGGGTGGCTAAATAAGCGTAGATTGATTGATATTCGCGCGGGGGGTGTGTGATTACAGCCTCACCATTGACCCGTAGCTCGCTGCCGCCTTTATCGAGCAGCAGCGTCTCACGCGCTGTTTCTATTGCGATCCTCCAACACTCATCGCCCGTTTCGCGCCAATCGAAATGCGCCGACAATTGCGCGCCAAATTCGAGATCGACCGCGATCGGGGATTGGTGATTTTCAGCGACAGTCAACCACGCTTTCTCCAAAATGAGCGGCTTTGGCATGATCTTGGTCGCAATCGAAAGCGCGTTGATGCCGGGATCAAACACGCCGAACCCGCCTGCTTCCCAAATCCAATCCTGCCCCGGATGCCATTTGCGGACATCCTCTCGCCAGTCGATCCGCATCGCGCGGATATCTTGATCCGCGAGCCGCTCTGCCGCCGCATCGACAGCGGCGTTATGCTGCGAGTGCCATGTGGTGAACAGGATTTGCCCCGCGCGGTGAACATAGTCGGCTAGTGCCGCCACCTCTGCTGACGACACGCCAGGGGGCTTTTCGAGCAAAATATCCCAGCCATAATCCGCAGCTTGAGTCGCCGTTTTTGATCGTCCGTCGGGCGGGGCGCACAGTGCGACGGCGTCAACCTTGATGCCACTCGCCGCGAGCGCTTCGAGCGTTGGGAAGCAGGGTATGCCGTGCGGCGCGCTTCCGCTGCGGCTGACTGTCGCGACCAATTCCAAACCGTCAGTTTGCGCAATGGAGGGTGCATGTTGATCGCGCGCTATCTTTCCGTAGCCGACGATGGCAATCTTGACTGACGACATTGGCGCTCCCCGATGCGTATTGTTGTATATTTTCGTTTACGCACATCGCATATTCCGATTGATATGATTATTGCAAAAGAAACGAAGCAAGGCGCGCCAAAAAATGCAATTCTCATCCTCATTGGCTGTGGCAAATCGTCCCGCTTTTATTGGTGTCGATTGGGGCAATAGCAACGCACGGTTCTATTTGATCGCCGAGGACGGCAGCCTGTTGGACACGCGCAATGGCCCCGGCATCGGTCAGCTTGAAGGGGGCGACGCAATTGAAAACGCCTGTTTTGAAGCGATTGGCGAATGGATTGCTCAAGACCCAGATTTGTCAGTGATTATGGTGGGCGCGGTTGGATCAAATATCGGCTGGCACCTGGCGGGATATGCCAACACGCCCGCGACGTTTGATGATATCGTTTTGGGAATGCTTTCGTTTCGCGCACGCGGCGTTGATTTTTGTGTCGCTCCCGGCGTTGCCACCACCCGGGTTGACGGTTTGCCCGATGTGATGCGCGGCGAAGAAATTCAGATTTTCGGGAGCGTGATTGGCGAGGAGGCCTTGGTTTGCTTGCCCGGTACGCATAGCAAATGGGTGCAGGTATCCGGGCGCGCTTTGACCGCATTCCATAGCGCGCACACCGGTGAGTTGCTCGACATTCTTGGGCGGCACAGCATCTTGCTCAATCCCAAGCGGCCAGTGGCGGCAAAGCCTGATGCTGCGTTTGTGGAAGGTGTCGAGGTTGCGCGTACCAGCATCGCCGGACTTGAGTCGCTGTTGTTCACCGTGCGCAGCCGGCAAATTGTGGGTACACTCAAGCCCGAGGACGCCGATAGCTATCTCGCCGGGCTGACCATAGGCTGTGAGATTAAATCAGCGCTGGCGCTTTACGGTGCGCCGTCCGCCGCAATTACAGTCATAGGTTCGCCGCATTTGACAGCGCTTTATGCCGCTGCACTTGCGTGTTTTGGGGCTGTCACCCACGCAATTGATGGTGACGCAGCCAGCCTATCTGGCCTCATAAAACTCCATCAGGCGCGCGCATCATGACCCAGCCACTGATCTGCGACGCGGCCAACATGCTTGGCGAAGGTGTATTGTGGGATCACCGAATGCAGAAATTGCAATGGACTGACATTGAATCGTCCTGTTTGTGGCAGTGGGATATGGCGGCCCCGCCGGAACGCTTTGACTTGCCCGAACGGCTTGGCAGTTTTGCGCTGACGCCCGATCCAGGGATATATTTGGGCGCGTTCGAAAGCGGCTTTGCGCGCTTTTCAGTAACGAAGCCGCACTTTGAGATGGTCGCGCCGATTACGCAGGCGACGCCGCATTTGCGGATGAATGACGGCCGTACTGATCGCACTGGCAAATTCTGGGCGGGCAGCATGGCAGAGGCTGCGGGCGCTCCGCTTGGCTCGCTTTGGCGCTACGATGGGAACGGCCATGCCAGCGTGCATCTGCATGATATCCGCATTCCCAACAGCCTGTGCTGGAACGGCGCTGGCGACATCATGTATTTTGCCGACTCGCCGCGTAATATCATCTGGGCCTATGATTTTGATCCGGTGGCGGGGCCAGTCGGCGAACCGCGTATTTTTGCGCAAACACCGCCCGGCATTCACCCCGACGGCAGTTGTATCGACGCTGAAGATCATCTGTGGAATGCGCAGTGGGGGGCTGGGCAAATCGTCCGCTATCGTCCCGATGGCAGCATCGAACGGCGATTGTCACTGCCCGTCAGCCAGCCGAGTTGCGTGGCCTTTGCCGGGCCAGATCTTGACCTGCTCTGCATCACAACCGCGCGCGTTGACCTTGATCAAGCCGCGTTAGCCAAACAACCGCTGGCGGGTGCGTTATTCGTTTATAAAATCGATGTGACAGGGCGGCACGAAGACATTTGCGAGAATTAGCGCAAGGCCGCAACAAACGCTCTCGCATTGGCTCCGGCTTGTTCGGGAGACATGCCGGGACGGTAAATTCCGCCGCCTATGCCAAAGCCGTTGGCACCCGCTTCGCGGTATTGGCTGATCAAATCTGCGGAGACGCCGCCGACGACAAGCACAATCGCTTGCTTGGGCAGCACCGCGCGCATGGCTTTGACGGCTGCGGCTGAGATGAGTTCGCCGGGAAATAGTTTCACCGCATGTGCGCCGGCATCAAGCGCGGCAAAGGCTTCGGTCGGCGTTAGGCAGCCGGGCGCGGAAATCATGCCCGCCGTCACTGTTGCGCGGATGACATCAGGGTTCATATTGGGCGAGACGATGATTTGCGCACCCGCCGCTTTACAGCGCGCAACGTCCTCAACGGTCAACACCGTGCCAGCACCGACGATCGCGCGATCCCCAAAATGCGCGGCGAGGTTGGCGATGGAGGTAAATGGATCAGGTGAGTTCAGCGGCACTTCAATCACGCGCACACCCGCATCAAAGATCGCCTGAGCTATGGAAACCACCTCGTCAGGTCTTACCCCGCGCAGGATTGCGACGATCGGCACGGCGGCTATGGCTTCTGCAAAATTCATATATCTATCAGCTCAAATCAAGGTGCGGGCGACGGCCTGCGCCCAGCCTTCGAGGCGTTTTGTGCGAGGATCAGGCGCGATCTTGGGGCGAAACTGCTCGACCGCACCGCGCATAACGGATGCGTCTTTCAGCGAGCCGTAAACCCCCGCACCAACGCCCGCCAGCATTGCCGCACCAAGCGCTGTCGTTTCGATAAAGCAGGGGCGCTCCACAGTGATGTTCAGCATATCAGCCAAATCCTGCGCCATCCAATCATTGGCGACCATCCCGCCGTCGATCCGCAGTTCCTGCCAATCACAGCCATCGGCGGCATAAGCGGTTTTGAGGTCGCTCGCCTGATGTGCCATCGCCTCCAAAGCGGCGCGGGCGACATGGGCTTTCTTGGCTGAAAAACTAAGGCCACTGATCGTGCCGCGCGCATCGGGCCGCCAATAAGGCGCGCCGAGACCTGACAAGGCAGGCACGATATAAACGCCGCCATTATCCGTTACACTGCGCGCGAGTGGTTCGGTTTCAGAAGCCTGCTCAATCAGGCCCAGATCATCGCGCAGCCATTGGATCAGGCTGCCCGCGACAAAGACTGAGCCTTCGAGCGCATAATGCCGCTCTCCGCCCAGTTGCCATGCTATCGTGGCGAGCAGCTTATGCTGAGACTGTGGCAGGTTGCGTCCGGTCTGCGTCAGAATGAACGCGCCAGTGCCAAAGGTGGCCTTGGTCTGGCCGGGTTCAAGGCAGGCTTGGCCGATGGTCGCTGCTTGTTGATCGCCCGCCATACCCGTGATTTTGATTGGCCCGCCGAACAGTTCGGGCAAGGTCGTTCCAATGTCGCCTGCGCAATCGACAATCTCTGGCAAGATAGCGCGCGGCACATCGAACAGGCTGAGCAAGCCGTCATCCCAACCGCTGCTGCCAATCGCCATCAGCGCAGTGCGTGAGGCGTTGGTCGCATCGCTCACATGCGCGCCGCCCGTAAGACGATAGACGAGATAACTCTCAACCGTACCGACGGCGAGGTTGTCGCCTGCGTCTTTCAACTGTGGCCAGTTTTTGAGCGCCCAGCCAATCTTGCTCCCAGAAAAATAGGGGTCAAGCAGTAGCCCGGTTTTAGCCTGCACCGTTGGCTCATGCCCAGCGGTTTTAAGGGTAGCGCATTCATCCGCCGTCCGCCGATCTTGCCAGACGATGGCGGGGGCCAGCGGTTCACCCGTGCGGCGATCCCAAAAGATGATTGTTTCGCGCTGGTTGGTGATGCCTATTGCGGCAATCTGATCTGCGCCGCCTGCACGTTCGACCATCGCCCGCGCGCAGGCGAGCGTTTTCGTCCAAATCTCAGCCGCGTCATGTTCAACGAGGCCGGGTGCTGGGTAATGCTGGGTCAGCGGTTCCTGCGCACTGCCAAGGGTTTTACCGTCTGTTGCAAAGAGCATTGCCCGTGTTGAGGTTGTGCCTTCGTCAATGACTAGGATCGTCATGCGCGCGCCTCCGCCGCGTCAAGCGCTGCATTTTCGGCGCGGCGCATTGTGCGTCCTTCACTGCTGAAGATGAAGGTTGCGCGGTTGCCAAAGACCAGCCGATTGATGATCAGCGCTACGACAACCGACGTCACCAGTACAATCACCATCACGTCGATATAATGAAGCCACGGCAGCCCCCAATGCTGATAATAGGTTTGCCCGCCAAAGGCCTCTTTCGGCACATACAGGATGAAATTATGGACGGCATAACTGCCCAAGCCCCACACCAGACCGCCAATCGCCGCGCGCGCATCAACATTGCGGAACAGCAAACCAGCGATGAAGGCGGAGAGGATCGGCATTGAGAAAAGCCCATTGAGTTGCTGCAACAGATTGATGATGCTTTCGGCATTTTGAAAAACGGGCACCATCAGGATTGATGTGATCGTGAGCGTGACCGAGGCAATCGCCGCAATCCGCCAGGGCTTGGCAATTGGCGCGATGAATTTTTCATGGAAATCCATTGAATAGAGCGCGACGCTGCTGTTCAAAATCGCGCTGGTATGCGCGATGACAGCGGCGGCCATCATCGCGGCAAATGCACCCGATATCCAACTAGGCAAGACCTGCGCCACCAATTTTCCGTAAGCCTCGTCATTCACGTCGCCGAACAGCTTAAACGCCACAACACCGGGGATCACCACAATCGCCGGGATCACCAGCACGCGCACAGCGGCGGCGGCGAACACACCCTTTTGGGCTTCCTTCACATTGGGTGCGGCCATCGCTTTCTGCGTGATATTCTGGTTGGTTGACCAATAGAATATCTGAATGAAGATCATCCCTGTAAACAGCGTGTGAAACGGAATGGGCGAATCGATTGCACCAATCATGCTCGTGCGAAATTCGGGAACGCCCGTGAAGATGTCGAAATTGACTGCCGCCAATGCCAGGAAAACCACCAGCAGCGCAATGGCAAGCAAGCCAATCCCCGAATAGGTATCCATCACCGCAACCGCGCGCAGGCCACCAGTAATCGTATAAGCCGCCGCGATAATCGCCATCGGCGCCGCATAGACCAACAGCGAATATTCCGTTCCGAACAGCGACTGCAAAAACAGGCTGCCGCTATAGAGCGCGGCGGGCAGATAAATCAGGATATTGCCGAGCAGGAACATCGCCGAAATCACCGTGCGGATGCTGCCGCCCTTATAACGGCGCTCAAGCAATTCAGTCACGGTGGTGCATTTGTTCCGGTAATAAATCGGCACAAACACGAATGCCAGGATCAGCAGCCCAACAAAGCCCGACAGCTCCCACCACGCAAGCAGCAGCATCTGATTGCCGTTCATCCCGACAAGCTGTTCAGTCGAAAGATTGGTGAGCGTGATTGAACCCGCGACGAACAGCCAGCTTAGCCCGCCGCCTGCCAAAAATACTTCTTTGGAATTGCTGTCTTTGCCAGCTCCTTTGCCGTGGACTTTCAAATAGGTCATGAGTGCGATCAGGCCCGTCAGCCCGAAAAATATCGCGATCTGCAGCGCGGAACCGCCCTCTTGAAACATATTTGTACTCCCTCTCCGGACGCGAACCATTTTCTTTGAAAAATATCATCAACAGGCTTTATCGATGACAGCTACTTTCATTTTGCCAAAACGCAAGTATCGAATCCCGACACGCCAAGTGCCATCACGCGACCGAAAGAGTCAGTATGAACCATATCCGTTTCAATGCCGGGGAAATGACGTTGATGATAGCCTGTGCGACAGGCGAGCCCCCGCGCATTGCCTATTGGGGCAAGCGCTTGTCAGACAGCGTCAGCTTTGCCGATATCAATGCGCTGTCAATGCGGCAGGGCGCGCACGGCAATGAAACTGTGAATGTTGTTCCGTCGCTCGCGCTTGAACCCGGCATCGGCTTGATGGGGCCAAGCGGCCTGAGTGCACACCGGAACGGTCAGGATTGGGGCAGCCGGTTCGTGGTTGATCATGTGGGCGCCACAGACGAGGCTGCCACGATCAGTACGAGCGATCCGCACACGCAGATCGGGCTTGAATACCGGATTGCGTGCGATCCCAAGACGGGGCTTTTGCAAATTAGCAGCACTCTGATCAACAATGGCGATGCGCCGCTCACGCTTGACGCTATGGCCACTGCGTGCCTCCCCATCCCGCAAAGCATGTCTGACATCATTGGATTTTCGGGCCGCTGGTCTGATGAGTTTCGTCGCGAGCGCCTGGCGCGTTTTTCCGGAACCTATTTGCGCGAAAACAAACGCGGGCGGACGTCGCATGACAGCTTCCCTGCGATCATCCTGTGCGCAGGCGATACGCGTGAACAAAGCGGGGAGGCTTATGCACTCCACCTTGCATGGAGTGGCAATCATAGCATCCGCGTTGATAGCATCAGCGATGGCCGCGTTTTTGCTTCGCTCGGCAGCTTGCTATTTCCCGGCGAAGTGCAATTGGCAGCGCGCGCGCGATTTGCCAGTCCGCCGATTATCGCGGGGTATAGCACCAGCGGCCTTTCAGCGCTGGGCCGTCAGTTCCACGCCCATGTTCGCGAAACCCTGCTCCGGCCGTCGGTGCGTAATCGCCCCCGCCCGGTGCATTATAACAGTTGGGAAGCGGTTTATTTCGATCATGATACCCGCCGCCTCAAAGCGATGGCGGAGAAAGCCGCCGCAATTGGTGTCGAACGCTTCGTGCTTGATGATGGTTGGTTCGGGTCGCGCCGTGATGACACATCTGGGCTTGGCGATTGGACGGTTTCAAGCGCGGTTTATCCCGAAGGACTAGGGCCACTGATCGATCATGTCACTGGCCTTGGCATGGAAATGGGAATTTGGTTTGAACCCGAAATGGTCAACCCTGACAGCGACCTGTTTCGTGCGCATCCCGATTGGGTTTTACAGATCAAGGGCGTCGATCAAGTCCCCTACCGCAATCAATATGCCCTTGATATTTCGCGGCCTGAAGTCGCCGATTATCTGTTCGGGCGAATTGATGCGATCCTGACAGAATATGATATCGGCTATATCAAATGGGATATGAACCGTGATCTCAATCATCCCGGTGGGGTGGATGGAAGGCCGCGCGCATACGCACAAGTGATGGCGCTTTATGCCCTGATCGACCGCATCCGCGCCGCACATCCCGATGTTGAGATTGAAAGCTGCGCATCAGGCGGCGGGCGCGCTGATCTGGGCATATTGGCACATACTGACCGGATATGGACATCGGATACCAACGATGCGTTTGACCGTCAGGCGATCCAGCGCGGGGCCAGCTATTTCCTGCCACTGAATGTCCTCGGCGCGCATGTTGGCCCGCAGCGCTGCCATGTCACAGGGCGAACGCTCTCAATGGCGATGCGCGCCGCAACCGCACTGATGGGGCATATGGGGGCTGAACTCAACTTGCTGAGCGAACCGGAAGCCGATTTAGAGCAGCTCAAAGCCGCGATTGCGCTCTATAAAATGCACCGTGATTTGCTGCATTCAGGCGATCTCTACCGCCTTGATACGCCAGTATATCTCAATGCTTTTGGAGTGGTGGCACCCGATAAAAGCGAGGCACTATTTTCGCTGACCTACCTGACCGGGCATCAGGCGACGCTGCCGAATCAGCTTGCATTTGATGGGCTTGAACCAACCGCACGCTACCGCATCCGCCTGATCTGGCCACAAACTTGGAAACCCATCATTTCGCCGTGCATCATCGACGCAATGAATTTGCTGGGCGATGGCAGCATTTTCAGCGGCGAAGCCTTAATGCGCGTAGGGATGCAACTGCCGATCTCACTCCCTGAAACGGCGTTGCTGTTTCACCTGAAAAGGTAGTGATGGCGTAAGATAAGAGTAACTTTGGTCAGTTTGCGTTAGCTCCAGAACGCGAAAAAGCCCCGGTCTTTCGACCGAGGCTTTTCGTTAAGTCTTTGAATTTGCGGGATCTTATTGGTTGCGGGAGTAGGATTTGAACCTACGACCTTCAGGTTATGAGCCTGACGAGCTACCGGGCTGCTCCATCCCGCGTCAACCGAGGTTTGCTAAGCAATCAGCATTGTAAATGGGTTCTTGTAAAGAGACATATTATCCAACCGGCACCTGCTACAAAGCCTGGCGACGTCCTACTCTTCCGGTGCTTGAGCAACAGTACCATCGGCGCTGACTGGTTTCACGGCCGAGTTCGGGATGGGATCGGGTGGGTCACAGACGCTATGGTCACCAAGCTATGAAGCAGGTGCAGGTCGGTAATATGTTCTTAAAATCGAGTGTCCGTGCGTATTTAACAAACCAATTAATAGGCGTGCGATGATTATCCACAATCTTTAACAACCAGAGCTGTTATTGATGGTGGGACTCTCAAGCGCGAATAGAGCAATTAGTATCGGTTAGCTCCATGCGTTACCGCACTTCCACATCCGATCTATCAACGTGGTGGTCTTCCACGGCTCTATGAAATCTTATCTCGAGGGAGGCTTCCCGCTTAGATGCTTTCAGCGGTTATCCCGTCCATACATAGCTACCCTGCTGCACGACTGGCGTCATGACAGGTC
>JAYTPB010000016.1:0-1981 GCA_043747445.1 Sphingomonadales bacterium
TTTGATCAGCTTCATGATCCGGAGGCGATTGCCAATTGGCCACTGACGCTTAGCCGCGACGGCACGCGGACGCCAATGCCATGGGTGGCAGATGCTTCAGCGCATGGTTTTAGCGATGCAGTGCCTTGGCTTCCATTCGGGGCGGATCACGGCGCTGCGGCGGTTGATCGTCAGGAGAGTGATCCACGGTCAATCCTCCTGCTCACGCGCCGTTTAATAGCGCTACGCAGCGAGAATGATGCGCTGATGCAGGGCAATGTAACGATCATTGAGGCGGGCCAAAATCTGCTCGTCTTTACCCGTGAAAGTGATACACAAACATTGCTTTGCATATTCAATCTCGGCGGTGATGTGGCCGCTTGGCAGCCAGCACAGCCCAATCGCTGGCGTGTGATTGAGGCCGTTGGTGGCGCGACCTCGTGGAGCTTACCCGGCTATAGCGGGCTAATTGCAGAAAGGATCGGATGATGCGGATCGTTACACGGTTGATGGCGCTTCTGCTTGCGCTGACCGCAGGTCCCGCATTGGCTGAGACGGTTGCCACTGCGACGTCTCCGGGCAAGCGGCTCACTGTTGCGCTTGAACTCGATAATGACGGTAGGCCGTCTTATGCTGTGTCACGTGGTGGGAAATCAGTTATTGCAACATCACGGCTTGGCTTCATCCTTGCTGATGCGCCTAAGCTTGATCGCAATTTCAAACTCGCCAGTCAGGCCACTCGCAGCGTTGATGAAAGCTGGGATCAACCGTGGGGTGAATGGAAAACGATCCGCAGTCATTTCAATGAATTGCGTGCGCGCTTTACCGAGAAGGGTAAGCCGGGGCGGAGCCTTGATGTCGTATTTAGGATTTATGATGATGGCATTGGTTTTCGCTATGAATTTCCTGATCAGCCGGGCCTCAAGCAGGTCAATATCGTTGAGGAATTAACGCAATTTGCAGTCGCCGAGGCCGCGACGGCATGGTGGATTCCAGCGATAGAATGGAACCGTGAGGAATATCTCTACAACAAAACCCCGATTGATGCGGTTGGGCTTGCCCAAACCCCGATGACGATCAAAACCGCATCGGGGCTTCATGTTGCGTTTCATGAGGCGGCGTTGGTCGATTATTCGGCGATGAATTTGCAGAAGGTTGAAGGCGGGCTGCTTAAAGCCGTGCTAACGCAAAGCTCTTCCGGGCCAAAGGTCAGCCGCGCCGCGCCCTTCCCAACGCCGTGGCGGACGATGCAAATTTCTGATGATGCAGCAGGGCTGTATATGTCTAACCTCATCCTCAATCTCAATGAACCGAATAAGCTGGGAGATGTGTCTTGGGTGAAACCGCGCAAATATGTTGGCATTTGGTGGGGAATGCACCTTGAAACGCAAAGCTGGGCCACGGGGCCAAAGCACGGCGCCACTACCAAGAATGCGCTTGAACTGATTGATTTTGCTGCAAAACACGGTTTTCCAGGAATGCTGATTGAAGGTTGGAATGTCGGTTGGGATGGCGATTGGTTCGGCAATGGTGAAGAGTTTAGCTTCACTCAGGCGACCCCCGATTTCGATATTGCGAAGGTCGCCGCTTACGGCAAAGCAAAGGGCGTAAAGATCATCGGCCATCATGAAACCTCGGCCAATGCCGCGCATTATGAAGATCAAATGGCAGATGGCTTTGCGCTTTATCAGAAGCTTGGGGTCGATTCGGTCAAAACCGGTTATGTATCTGATGCAGGCGGGATGAAGGTGAAGCTGCCCGATGGCCGTATCAGCTATGAATGGCATGAGGGGCAGGCGTCCGCACGGCATCATTTGAAGGTCGTTGAGGAGGCCGCTAAGTACCGGATTGCGATCAACGCGCATGAGCCAATCAAGGACACGGGCCTCCGCCGGACATACCCCAACTGGATCAGCCGCGAAGGCGCGCGCGGCATGGAGTATAATTGCTGGGCACAACCCAAAAATTCACCAGCGCATGAGGCCAATCTGGTCTTCACGCG
>JAYTPB010000017.1:0-6079 GCA_043747445.1 Sphingomonadales bacterium
CGCGCGCCGACGATGGCATAATTGCCAAGAGCGAAGACAGCCTCAGGTACTTCGGTTGCGACGGGGATAATCCGAGTGTGGCCATGCGGCGTATCATGCTGTGCTTCAAATGCATCAAGATAATGGCTGAGCTGAACACAGTCATGCGCTGACCCCGCCTTTGGCAACATGATCCCGTCGGGCTGCGCAGCCATGACTGTTGCTAAGTCAGTAAGCGCATCAGGCGTATCAAGCGGGTTAATCCGCACATACAGCGCGCAGCGGCGGTTCGCGCTGGTCAGATAGTCACTGACGATGCTCCGTGCGGCTGGCTTATTCGCGAGTGCGACGGAATCTTCAAGATCAAGGATCACGGCATCAGGCGCAAAGCTTTCAGATTTCGCAATCTTCTTTTCGCTGTCCCCTGGGACGAAGAGCATAGATCGGTACATATCAGTCCTTGGGTTTGCGGTGCATCAGCGCAGATCGTTTGCAACTGCCAACGAGTTCATCGCGCTGATTATAGGCGCGGTGCGCGAAGATGATAATCCCGTTTTCAGGCCGCGATTTGCTCTCACGAATTTCAAGCACTTCGCTTTCGATATGGAGCGTATCGCCGTGGAAGACGGGGGCGGGAAAGCGTACCTCATCCCAACCCAGATTGGCCACAGTGGTTCCGAGTGTTGTATCGCCGACTGAAATCCCAACCATCAGCCCAAGCGTGAAGGTGCTGTTGACGATGCGCGCGCTATACTGCGACCCGCGCATATATTCCTCGTCAAGGTGGAGTGCGGCTGTATTATGCGTCAGCGCGCTGATGAACAGATTATCGGCCTCAGTCACCGTTCGCCGCATAAAATGCTTGAACATCTGGCCGACATGAAACTCTTCAAAATAGAGACCGGGCATATAATGGCTCCTTATCGGCCTGTTATAGAGATATGGTAGTTATAGCCAGTCTGGAATTGGCTCGGCTGCGATCAGCGTTTCGGGTTCAACGCGGTTTGCAACGACCGCAAACCTGTCACCGTCAACCATGACTTCAGGCACAAGCGCACGGCTGTTATACGTACTCGCCATCGTTGCGCCGTAAGCGCCTGCGGTGCGGAAAATCGCGAGATCGCCCGATTTGACCAGATCAATCTCGCGCGCCATCGCGAAGGTATCGGTGCTTTCGCATACTGGCCCGGCAATATTGGCGGTGAAGCGTTCGCCGCTTGGAACAACTGCCTCAAAATCATGCCACGCATCATAAAGCGCGGGACGTGCGAGATCATTCATAGCGGCGTCTACGATGACATAGGGCCGGATCACGCCGGGTTTGACCCAGATCACTTTGGTCAGCAGGACACCTGCATTGCCGACAATCACGCGGCCCGGTTCAAACATCAGCGTAACATCCCAACCCTTGGTGACGCGCGCAACCATCGCGCCATAATCATGAGGCGTTGGCGGGGTTTCATGGCGCTGATACGGCACGCCAAGGCCGCCGCCGAGATCAACCCGATCAATATTGTAGCCGGAACTGCGTAAGCCGCTCACCAGCGCCCATATTTTGACGTAGGCTGCCTCAAGTGGGGCGAGGTCAAACAACTGGCTGCCAATATGGAGTGCAATCCCGCGCATATCGAGGCCGGGGAGTGCTGCCAACCGCGAAAAGATTGCGGCGGCCTGATCAATCGGCACGCCGAACTTATTTTCCTTCATCCCCGTTGAGATTTTGGCGTGGGTACCGGCGTCAACATCGGGATTCACACGCAGCGTGGCAACGGCACGTTTGCCCATAGCCGCAGCAATCCCGGAGAGCGCCACGCCCTCTTCCTCAAGCTCAATATTAAACTGGCCGATACCGTCACTCAGCGCGCGTTCAAGCTCATCACGCGTTTTGCCAACACCCGAAAACACCACGTCCTGCGGGCGCATTCCAGCCGCAAGCGAGCGCGCAATTTCACCGCCCGAAACTACGTCAGCACCAAAGCCTTGATTGGCTAGGACACGCAGCACTGACAAGTTCGGGTTGGCCTTGATCGCAAAGGCCATATGCGTCCGGGCAAGCGGCGCAAGCGCTTCTTTGAATACCCGCGCGTGACGCTCAAGTGTGGCGCGCGAGTAGACGTAAACGGGTGAGCCGACCGCTGCTGCAATCGCGGGCAGTGGCACATCTTCGGCATGTATCACGCCGTTCCTGAGTTCAAAATGATCCATGAAGTGTCAGCCTGGCGGTGGAAGGTCAAATTTATCGTCGCGACGTTTTTCCGATCGTTTAAGCTGTTCATCGCTGCGATTGGGCTGCGCCTGCGGATCAAGTTTGAGAAGCTGATCAGGGGTTAGCGTTTCCCCTGCCGTGAAGGGTTTTACGGGCAAGGCCTTGCCCTCCTGCGGCTTCAGGCCAGTGCGCGCGCCGCACCCACTGATCAGGGCTGCTGCCAAAACTGCAATCGCAAGACGCTTTATCATGACTGCTCCAACCAAATCTTCGCCTCGGCGATACGCTGCCTTACTTCAGATGGTGCAGTTCCGCCATAACTGGTTCGGCTCGCGACCGACGCGTCAACCGAAAGCACTGAATAAACGCCCTCAGCAATGCGCGGATCAATGCTTTGGAGGCTATCAATCGATATTGCATCGAGTGCGCAGCCCTTGTCCTCCGCCAGTTTAACCGCCTGACCAGTAATATGGTGCGCCTCACGGAACGGCACATTTGCTTCTCGCACCAACCAGTCGGCAAGGTCAGTCGCGGTGGCAAAGCCGCTTTCGGCAAGGCTGCGCATCCGGTCTGTGCGGAACTCAATCGTTTCGATCATCCCTGTCATCGCGGCGAGCGACAGTGCCAGCAGATCATACGCCTCGAACAGCGGCGGCTTATCATCCTGCATATCCTTTGAATATGCGAGTGGCAGGCCTTTCATCGTGATCATCAGCGCGGTCATGCAGCCGATAATCCGCCCGCTGTGGCCGCGCACAAGCTCGGCTGCATCAGGGTTGCGCTTTTGCGGCATAATTGATGATCCGGTTGACCACGCATCGGACAGCGAGACAAAGCCGAACGGTTGGCTCGCCCAGATGACAATCTCCTCGGCCAGTCGCGAAAGATGGAGCGCGCACTGGATGGCGCAGGTGAGAAACTCAATCGCGAAGTCACGGTCGGACACGCTGTCGAGGCTGTTCGCGGTCGGCGCGTCGAAGCCGAGTGCCTTTGCCGTCGCATGGCGGTCAATTGGAAAGCCCGTGCCAGCAAGGGCGGCACTACCAAGCGGGGATTGGTTGAGCCGCGCGCGGGCATCGGCAAAGCGGCTGCGATCACGCTTGAGCATTTCAAAATAGGCCATCAGATGATGACCAAGCGTCACGGGCTGCGCGCTTTGCAAATGGGTGAAGCCGGGCATTACCGACGCGGCATGATCTTCCGCACGGGTAACAAGTGCGGTTTGCAGCGCGGCGATCCCTGCGTTCACCGCGTCCACCGCACTGCGCACCCACAGGCGGAAATCCGTCGCGACCTGATCATTGCGAGACCGCGCGGTGTGAAGCCGCCCGGCAACTGGCCCGATCAGTTCAGCAAGCCGTGCCTCAGTCGCCATATGAATATCTTCGAGCGCCAAATCCTCGGGTAATTCTTGCGCAAATTCAGCCGCAACCTGATCAAGCCCCGCAGCGATTGTCGCGGCATCCTCCGCGCTCAAAATCCCCTGCGCGCCGAGCATCGCGACATGCGCCTTCGATCCGGCAATATCTTGCTGCCACAAACGCTTGTCGAATGGCAGACTAGCATTTATCTCACGCATCACCGAAGCGGGGCCATCGGCAAACCGGCCGCCCCACATTTGATTGGAATTTTGCGTGCGCTCGTTAATCGTCATTCTCCTTGGGGCTGGCCTCTCCCTCGTCGCTGGCTGCGATAAGCAATCCACTGACACACCGCAAGCACAGGGCGAAAGCAAAAGCACAAAGGCCAAACCAGAAGCGCAAGGGACGCTTGATATCTCGCATCGCGGCGAGGACGCGCCCGATGTCAAATTCAACGCGCCCGATGGCAGCGAAGTGATGCTCGCGAGCTTCAAGGGCAAACCAGTGCTCGTCAATCTGTGGGCGACATGGTGCGGGCCGTGCGTCGCCGAAATGCCAACGCTTGATGCCCTCGCTGCGCGGCAGGCGGATAAACTCACTGTGCTCACCGTCAGTCAGGATATGCAGGGCAAGGAACTCGTTGATAAATGGTGGGCCAAACAGAGCTACAAACTGATCGCGCCCTATCTTGATCAGGAAAACAACCTTGGTTTCGCATTCAACACAGGCATGGTGCCAACGACGGTGCTTTACGATAAAGACGGCAAGGAAATCTGGCGCGTGATCGGCGGCATGGATTGGGATGGGCCAAGGGCGAACACGCTGATGGCGGAGGCGGTTGGGGGGTAGTTTTGGAGCGAATGCCCTTTGGCGGCTTGCGACAAGTTTGCGGTCGTGTTGTTTCGCCTGCCTCCAGCATAAAGCTGCCCTCTGTTCAACACTCTGACTTTTGACACTTTTGACGCGAAATCGGGTTTTTGGTGATTCTGTTCATCTTTTGTAACTTGGTTTAGTCTGTTAGTGGCGTCCAGTTTAAAGGAACATAAAAAGTACAAAATGTCAAGGGCTATTTCGCTATCGACGACTTTGCGGCCGTTCTTGATTAAAACCATACCCTCGAAACTCCTCGTCCGTTTATTAACTATTGAGCGATGCCGGTTGATCCTTATAAACGCTCCTCATGTCCAAAGCGACCAAACACACCGCTATCATCAGAGATCCAGCGAGCATGTGGTCGAAGTTGGCATGGGATGTAGATTGTTTCCGGGGCATCCAGACAAGCTACCCCGATGAGAGAGAGCCCCTCGCTTATGCCGCCATCAATGTTTGCATAGCTGCGGCCAGCCTACAGCATTGGGTCAAAGAGTTTCTCAGACGTGCGGCAATCGAAGTCGGCACCCCTTGGGATGAAGCTAAGTTCTTTCAAGATGTAATATCGGCTGTGCCTGAACAATCCGCCTGTGTCGCTATCGCAAACACGTCAAAGCACTCTGAGTTTCAGCAACGGAAGTGGCGCAATGGCGAAGTGCTGCTAACTTACGAGGAAGGGGACGAGCATGTTCCCTCCGGCTATGTGCTCTACCATTTGATTGCTGACAGCCATTCTGAGGGTTTCGCTCTGAGTAAATTTGATGCGCTGTGCCAAAATTGGTTGGATTTTTTGGCCTCGCGGGGATTGACGAATGGGCACTGTCGCACGCCAGAATGGATGAACAACAAGCTCAATCGCATTTTACGGCCGCACGGCAATTCCGGGGACAATTCCGGGGACACCAATTCCGGGGACACAATACTCAATTCCTAAACTCTGCGAAGGTCTGCTTTCGCGTTTCTTTGAGCGAAGCCTGACATTCCGTTGCCCCCGACCAACACGACATCTAGGCTCAGGACTCATTGATTGATCTAGAAGATGATGGTTGCGGCGATGCAGATGGCTGACATGAAGGTGTGCGCGCATCGGTCATAGCGGGTGTGGATGCGTCGCCAATCTTTGAGTCTGCCGAACATGATTTCGATTTTATGGCGTTGTCGGTATAGAGTTGTGTCGTGGGGGATATGGATTTTGCGGTTTGATTTTGAGGGGATGCACGCTTCGATTTTCCGGTCTGCCAGCGCCTCACGGAACCAGTCGGCGTCGTAGCCTTTATCACCGAGAAGCGCCTTGGCCTTCGGAAAGGCGTCTATCATCAGCGCAGCGCCGCCAAAATCGCTCATCTGGCCTTCGCTGAGCAACAAGATCAACGGTCGTCCCTTGCCATCACATACGGCGTGGAGCTTGGAGTTCAAGCCGCCCTTGGTTCGACCTATACGTCTGGGAATAGACCCTTTTTTAAAAGGCTCGCAGCGGTTCGGTGCGCCTTCAAATGTGTCGCATCGATCATCAACTGGTCAGGCTTGCCCGCTTTGGCTGCGAGGCCTGCGAATATCTTGTTGAACACGCCCATACGGCTCCAGCGGATAAACCGATTGTAAATCGTCTTGGCTGGCCCGTACTCTGTTGGGGCGTCACGCCAGCGCAGCCCATTGCGAATTA
>JAYTPB010000018.1:0-4614 GCA_043747445.1 Sphingomonadales bacterium
GTTCTGGATGCCGGACCGTTAGCTGTAAAAATCTGGATGGGGCAGAAGCAGGGGCAGCCCTCGGGCAGGGCAAAACCGATCGAAAAACGACTCAGGATAGTAAAATGATTCTCCCCTTAGCTCAGATGCAAGAAGTCAGCAGGGCGCTGGCGTCGCCGTTGTTCGCTGGACTACCAGGCGACTGCGAGATCAGTTTTGAATTTTTCCCGCCCAAGACCGAGAAGATGGAAGAGCAGCTTTGGGATGCGGTGGTGACACTGGCTCCACTTGAACCCCGTTTCGTATCGGTAACTTATGGGGCAGGCGGCTCAACCCGGGAACGCACGCACAAGACCGTGGCCCGAATTGCGCGGGAAACCAGCATACCGGCGGCGGCACATCTGACCTGTGTCGAGGCATCGAAGAACGAGATCGCCGATGTCGCCAATGCCTATTGGGAAGCAGGCGTGCGGCATATTGTGGCGCTGCGCGGCGATCCACCGACGGCGGGCGGCACATTCACCCCGCACCCTGATGGCTATGCTGGGGCCGCTGAGCTCGTCGAAGGATTGCGCAAGCTCCACCCGTTTGAGATTTCGGTGAGTGCATACCCCGAAACTCACCCTGAGGCCGCGTCGGCACAGTCCGATCTCGATAATTTGAAGCGCAAGCTTGATGCGGGCGCGAGCCGCGCGATTTCGCAATTCTTCTTTGAGCCTGACACGTTTTTCCGCTTCCGCGATGCGGTGGCAGCGGCGGGGATTTCGGCGGAGATTACGCCGGGCATCATGCCAGTGACTAACTTCGCCAGCGTCCTGCGCATATCAAAACTGTGTGGTACGGCAGTGCCGCCGTGGCTTGGCCGTTTGTTTGACGGGCTTGATGATCATCCTGCCGCGCGGCAATTGGTCGCCGCAACAGTTTCGGCAGAAATGTGCCGCAGGCTGTATGCGGGCGGGGTTCGTCATTTCCATTTTTACACGCTCAACCGGGCGGAATTGTCGTTCGCAATTTGCCATTTGCTTGGTCTGCGCGGCGGTATCGCCCAACAGGAGAAAGCCGCATGAGTGCGCGCGCAAAATTGATCGCCGCTGCGGCTGAGCGGATATTGCTGACTGACGGCGCATTCGGCACTGAAATTCAGAATTACAAGCTCGATGAGGCGGCCTATGCTGGCGACCTCGGCCTGACGCATGATCAAAAAGGCAATAATGATATCTTGGTGCTGACCAGGCCGTCCGTCCCCGATGAGATTACCCGCGCTTACTTGGCAGCGGGATCGGACATTGTTTCGACCAATACCTTTAGTGCGAACCGGATCAGTCAGGCCGATTACGGTGCCGAACATTTGGTGCGTGAAATCAACATCGCGTCGGGCCAAATCGCGCGCAAGGCGGCGGACGAGGCGCAGGCTGCCGATGGTCGCCCCCGCTTTGTGGCGGGGGCCATCGGCCCGACCAACAAGACGCTCTCGCTTTCGCCCGACGTCAATGATCCCGGCTTTCGTGAGATTGATTTTGATTATTTGAAAGACGTTTACCGCGAACAGGTTGACGCGCTGATTGAGGGCGGGGTGGATTTCATCCTGATCGAAACAATTTTCGATACGCTCAATGCCAAGGCGGGCGTGATGGCCGTTGTCGAAGCGGCGGAGGCAGCAGGTCGCGATATTCCGATGATGATTTCGATGACGATTACCGATCTTTCGGGGCGCAATCTTTCAGGCCATACCGTCGAGGCATTTTGGCACGCCGTCCGCCATGCCAAGCCGCTGACGATTGGGCTGAACTGTTCATTCGGCGCGCAGCAGCTTCGCCCGCATGTCCGCGTGCTGGCCGATATCGCCGATACGCTGATCATGATTTATCCCAATGCAGGGCTGCCCAATGATCTGGGCGAATATGATGAATTGCCCGATCAAACGGCGGGCTTTGTCAGCGAATGGGCGGTTGACGGTCAGGTCAATATCCTTGGCGGATGCTGTGGATCAACGCCCGCGCACATTGCTGCAATGGCAGAGGCGGTAAAGGACTTGGCGCCCCGCGCGCTGCCAGCGCCGCCAGTTGTCACGCGGCTTGCTGGGCTTGAGCCGATGGTGCTCGCAGCGTGAGCAACACGCTCAAATCGGCAACATTCGTCAACATCGGCGAACGTACCAACGTCACTGGCTCCGCCGCGTTCAAGAAACTGATCATGGCGGACGATTATGCCAAGGCGGTTGAAGTCGCGCGGCAGCAGGTCGAAAACGGTGCGCAGATTATTGACATCAACATGGATGAAGGCCTGCTCGACGCGCACTACGCGATGACGACCTTTCTTAAATTGATCTCCGCCGAACCTGATATCGCGCGTGTCCCGTTCATGATCGATAGCTCAAAATGGTCAGTGATTGAGGCGGGCCTCAAATGCGTTTCGGGCAAGCCAATCGTCAATTCGATCAGCATGAAAGAAGGCGAAGCCCAATTCCTTGAGCAAGCGCGCAAGTGCATGAATTACGGCGCGGCGGTCGTCGTGATGGCGTTTGATGAGGTTGGCCAGGCCGACACCGAAGTCCGCAAGGTGGAGATTTGCGAACGCGCGTATAAGCTGCTGATCGGCATCGGCTTCCCGCCCGAAGACATCATCTTTGATGCCAATGTGTTTGCGGTGGCAACGGGGATTGAAGAGCATAATAACTACGCGGTTGATTTTATTGAGGCGGTCAAGGAAATCCGCGTCCGCTGCCCGCATGTCCATTTTTCGGGCGGACTCTCAAATCTGAGCTTCTCTTTCCGGGGCAATGAACCCGTCCGCCGCGCGATGCACAGTGTGTTCCTGTATCATGCGATCCCGGCTGGGCTTGATATGGCGATCGTCAATGCGGGTCAGCTCGATATCTATGACGCGATTGATCCTGAACTGCGCGACGCGTGTGAGGATGTCATCCTCAACCGCAACCCCGAGGCAACCGAACGACTCGTTACGCTGGCTGAAAAGTTTCGCGGCACTGATGCAGCCACTGAAAAGGCCGCCGAAGAATGGCGCGGTTGGCCAGTGACCAAGCGGCTTGAACATGCGCTGGTCAAGGGCATCGACATGTATGTTGTCGAAGATACCGAGGAATGCCGCCAATCCGCCGCGCGCCCGATTGAGGTGATCGAGGGGCCGTTGATGGACGGAATGAATGTTGTTGGCGATCTGTTCGGATCGGGCAAGATGTTCCTCCCCCAAGTCGTCAAATCGGCGCGCGTAATGAAAAAGGCGGTCGCGCACCTCATCCCCTATATCGAGGCATCGAAGGAACCCGGCGCGCGTGCCAAGGGCCGGATTATCATGGCGACAGTCAAGGGCGATGTGCATGATATTGGTAAGAATATCGTCGGCGTCGTGCTGCAATGCAATGGCTATGAAGTCATTGATCTCGGCGTGATGGTGCCGTGGAGCAAGATCCTTGAGGCGGCGAATGAAAATGATGCTGACATTATCGGGCTGTCTGGCCTGATCACGCCCTCGCTTGATGAAATGGTAACTGTTGCTGAAGAAATGAAGCGCGGCGGCTTTTCAATTCCGCTGCTGATCGGAGGGGCGACGACATCGAAGGTGCATACAGCCCTTCGGATTGATGCGGCCTATGATGGGCCGGTGATCCACGTGCTTGATGCCAGCCGCGCGGTTGGCGTTGCCTCAACCTTGCTGTCGGATACGCAGCGTGACGGCTTCGTCAAACAAACGGCGGCTGATTATCAGCATGTCCGCGATTTGCGCGGCAGCAAAGGGCAAAACCCGCTCGCCCCGATTGAGGACGCACGGCTCAATGCCTTCGTTGCCGATATGAGCGATAAGCCACCGCCGCCCGAACATCCCGGCATTCATGTATTTGCCGATTGGGATTTGGCGCAACTACGTAGCATGATCGATTGGAAGCCGTTTTTTCAGGCGTGGGAACTCGCAGGCAACTTCCCTGATATCCTCACCGATGAAATCGTCGGCGAAAGTGCGACCAGCCTCTATGCCGATGCGCAGGCGATGCTTGATCAGATTATCGCGGAGAAATGGCTGACGGCAAAGGGCGTTGTCGGGCTATGGCCATGCCGACGTGAGGGCGATGACGTGATCATTCACCTCGACGATGAAAGTCATGTCCGCATGGCGTTCCTGCGCCAGCAAGTGAAGAAACGCGAAGGCCGCGCCAATATGTGCCTCGCTGATTTTATTGACCATGACGGCGATTGGATCGGCGGCTTTGCAGTGACAACGGGCCACGGGATTGAGCCACACCTCGCGCGGTTCAAGGCTGATAATGATGATTATTCGGATATCCTTCTGAAGGCATTGGCTGACCGCCTTGCCGAGGCGTTTGCCGAAAGCCTTCACCAACATGTCCGCACCACGCTGTGGGGCTATGCCCCCAAGGAACAGCTCACCAATGAAGCGCTGATCAAAGAGCAGTATCGCGGCATCCGCCCAGCGCCGGGCTATCCCGCCTGCCCCGATCACAGCCTCAAACCCATCCTGTTTGACCTGCTGAACGGCACTGAAAATACCGGGATCACGCTCACCGAAAGCTTCGCGATGATGCCAACGGCGGCGGTCAGCGGCTTTTACTTCGGCCACCCCGACAGCGAATATTTCGGCGTCGCGCGCGTCGGCCCCGAT
>JAYTPB010000019.1:0-7197 GCA_043747445.1 Sphingomonadales bacterium
TCGAGACACCGTAGCAGCGTGTCTCGACTTCGCTCGACATGAACGGATTTAGGCTCTCAAGCCGCCTTGCGCTGTGCCACTGCGTCACCATCAAGGAAATCGCGGATGATGCCAACGCAGCGATCGGCTTGGGCCACAAGGAACAAATGCCCACCGCCGGGAATCACCTCAAGCCGCGCGTTCGGGATCAAACTGCGCAGGAATTTGCCGTTGATCAGCGGCACGATATTATCAGCGTCGCCCATCATGATGAGTGTTTCGGCGCGGAGCAGCGGCAGCCACGGCGCGCTTGTCCAGCCCATCATCGCGACAAGCTGATACAGATAACCCATTTTTGACGGCGGGCGGATGCGGTCAACATGGCCCATCGCCCCTGTATCAGCCCCGCCGTAAAGCGTTTTGAAATTTTTAAGCATGAAATCAGGATCGATATAACGGCGCGGATCGGCCATTTTGCTGAGCGAGGCAATCTTGCCCGGCACCATCAGCATCCCCGCCGTCGTCGCAACCAGAATGAGGCGATTGACTCGCGACCCACATTGCAGCGCGTATTGCTGCGCCATCGCGCCGCCCCAGCTAATCCCTATGACATCAACTTTATCATAGCCGTATTTATCAAGCAGCAGATCGGCAATCCGCGCGATCATCCACGGGCGGTAGGGGATCGACGGCTCAGGCGATCCACCAATGCCGGGCATATCAAAAGTGATAAAGTCGCGCTCTGCCATCTGTTCGGCGAGCGGCGCGATGAGTTCAAGGTTAGCGCCAATGCCATTGAAAAACAGGATCGGCAGATGATCATTCTTGCCACTCTCCCACCGCGCGACGCGAATGGTGCGGCCATCAACCTCTTCCATCGTAATGATTGGCGACATGTTCGGTTTCCTTCTAACTGATACGCTATCTTGTCATTTGAATTGATGGAGATTGTGACGGGGTTCACCGATTATGGCAAGTGTCGGTAATGGCGGGACTGCGCATGGGATACGGATTAGGAGATGTAAGTGGTTTAGGACGATTTCCCGCCCCTAATCCGTCATTGCGAGCGAAGCGCGGCAATCCAGTCTCACTATCGCTACTGGATTGCCACGCTTCGCTCGCAATGACGGTGGTCTTTAACGTAACTCCGCCAACACCCAACCCCGTTCAGGCTGAGCCTGTCGAAGCCCTGCCCTTCTTCGTCGCGGTGGAAAAAGACAAGGTTTCGACAGCGATCCGCCGGGAGCCAGCCCAAACGGTGGGGAATAGTGAAATTACTCAAGCGGGCATTGGCATTTAGCGCCTGCTCGCATAAACAACTCGGATGATATGGAACATAGTCGACCATCGTCAGCGGGTTTATCGCTGGAAGCTTGTAAACGCGGTTATCGAAGCCGTAGAGCATGACAATAGTTGTGCGGATGCAGACCAAGCACCCGATTACGACGTTATGGAAGTCATCGATTACGATCAGAAAGAAGGCGTGTCGGTAAGCGAAGCGATCAAGTGGGCGGACCAAAAAAGTTGCCCGGTCACGCTCTATCTCTACGATAACGGCAGCGGAACGACAGATATGGGGCATTTCAACGCACGTGACGAACGATTCTGACGCACGTCGAGCGAAGCGCCATGTAATTGGCTCACAACAGCCCAACTCAGAGGTTGGAAGCGGCAAATTTTCTGCTTCCTAAAAACCCACACATCGTGTATGTTCACTTTATGTTCAACAAGCCCCACCCCGCCCTCCCCCCATTCAGCGCCGCTTTCTTGAGGTACTTGCCCTAACGGAGAGTATCAAGCGCGCGTGCGTTGGTATTTCGATGTCGCAGCAGGCGGCTTATCCGTTTCGGAGGGGCAAGAACGCGCTGGCGAATATACCGATTCAGTGTCAACTTCCTGAGAAATCCGCCATTTCTGAAATGGCGATTTCATCCCCCCTTGCGCCGCGTGCGATGAGCGGGCATCGCGCGGCATCGCCTTAATCGAGTTACAGGAACACCCTTAATCATGCGCGTCGTCTCCGGCATTCAGCCAACGGGAAATCTCCACCTCGGCAATTATCTCGGCGCGATCCGCAATTGGGTGGCGATGCAGGACAGCATCGATGGCGAAAACCTATATTTCCTCGCCGATCTCCATGCGATTACGGTGTATAATAAGCCTGCCGATCTCACCGCGAACACGCGCGAAATGGCGGCGGCGCTGATCGCGTGCGGGATAGATACTGACCGTTCGATCCTGTTCAACCAAGCGCGCGTGCCCGCCCATGCTGAGCTTGGCTGGTTGTTGTTTTGCACCGCGCGGATTGGCTGGCTCAACCGGATGACGCAGTTCAAGGAGAAATCGGGCAAAGACCGTGAGGGCGCGAGCATTGGCCTGTTCGCCTACCCCGTGCTTCAGGCCGCCGATGTGCTGCTCTATCAGGCGACGCATGTGCCCGTGGGCGATGATCAAAAGCAGCATCTTGAGCTTGCCCGCGATATCGCCGCCAAGTTTAATACGGATTTTGAGCGCGAGATTTTCACCCTGCCCGAGCCAATCATCCCGCCCGCCGCCGCGCGGATCATGAGCCTGCGTGACGGCACCGCCAAAATGTCAAAGTCCGATCCAAGCGATATGAGCCGGATCAACCTGACCGACGATGCCGACACGGTCATGGCCAAAATCCGCAAAGCCAAGACCGATCCCGAACCCTTGCCGAGCGAAGCGGCCGGGCTTGAGGGCCGCGCCGAGGCGAAGAATTTGGTCGGGATTTACGCCGCGATTACCGGCGAAAGCGTTGACACGGTGCTTGGGCGTTTTGCGGGCCAAGGGTTCGGGGCGTTTAAGCCTGCGCTAGGGGAAGTGCTGGTTGAAACACTCGCGCCCATTTCCGCGCGGTTCAATGCGCTCAAAGACGATGTCACAACGCTAGATGTGATCCTAACCAAGGGTGCGGAGCGGGCGAGTGCTCTGGCGGCACCAACGCTGGCGGCGGCTTATGCGGCGTTAGGGCTGGCCGCAGGTTGAACAGCCCGGATCCTTGGGCAGCTTGATCGTCCGCATCCCCGGCGTCAGGCCGTCGAAGATGTGGAGCTTGCCGGCTTGGGTTTCGCCAAATCCAGCGATCACGCGGATTGCCTCCATCGCGGCAAAACTGCCCATTAGGCCGACCATCGCGCCGAGAACGCCGACTTCGGAGCAGCTATCACAGTCGTCAGCATCATGAGCATCACCAACAAAGCAGCGGTAGCAGGGCTTGGCTTCATCCCAGCCGCGAAACGTGCCGATCTGTCCGTGGAACTGGCCGATTGCTGCCGAAACGAGCGGCACCTGGGCGACGAAGCACAGGTCATTGACGATCAACCGCGTCGCAAAATTATCGCATCCGTCGATCACGACATCAACGCCGTCGAGCAATGCAGGTGCGGTTTCGCTGGTCACCCTCTGGCGCAGCGGCTGCACTATGATATCGGGGTTAAGCTGGCGCACAACCCGTTCGACCACATCAACCTTGGCCGCGCCAATATCCGCCTCAGTATAAAGTATCTGGCGCTGAAGGTTGGATCGGCTGACGACATCATCATCAATCACGCTCAACCGGCCAACACCCGCCGCTGCAAGATACTGGATAGCGGGGCAGCCAATCCCGCCCGCACCAATGATCAGGATATGCGCGTTCAGCAGGCCGATCTGCCCTGCCCCGCCAATCTCCTTCAGGACGATATGGCGGGCGTAGCGATCAAGCTGTTCGTCGCTTAGTTCAGTTGAATGAATAGCTTATCTCACTGCGATACCAGCCGGTCTGGTTCTTACCGGTTGAGCGGTAATAGCCCTGCTTTGCGCGGCCTGCGGCGATACCGCCCACAATCGCTTCCACTTCGGGGCAGCCGATCCGCCGGACGACAATCTTTTGCACTTGATCGCCGCCATCGAACTGGACGAGGATTGGCACGTTGAGGTCGGCATATTTTCGGTTGCCGACGCTGGGGCATTTGCCCGCCGCGAGCAGCTTATCAATCTGGCCCATCAATCGTTCGCTGATATACGCGGGGCCGCCGGCGTTGCTGGCTGCGGGAATATCTGACCAATCGCCTTCGGCCACTTCAACCGATTGTGCCAAGGCGGTCTGTGAAAGCAACACTGCTGAAGTTGCGAGTAAAATCCGAATCATCTTCACCTCCCGGTTGAACCAAATCCGCCTGCATTACGCGCCGTTTCGGGCAAAATGTCCAGTAGCGTGAACGCCGCGCGTTGCACCGGCGCTGGCACCAGCTGGGCAATGCGGTCACCGCGATTGATTTGGAACGGCTCCTGCCCAAGGTTGATCAGGATCAGCTTCACTTCGCCGCGATAATCGCTGTCGATGGTGCCCGGCGTATTAAGGCAGGTAACCCCGTGCTTGAGCGCAAGTCCTGAGCGCGGGCGCACCTGCACCTCATAACCATCAGGGATCGCCATCGCAAAACCTGTCGCCATGGCACAGCGCGCGCCGGGTGCAAGCGTCAGCGTTTCGGCGGCGACAACGTCCATCCCCGCCGCACCCTCGGTTGCGTAAGCCGGCAGCGGCAGGCCATCACCGTGCGGCAGGCGCTGTATGCCAATTTCGATATCAGCCAAGCGCATCAGCTATTTTCCCCGCAAGCTTCATCGCCACCAGCCCCTTTTCCATCCGTTCCCAGCTTTCAACGCTGTCCTTCGTAATCACATGCACGAGGTTCTGTTCGCCGCCCATCCGGTCTATCGACACATCATTGGCGACAATCCAATCGCAGCCCTTGCGTTCACGCTTGGCCGTTGCCTGCTCAATCGCACGTTCGGTTTCGGCAGCAAACCCGATCAGCAGCTTTGGGCGCTGTTTTGACGCCGCGAGCCCGGCCAATATGTCAGGATTTTTATGCCAACTTAGCGTCGGCGGCCCCGCTTCTTTCTTGAGTTTTTCGGGTGCGGCATCTACGCGCCAGTCGGCCACAGCGGCGACGAGAACCGCGCAGTCGGCGGGGAGCGCAGCCAAGACCTGCGCCTCCATATCCGCTGCGGTTTCAACATCAATCCGCGTTACTCCCGCAGGCGTCACGAGACTGACGGGCCCGGCAACCAACGTCACCCGCGCGCCAAGTGCGGCGAGCGCACCCGCAATCGCAAAGCCTTGCTTTCCCGAAGAGCGGTTGGCGATCACGCGCACGGGATCAATCGGCTCATGCGTTGGCCCGGCGGTCACGAGGATATGCTTGCCCGAAAGCGGCTGATCAGCGTCGGGTGCAAAATCGGGCTGATCGATCAGTGGCTCAGCGACACCGCCAAGCACGCGCGCAATCTCATGCAGGATCGCCTCGGGTTCGGGCAAGCGACCGGGGCCATATTCGCCGCACGCCATCGGCCCTTCATCGGGGTTGAGGATCGTGAGGCCGTCACGGCGCAGCGTCGCAACGTTGCGTATCGTCGCTGCGTGCTGCCACATCCGCACGTTCATTGCGGGCACGGCGAGTACGGGCTTATCAGTCGCCAGCAGCAATGTCGTCGCGAGATCATCGGCAATCCCCGCCGCCATCTTCGCCATCAGGTCAGCCGTGGCAGGCGCAACCACGATCAGATCGGCCTGACGGCTAAGCTGGATATGCCCCATCTCGGCCTCATCCTTGAGGTCAAACAGGCTGGTATAAACCTTGTCTTCGGACAGTGCGGCAAGACTGAGCGGCGTCACAAATTCAGCGCCACCCTTGGTCAACACGCAGCGCACCAAAGCCCCCGCTTTGCGCAACAAGCGCACAAGCTCACACGACTTATATGCGGCGATGCCACCGCCAATGATCAGAAGGATGCGCTTGCCATTCATCCCCCGCCTTTAGCGGGTGCAACGCCCGCGAGTCGAGGGCCACGATCATGGTTAATATTCCGCTACACCCCCGCCGCAAAGCTGATATTAAATGCAGTAACCGACTCGTAAGCGGGGGAGCTTTCGGATTGGCTGTTAGGTGCGGGATGTGCGTCCTTGACGTAGCGTCTCGCGAAAATGAGCAAATATAATCCTGGAGAACGCACATGAACGAAGTAATTCAAACCGCGAGTAGACGGAATTTCCTTGGCACCGTCACTGCCGTCACACTGTCTGCAACTGCGCTCGCGCTGCTTGACGGCAACGACGCAATGGCCGCCAAAATGAAGGATAAAAAAGGCAGCACCGCAAATGATGTTGGCATCCTCAACGTGGCGCTCGGTCTTGAGCATGAGGCGATCAACGCCTACACACTCGGCGCGCAGTCGGGCCTCCTTGACAAGGGTGTGCTTGATGTTGCTGTTCTTTTCCAAAGCCACCACAAGGGCCACCGTGACGCGCTCATTGCGACGATCAACAAAATGGGCGGCAAAGCTGTCGCTGAAAAGACGCTCGCGCAATATGCGACTGACCTCAACGCGGGATCGATCAAGAGCGCAGGTGATATTCTTCAGCTTGCTCGCCGCCTCGAACTGGGTGCGATCAACGCCTATCTTGGTGTGATCCCCTCACTCAATGACAAGGCCCTTGGTCAGGTTGCTGCGCGTTTGGCTGCGGACGAAACCATGCACTGGACACTGCTTAACTCAGCACTTGGTGGAGCAGCGCCTGCTGGCCCACTGTCGTTCGGGGCATAACCAACCGCGCTTTTCAGGTTTAATTCATCTGAATTGCGACAAAGGGGCACGGCCTTTCACACCGGAGGTTCGTGCCCTTTTTTGAACGGATAAAATGCCAATGCGCCCCGTGATTTTTGCCGCAGCAATTATCCTGCTTTCAAGCACATCTGCTTTTGCCGCAGGCGATGTTGCGCGGGGCCAGATACTTTATGAAAGCCGCTGCGGCGCGTGCCATTCAATCCAGTCGAACCGCACTGGGCCAAAGCATCTCGGCGTTGTCGGTCGCAAGGCAGGCAGCATCACAGGCTTTGACTACAGCCCAGCGCTTAAGAAGGCGAAATTCATCTGGACGCCAAAGCAGCTTGATAAATGGCTGCAAGGGCCGAGTAAGCTGGTACGCGGCACCAACATGGCGTTCACCGTGCCAAATGCCGAAGACCGCGCGGCGATTATCGCTTATCTCGCAGTGGCGAAGTAGCGACTAGATTAGCGCCGCAACAGCAGCTCCCGCGCCGCCTGCAATTAGCGCAACGATGACATACCCCCATCCTGCCCAACGCTCGCTAATCTCAATTTCAGCAAGTGGTGGCCCAATCGGCGCGGCGCCTGCCTTGGGATAAGCCG
>JAYTPB010000020.1:0-30652 GCA_043747445.1 Sphingomonadales bacterium
TATCGCCTCAAATTTATGCGCGGCAAATCGGTTATTTGGGTCGATGTTGACGGGCGCAGTGGAACTATCATTGGAAAAGCTGGCGAATAATATTAAGAAGGCGCGATTACCCACCGATATGGATCAGGGAGACACACATTGCGCGTATTGATCGTCGAAGACGAACCAACGCTTGGGGGCCAACTCAAGAACACACTCGAAGGTGCAGGCTATGCGGTTGATCTCGCCACTGATGGCGAAGATGGCCATTATATGGGCTCCACCGAGAATTATGATGCGGTGATCCTTGATCTCGGCCTACCTGAGGTTGACGGGCTGACGGTGCTTGACCGCTGGCGCAAGGAAGGCAAGATTATGCCCGTTCTCGTGCTTACCGCGCGTTCGGGCTGGTCAGACAAGGTGGCCGGGCTTGATGCCGGGGCCGATGATTATCTTGCCAAGCCGTTTCAAACGCAGGAATTGATTGCACGACTGCGCGCGCTGATTCGCCGCTCATCGGGCAATGCCTCATCTGAACTCATTGCTGGCGACGTGCGGCTTGATACGCGTTCGGGCCGGGTGACGCTCGCAGGTGAGCCAGTTAAAATGACCGCGCAGGAATATAAGCTGCTATCTTACCTGCTCCATCATAAGGGCAAGGTCGTTTCGCGGACAGAACTAATCGAGCATATTTATGATCAGGATTTTGACCGCGATTCGAACACGATTGAGGTGTTTGTCACGCGAATCCGCAAAAAATTGGGCGCAGACGTAATATCGACGATTCGTGGCCTCGGTTATAGCCTCGACGAACCCGCCGCTTGACCGCGTGACCAAGGCACGGCGCGGCTGGCGCGCGGTGCTTGGTGGTGGATCACTGCGCCGCCGGATGATCAGCGTCGCGACACTCTGGATTTTCGTGCTGCTGCTTGGCGGCGGCATTGCGCTTGACCGGGTGTTGACCAATGCGATCACGCAGAATTTTGATGATGGTCAGCAATATGTGCTGACCTCAATGATCGCGGCGGCCGAAATTGGGCCGGACGGTGAAGTTTTGCTCAACCGGCCACTGGGCGATCAGCGTTTTCTTGAGCCCTATTCGGGATTTTATTGGCAGATTGGTGGCAAGGGCTTTGAACTCTTCCGCTCACGCTCACTTTGGGATCGGGCGCTCAAATATAATCCAGCAGACAAATTTTCTGAACTGCACGTGTTTGATAGCAAGGAATTTGGCGATGACGTGCTGCGCGTTGCCGAACGCGATATCATCCTGCCCACGTCTGACACGGTATGGCGGTTTCAGGTCGCGCAAAGCCGGTCACTGCTTGATGAACAGATTAGCACGCTGCGCACCACGCTGATCCGCAGCTTTGCCTTGCTCGCGATTGGCCTGATTGTGTTGGCGGCGCTCCAGACGCTCTACGGATTGTGGCCGCTCAAGGCGTTGCAAAAATCCATCGGCGATATGCGCAGTGGCAAATCAAAACGACTGCAACATGCCGTGCTGCCCAACGAAGTGGCCCCGCTTGCCGAGGAACTCAACGGCTTGCTTGAACATAATGAGCGGCAGGCAGAGGAGGCGCGGCGTCATGCGGGCAACCTTGCCCATGCGCTCAAAACCCCGCTGACGGTGGTGATGAACGCCGCCACCGCCAACGCCAGTGACTTGCCCGATACGGTTATCCGTGAGGCGACGACGATGCGCCGTCAGGTTGATCACCATCTGGCGCGCGCGCGCGCGGTCGGCAGTCGCGGGAACACGCAAAGCCGTACCGAGGTGTGGCCCTGTCTTCAGGCGGTCGAGCGCGCGGTTGAGCGGCTCTACGGCCATGTCACACTCGATATGGCGGGGGAGAAAACATTATCCGTCAAGGTCGAACGGCAGGATCTTGATGAACTGCTCGGCAATTTGATCGAAAACGCAGCCAAATACGGCGGCGGGCGCGTGTTCGTGACGGTGAGCCGTGTTGGCAGGTTTGCCGAATTTCAGGTTGAGGATGACGGCAAAGGGATCGCCGCGAGCGCGCGCGAACAAATTTTCACGCGCGGCGTTCGGCTCGATACGAGCAAACCCGGCACGGGGCTTGGCCTCGCGATTGTACGCGATGTCGTGGAAATTTACGGCGGCACGATCAGCCTTGAAGAAAGCGAAGACTTAGGCGGCCTCCTCGCACGTTTGCGCTTGCCGCTGGCTGAGTGAAACGGCAAAGCCTGCTGCTTATGACACCTAAATCCTATTTTTTCTGCGGCATCGGCGGATCGGGCATGATGCCGCTGGCGCTCATCCTCAAATCGCAGGGGCATGATGTCGCTGGCTCTGATCGCTCGCTTGATCAGGGGCGGACGGCGCCCAAATTTGAATGGCTGAAAGCGCGCGGAATGCGGCTGTTCGCACAGGATGGCAGCGGCGTCACCAGTGCTGATCAAATCATTGTGGCATCAACCGCCGTCGAAAGCAGCGTGCCCGACATCGTCGCGGCTGAACGGATTGGCGCGCGGCGGATGGTGCGCGCTGAACTGCTTGCCGAACAGTTTAACGCGGCCCCCTTGCGGATTGCGGTTGGCGGGACGAGCGGGAAATCAACGGTGACTGGCATGATCGGCTGGATATTTCACGCGCTTGGCCGTGATCCAACGGTGATGAACGGCGCGCTGATGAAGAATTTCATCACCGATGACACGCCCTTTGCCAGTGCGCTGGTCGGCGCGGGCGATGCCTTTATCAGTGAGGTTGATGAAAGCGACGGATCAATCGCGCTCTACACGCCTGATATCGCGGTGCTCAACAATGTCGCGCATGATCATAAGAGCATGGCTGAACTTCGCCTGCTATTCGGCGGTTATATCGGCAAGGCACAGACGGCGGTGCTCAATCTTGACAATGATGAGGTCGCACGTTTGGCGGCGAACCATCCGGCGGGCCGCGCGATGACCTATTCACTAGGGGGACGGGCGGCCGATTTATTCGCAAGCAATATTGTCGAGCGTGCCGACGGGATTGATTTTTTTGTGAACGGCGCGCCCGTTAGCCTGCAAGTGCCCGGACGGCATAATGCTTCAAATGCACTTGCGGCGCTTGCTGCGGCGCGAGTGGCGGGCATTGGTCTTGAAGATGCAGCGCGCGCGATCAGCGGCTTTACTGGCCTGCGGCGACGGCTAGAGGTTGTCGGCAGCGCGAACGGTATCACCGTCATTGATGATTTCGGCCATAACCCCGACAAGATTGCGGCAACATTGCAAACGCTTCATGCATTTCCGGGGCGGTTGCTGATGATGTTTCAGCCGCACGGTTACGGTCCACTGCGACAAATGGGCGATGAGCTAGCGCAGACGTTCATAGCGCGAATGACCGCCGATGATGTCCTGATCATGCCCGATCCGGTATATTTTGGCGGTACGGTTGATCGCTCAAAGGGGAGCAACGCGCTGATCTCGGCAATCGTCGCTGGTGGACGCTGTGGACACTATATCGCGCAGCGCAGCGATTGCGGTGAACAGCTTGTCGCGCTGGCAAGGCCGGGTGACCGGATCGTGATCATGGGCGCGCGCGATGATACGCTGGCGGTGTTCGCGCAGGATATTCTCGGCCAGATATCCAAGCCATAAAAAAGCCCGCAGTTGATGCGATCAACCACGGGCAATTTCAAATATCAGTTTGGTTCAGAATGCGCGGTACGCTTCATTGCCGATAAAGCCGAGCTTTGACACTTTGGCCTTTTTGGTTTCCGCGAGCACCTTATCGACCATGTCATAACGGGCGTTAGGATCAGGTTGAAGATGGAGTTCAGGAATAGGGTCCATCGTCAGCGTTGATTCAAACAGACCCCGAAGCTGCGAAAGCGCCACAGGCGAATTGTTCCACAGGATGGCATCATTTGGAGCAATATAGAGCTGGTTTTTGGTCGGCAGCACCTCCGGCGGCGGTGGGCAATTCGGCGCGCAATCCTGCGGCAAATCGATCTTCACCGCGTGGGTTGGTGGTGGAAGGGTAATGATAAACATGATCAAAAGCACCAACATCACGTCGATCAACGGTGTGGTGTTGATATCCATCATCGGATCGCCTTCGGCGCCGCCACTACTCATTGCCATAACTAATTCTCCAAAAACAAAATATGCGGTGCCTTAAGAGCCAAGTGGCTTAGGTTCCGAAATAAAGCCGACGCGAATGAAGCCTGCGCTCTGCATGATTGAAATTGCCCCACCGATGCACCGATAGGGTGTATTCTGATCACCGCGAATATGCACCTCAGGGAACAGATTCGGATCGGTCACATTCGGGCCCAAACGGTCGGCCTCATTCTTAAACTTGGTTGCCGCAAGATCGAGTAGCTTTTGCGAATCGACTTTGGCTTGGCCCCAGTAAACGCCGCATGAACCATCTGATTCGCCACGCACCGAAAGAATAACGTTCTCAGCCTTCGTAATCGTTGGCTGATACCGAAGTGTCGGCATTTTCATTGGAACTTTTTTGACCACAACCGGGATGGTGATCAGGAAGATGATCAACAACACCAACATAACGTCCACCAGTGGCGTTGTGTTGATATCTGACATCGGCTTATCGTCTTCGAGACTGCCGCCACTGCTCATTGCCATCGAAACTATCCTATCTCAACATTACTAATATATGCCTTAGCCACAGCAGCGATTGGCCCCGTTGCGGCATCGACATGATATTAGGCACCCACCCGTCAAGAGTGGATGCCTATGATCTTATGCCTTTGCAGGGGCTGCGGTCGCCTTGGCAGGAGCTGCCGCCGCTGCGCGTGCTGCTGGACGCACCGCACCACCCGACATCATGTACCCATGAAGATCGTTCGAGAACGTGCTGAGCTGTTCGGCGATCATCTTGTTGCGACGCTGCAACCAGTTGTAACCCATAACCGCTGGAACCGCGACGACGAGACCAAGTGCGGTCATGATCAGTGCTTCACCAACCGGGCCTGCAACCGATGCAATATCAGCCGAACCCGTTGCGCCGATTTTGATCAGTGCGCGGTAAATCCCGATCACGGTGCCAAGCAGACCGACGAACGGTGAGGTTGAACCCACGGTTGCAAGGAAGGCGAGGCCAGTGCCAAGCTTTGAATTGATCGCATTCTGGCTGCGGTTGAGCGATGAATGCATCCATTCATGCTGATCCATCGGATCGGTCAGCTTACCGTGTTGCTCTTCGGCTTTGAGACCATCGTCAACAAGCTGACGAAATGCCGAGTTCTTTTCAAACTTAGCAGCGCCATCGCGGACGCTACCAGCCGACCAGAATTTGCTAACATCATTACGCGCTTGCTTGAGGATTTTGCTCTGCTCAAACAATTTGGTGAACATGATGTAGAATGACACGACCGACATCACCACAAGGATGGTAAAAATGACTTGGGTGATAAGGCCGCCTTCTTTGAGCGCCTCCATCAAGCCGAATTTTTGGGCGACTGCGTTGGTGCTGGCGTCGGTGGCTGCGGCCTGCAAAATGGTAAGATCAAACATGGTTGCTACTTCCTCTTAAAATCTGATTTGAATATTTTGGTTTCTAAAGTGAATATTATTTGGGAAGATCCCATCTTATCCGCTGTGTTTTTGTTTCCTCAATCGGGCTGCCACTTGTATCAAGTGCTGGCTTGAAGCGGAATCGACGAATGATAAGCTTACATGCTTCGGCATCTAGTGTAGGGCTTGCGCCAGATGCATTGCAGCTTGTCACTTTACCATCAGTGCCAACTGTAAAGCTTGCGACACTGACGCCTGATTCCTCGTTACGCACAGCCGATGGCGGGTAATCATCATTTGTAATCGAGCCACCTCTTTGGGTCGCTTTTTGCGCGACTTTTGGTGCCGCAGGCGGCGGTGGCGGCGCAGGCGGCGGTGGCGGCGGTGCTGGAGGCGCTGACGGCGTTATCACAACCGCTTGCGTATTGGTCGATATCACCGGCGTCACGTTAACCGGCGGAGGCGCGGTCACTTTTGGTGGCGGAGGAATATCAAGCTTTTCGGGCGGTGGAGGTGGCTCCTCGGGCTCTTCCGGCACTTCTTCGGCAACGTCGAAGGTTTTCAGATCCTCAAACACCTGCTTTGCGGCGTCAAACGCCAAGCCTGTTACGAGGGCATAACCCAAGCCAGCGTGAAGCAACGCAACAATGCCGATGGAGATAATCCGGTTGGTACTTATACCTTGGTCTTGATCAGCATAGGCCATTAAAAACGACTCTCCCTCCTACATATCCTCGTTGAGGCTGACACAACGTCTCGGCTTTGGCAACCGTCTCAAAGACGTTTTCCTCGGCGAGCATCGATTTTCCGGCCTGCGCGCCGCCTCTAGCCAGCGATAAACGATTGCGCAACGGCTTTTGTATAATCCTGCGTTCATTATATGATGCGTATCGTCCGTCGCTTTGGAGCCTATTTTTGCATAAGAAATCACGCTTTTGGATATCCGCGTTGGCCGGGTTTGTGCTTGGCATATCGGTGCCTGCGTCCGCGCAGCAGCGCCCTCAAAGCACCGCGCAGTCCGCGCCTACGCTCAGCTATGCTGATACGGCCGATTTATCGATAGGCGCTGCAATCGTCGCGCATATCCGCGTCCGCATGGCAGAGCGGATCAAACCTGCGCCGGGCATGATAATCCCGCCGGGCCGCGCCCGTTTCGTCGTTACAGCCGACGTGGTTGCCCTGATTCGCGGTGCTGGCGGGCTGCCGCCGCAGATTCGCTATCTGGTCGATGTGCCGACCGATTCAAAGGGTAAGCCGCCCAAATATAAGAAGGCTGAGATGATGGTCTTTGGCGTCGCCGTGCCAAAACGAAACGGCGAAATTCAGCTAATTGCGCCCGATGCGCAGGTACCGATGGCGCCCGGCTTGGCAGAGCGCGTTCGCGCGATCATATTGGCCAATACCCGCGCTGATGCGCCGCCGCGAATCAGCGGCGTAGGGGACGCGTTCCATGTTGCTGGCGCGCTTTCGGGGCAGGGTGAAACGCAGATTTTCCTCATTGCAGACGATGGCCGTCCCGCTTCGCTCAGCATCTGGCGCGAACCGGGATTGAAGCCGCGCTGGGCTGTGTCACTTGATGAAATCGTTGATCAGGGTGCCGGGCCGCCATCTCGCGACACCTTGCTTTGGTACCGGCTGGCCTGTTTTCTGCCGCCGGCACTCTCGGTTGAAAGCGTCGCTACACTCGACGGCGAATCGGCGCGGATTGCGGCGGAGGATTACCAGACGGTGCTCAGAGGCCTCGGCGCTTGTGTGCGGACGCGGAAATAGGCTGAACTTATTGCCCAGCTAAACTTCGAATATAGTCAACCGTCGTTATTGTAGGTGAAGCCAGTCGCGCGCGGCCAAGCTGTTCGGCCCAATAGCTTTCTGAGCCATGCACAGTGCGCCATTCATTCAGATGGCGTGTATAGAGGCAAAGATCATAAGCCTCACTGATTCCAATGGCTCCGTGAACGGCGTGGGCAATTGCGGCAATCTGCACGGCTGCGCGGCTTGCGCCTTGTTTGGCGATGGCCGCGATTTCGAGTGGTGGGGTCAGTCCGTGGGCACAGCCGATTTGCGCAGCGATGCGCGCCATAACAACCTGCTCTGCCATCACCGCAAGCTGTTGTTGAACCGCCTGCTGCTTCGCGATTGGTTTGCCGAACTGAATACGCTGGTTGGCATAGTCAATCGTCATCGCCAGCACCCGGTCAGCCGCGCCTGATATTGCCGCAGCCGTCGTAACCGCACCGATCCTGCGATGAAGCTCGGGCGAAACCTCGCCTACCGCACGCGCCACCATCGTTTCGGCAATCTGCGCTGGCACGAGAAACTGACCAAGCGCGTGGAAAAGGGGAAAGCCTTCGGCAAGCGACAGTCCCGCCCCGCCCTGCGCCTCGGGCACAAGCGCATCGAGATAGCCTGACGCCTCCACCGCCTCCAACAGCGGTGCAATTGGCGCGCCCACCGCAATCGCGCGGATCTGCGTAGGCGCTGCTACGCTTTCAAGCATCCGCACGAAGGGATCAAGAAACTCCATCAGCGTATCCCAAGTCCACGCGCAACGATTCCGCGCAATATCTCTCGCGTGCCGCCGCGCAGCGAGAAGCTTGGTGCCATTGCGCTGACATAAGCGAGCGTTCGTATCAGTTCGGGTTCAACCGCTTCTCCGGGATAACGACCAAGGTCATCCGCAATCAGCACGGGCACTAACTGTTCAAATGCCGTGCCTAAATCCTTGATTAGTGACGCCTCCGTCACTGGACTTTCGCCCGCCGCAAGCCGCGCGGTCACCGCAATTGAGAGAGCGCGCAGTGTCGCCAATTCGGCAGTTATCTGCCCCACGAGCGCCGTCGTCATCTCACTTTTGCGCCGGGAGCGTCGCACATGCGTGAGCCATGCGTCGATCAGGACAACGCTTGAATAAATCCGTTCAGGCCCGCTGCGTTCAAACGCGAGCTCTGCTGTAACCTGCGCCCAGCCGCCGCCTTCTGCCCCGATCAGCGCATCGGGCGCGAGCGCTACGTCATCGAAAAACACTTCAGCAAAATGTTCGTCACCCGCCAAATCGCGGATCGGCTGGACCGTGACACCCGGCGCTTTCAAATCAACGATCATTTGCGACAGGCCAGCGTGGCGGGCTTCGGGTGTGCCCGAGGTGCGGACGAGCGCGATCATATAGTCGCAGTGCATTGCGCCCGATGTCCATAGTTTCTGGCCGTTTAAGCGCCAGCCATCAGGCGTTGGATCAGCACGGGTGCGCACGCTGGCGAGATCAGAGCCCGCACCGGGTTCGCTCATCCCAATGCAGAAGAATATCTCCCCACGACAGATTGGCGGGATGTAGCGCTGGCGCTGCGCCTCAGTGCCGTAATTGAGGATCAGCGGCGCGCTTTGCCGGTCGCCGATCCAATGCGCCGCAACGGGCGCGCCGACGCTCAGCAATTCCTCAACCACAACAAAGCGCGCAAATGGCCCAAGCCCTCCACCGCCATATTCGGTTGGCAGCGTCAACCCAAGAAAACCAGCCTTACCAAGCGCCCGACTGAACGCGGCGTCATGCCCCATCCATGACCGGGCGCGGATGTGTGCTGGCAGGCCATCAACCGTCTGTGCGATCAACGCCTTGATTGCGGGCCGCAAGGCTTCATCGTCACCCGGAATATGCGAAAGGGACAGTGTGTCGAACATTGTCCGCTTGCTAACCCAAAACAAAGCACGCTCATAGGCTAAGCAAGCATTTTTGTCACAAACCCCTGAAATTACTCATGATATTCAAACATTGATTGACGCAACGATTCGTCAATTGCTAACGCTTACCGCACGGGGCGAGACTGACAAACATTAAGTCACTTTCATGCAATTCACTCTAAAACAGGAGGACAATTATGACTCTCGAACGGATTAAAAAATCACTGCTTTTGGCGGCAACCGCAGGCATTTCATCAATGGCAGCGCCTGCATTTGCACAGGTTGCAATTGGCACAGGTGCCAACGCCGCTGCTCCAGGCCAGGTAGCCGTAGGTGATGGCGCAACCGCAACCGGGACGACTGCAACCGCTGTTGGCAATGGCGCACTTGCAAGCGATGAAGACGCCGCAGCCTTTGGCGATCTGGCCATGTCTACGGGTTTCCACTCAACCGCAGTTGGCGGCGAATCTCTTGCTTCAGGTCGCGGTGCACAGGCTTTTGGCTGGCAATCACGCGCAACGGGCGGCCTTTCGCTTGCCGCTGGACATCAGGCCAATGCAGCAGGAATGAACGCAGCAGCAGTCGGCAAAAATGCCAATGCTGCGGGTGCCAATTCAGCAGCACTCGGCTTTGGCGCTAATTCGGCAGGCATAGGCGCAGTCGCGGTTGGGCCAGCGAGCAGCGCTGCCGCGACAAATGCTTCTGCATTGGGTAATTTTGCGCGTGCGCTCGGTGTCGGCACAACATCGGTTGGTAGTGCCTCATCTGCGGCTGGCGAAGACGCCACGGCACTTGGCAACGCGGCGTCTGCGGGTGGCTTTGGCAATACCGCGCTCGGCAGCCTCTCACAAACCAGCGGTGACCGCTCGACAGCCGTTGGCTATCAAAGCCAAGCCACTGGCACGACCTCTACAGCGGTTGGCAATCTAGCAGTTGCATCGGATGAAGATGCAGTTGCCTTGGGTGACCGCGCGATGTCGACTGGCTTCCACTCAACCGCTGTTGGTGGCGAGGCCGTTGCATCAGGTCGCGGCGCACAGGCGTTTGGCTGGCAATCACGCGCAACGGGCGGCCTTTCGCTGGCCGCTGGGCATCAAGCAAACGCAGGCGGCCTCAATGCATCGGCCGTTGGTAAAAACACAAATGCGGCGGGCGCAAATGCTACTGCACTTGGTTTTGCAGCTAACGCCAGCGGCGCATCGACCGTTGCAGTGGGTGACGGCGCGGTGGCAAGTTCGGTCAATTCAGTTGCAATTGGTGCAGGCGCTATGGCCAACAGCGCGTCAAATGCTGCTTCGCTTGGCACAACGGTAGCCATTGGCAATCTTGCCATGGCAACTGATGAAGATGCCGTGGCAATTGGTGATCAGGCGCGTTCAACAGGCTTCCACTCAACAGCGGTTGGCGGCGAGTCAATTGCATCGGGTCGCGGTGCTCAAGCATTCGGCTGGCAATCAAGTGCAACGGGCGGCCTTTCGCTTGCTGCGGGGCATCAGGCCAACGCTGCTGGACTAAACGCAACGGCGCTCGGTAAGAACGCCAATGCTGCCTTTGCGGCGTCAACTGCAGTTGGGTTTGCAGCCACCACAACACGCGCCAATCAGGTTGTCCTTGGTGGCACCGGAAGCTCGGTAACGGTGGGTGATATCGCTGCCAGCACAGCGGCTCAGGTGGGTGCAACTTCAATCGTTACCGTTGATGCAACTGGCACGCTTGGCCGCGATTCAACCACGCTTGGTGGGCTAAGCTCATCAATTGGGACGATAAACGCACTCAACACCGCTCAGTCGGGCCAGATCAACACGCTGTTCAATCTGAACGATATCAATCGCCGTGATATCAACAAGGCGAATGAAGGTGTGGCAATGGCACTTGCGCTTGATACGCCCTCAGTTCCTGAAGGCGCGAAATATGCGATTTCGGGCGGCATCGGCTATTATCAGAAACGTACAGCAGGCACCGCCGCAATCTCTGCAAAAATCGGCAACAACGCCACCGTTTCGGGCGGCGTTGGGATCGGTTTTGACAGTGGTGAAGTCGGCGGACGCGGTGGTTTCTCGTTCGCATGGTAAATCTGGCCAAATTGGCTAACGCATTCGGGTTGGGGCTTCGTACCCCGGCCCGGATCGCCTTTGTAGCCGCCGCACTGTGCCTGCCCACAGCACTTACCGCGCAGCAACCGCCTACAAGCAATGTGCCGCTTTCAAGTGTCCCCGTGCCGGGCGATCTTGAGCTTGCCAAGCTGATTTGGAGCACGATGGCAGCGGTTGATCATGCCAATCAGGCGGGCAATTATTCAGTGTTGCGCGATCTTGCCGCACCAGGCTTTCAGGTGAACAATGATTCCGCACGGCTTGCCGAAATTTTCCGCAGCTTGCGCGCCAGCCGGATTGATCTTTCAAACACGCTTCTACTCGCGCCGACTTACAACGCCGCGCCGCGCATGGTGGAAGCAGGCGTGATGCAGGTGCGCGGTGGCTTCGGCCTGCGCCCAACCGCGATTGGGTTTGACCTTTTCTATCAGTGGAGCGCGGGTCGCTGGAAACTGTTTGGCGTCTCAATTGTCCCACTGGCGATCACCACACAGCAGCCCGCACCTGCTGGACAGACTCCACCGCCTCCACCTGCGAAGCGCAACTGACAATAGACATTTGCGTGAGCGCGCATAAGGGTGAGCGGGTGAGTATGATTTCCAATCCACACGACGTCCGTGTTGTTGCGTTTGCGCGCTTTCCTGTGGCGGGCATGTGCAAAACGCGGCTGATCCCGGCGGTCGGGCCGCAAGGTGCAGCGACGATCCATACAAAGCTGGTTGAAATCTGTGTGGCGGCAATGCGCGGATCGGGACTTTCGATTGAATTGCGCACGACCGGCGCAGAGGCACCTGCGTTTCGCGATTGGCTTGGGGGCGATATCGCTTTCGTTGATCAGGGCGAGGGCGATCTTGGGGATCGGCTCGCGCGTGCGGCGGCGCCTTATCCGGTGATTTTCATCGGCAGTGATGCGCCTGATCTTAATGCTGATCGTTTGATCGCAGCGGCGACAGCGCTGCGCACTGCACCCGCCGTGATTGGCCCCGCTGAGGATGGCGGCTATTATCTGCTTGGCCTCGATGCGCCCGCCCCGTGGTTGTTCAACGGCATGGATTGGGGCACTGAAACGGTGTTTGATGAAACGATGCACCGCCTTGCCGCGTATGGGATTGCGCCAGTGGTGCTTGAACCGCTTGCCGATCTTGATCGACCCGAAGACCTCGCGCGCTGGCCAGAGTTAACACGGTGAGCGGCGTTTCAATTGTGATCCCAATGCTCAATGAGGCGGAGGCCCTGCCTCGCCTCGCGCGAACACTCTCGGTGCTTGACCCAAAGCCATTTGAAATCATCGCAGTTGACGGTGGCAGTGACGATGCGTCGGTTGCGCTGGCGCAGGCTGCGGGCTGGCGCGTTGTTCATGCGCCAAAGGGCCGGGCGATCCAGATCAATCACGGGGTAGAAGCAGCGGCAGGTGAGATCGTCTGCATCCTTCACGCTGATACGCTGCTCCCCGATGATGCGATTGCAGTGATGGTGCGCGCGATGGCCGATCCAAAGACCGCGCTTGCGGGTTTCACCCCGCTGATCTGCGGGCCGGACAAGGTGCGCTGGGGCACCAGTTTCCATAACTGGATCAAGACGTGGTACGCGCCTTTGTTCCTCAAGACATTGTGGTTTTTCCAAGGGATGCGGCTGTTGTTCGGCGATCATGCAATGTTTTTCAGGCGCGCCGATTTCCTCACAGTTGGCGGCTGCGACCCCGGTGAGCATGTGATGGAGGAGGCCGACCTCTGCTACAAATTCACCCGCGTCGGGCGCACCCGGCTAATTAACCGCGTAGTCATCACCTCAGATCGCCGCGTCGCCGCATGGGGGCCGTGGCGCGCGAACTGGATTTATTTCAAGGTTGGTGTGCTCTGGGCGTTCGGCGCGAAAAAACGGCTCGCGTCCTACTACCCCGACGTGCGTTAAACCTTGGCCTTCGCTCCCAAAAACCCAACGCCGATGCAGTAATCAACCAGTGTTTTGAAGAAATCCTTGCCCGTTGGCGGACATACCAGCCCAGTCAAATCTCGCAGTCGATCATCGTTGAAACGTGGGCTGCGCTGAAAATAGCCAACATAGGGGCCAAGCAGCCGACCAAAGACCCGGCGCTCCAGCGGGGTCAGAGCGCTGGCGTCAAAAGCCTCGGGCGCAATCATCAGCGGGCGTTTGAAGAAATCATACCCATCAAGCGTTTCAAAGAAATCGGGGATTGAAAGAGCTCGATTGGCGACAAGGTGGAAGATGCCGCCTGCTGCTTTATCCATGCCCTCGGCAATCGCGACAATCCCGCGTGCAACATGATCAATTGGCACAAAATCAAGTGAGGCATCGTGTCGCGCCGGCATTTTGGCGACGCGCCCTTCTGCAATGAGCTTGAGTGCGGCATAAATTGTATCGAACTGGCGGATTGCGCCGGTTTCGCTATCGCCAACGACAATACTTGGCCGCGCAATAGCGTGCGGCACGCCGCTCGCCTGAACCAGCCGCTCTGCATCAGCCTTGCACGCTTCATAGCTGTTGGCGAATTCAGCGCCGTCACGGGGTTCAACCTCGTCAATCTGGCCTTGGCGCGTACCGCAGACATAGGCGGTGCTGATATGGAGGATTGGCATAGCCCCCAACCGCGCCATCTCAAGCGCGTGGCGGGTGCCCTCAACATTGACGGCGGCACAGTCATCATAAGACAGATCAAAGCGCACGGTAGCCGCTGAATGGATCAGCAGATCATGATCAGCCGCAAAGGCGCTCCACTGCGATTCATCCCAGCCAAAACTCGGCTTTGAAACATCGCCGCTGATCGTTTGCACTGATCCGGCATGATGGCCGTCTGCTGACCAGCCGCGTGTTTCAAGAACAATGTCATCATTGCTGCGTAACTCATGATTGCGGTGGACAAGACCCGTTACACTATGGCCCTGCGCACAAAGGCGCGCCGCAATCTCTCCGCCGATGAGGCCGGCAGCGCCAGTGATAAAAATGCGTTTTGTCACAGGAGGAAGAGCCTTGGCTTGAGGAGTTTGGAACGCAGCGCTGTTAGATGGTCAGCCGCCCCTAAGTCAAAGGGGAAAGCGGTGTATTCCCAAATCCAGTCGTTTCTTTTTCATCCACACCGAGCTATCGGCGGATCAACTTCCCCGATGACGCTGTACCGTCATGATCATGAGGATCGATTCGCTGTGTCCCAATCTCCGTTCGCCATTGTCGATGCTGCCCCGCTTGCTGCCGAAAAATTTTGTGATCCCAAGGTGACCGCCAAGGGCGAAGTCCGCGCTTCAGTCGCGATGACAGGCCTTACCACGCTGTGGTTTTGCACTGGCACGCTGTGCAATCTGGCGTGTATAAATTGCTACATCGAAAGCTCACCCAAAAATGACGCGCTCGTTTATCTGAGTGAGGCCGAAGTCATCACCTTCCTTGATGAAATCGTCGCCGAAAAACTGCCAACACGCGAGATTGCGTTCACTGGTGGTGAGCCGTTTATGAACCCGGAAATGATTGCTATCCTCACCACCTGTCTGACGCGCGGGTTTGATGTGCTGGTGCTGTCAAACGCGATGCGGCCAATGCGGCGGTTTGAGAAGGAGCTGCTTACGCTCCATGCGCGGTTTGGCGCACAGCTTACGTTCCGCGTCAGTCTTGATCATCATACCAAGGCGCTCCACGAGGCTGAGCGCGGCCCGAACAGTTGGGATAAAGCGATTGACGGTCTCAAATGGCTGAGCAACAACGACTTTTCAATCGCGATTGCGGGGCGCATGGCCAAAGGTGAAAGCCTAGCGGACGAAAAAGCAGGCTATGCCGCACTTTTTGCCGAACATGATCTGCGCGTTGATGCCAATGACCCTGCGCGACTGGTGATGTTCCCCGAAATGGATGCCCATGCCGACATCCCTGAAATCAGCGAAAGCTGCTGGGGCATCCTCGGCGTATCCCCTGATGACATCATGTGCGCGAGCAGCCGAATGGTCGTGAAGCGCAAGGGGGAGGCCACCCCGCGCGTCGCCGCCTGCACACTGCTGCCCTATGATCCGGGCTTCGATATGGGCGCGACGCTGGTTGAAGCGTCGCGAGACGTAGCGCTCAACCACCCCCACTGCGCCCGCTTTTGCGTACTCGGCGGGGCAAGCTGCACGGGCTAACCCCCTAGAATTTGACGCCGAGTTCAACGCCGAAGGTGCGCGGTTCGTTCACAAATCCGGTCAGGTTGTTGAAATCAATTCCGCCGACTGCTGACGTATCATTGGTCAGATTGCGGACATAGCCCGACACTTCAAACCTGTCGGTTTTGTAGCCAAGTCGCGCGCCGAGTTCGACTAGGCGGCGATCCTGAAACTCAACTGATTCGTATAGGAAGAAGTTGATCCGTGAGCGGAAGGCAATGTCACTAAACGCGTAGACTTCGCCGTTGCCAACAGGCACGCCGTAACGCGCGGTGGCGTTGGCAATCCAGCGCGGGCTTTGTGGCAGGCGATTGCCATTGATGTTGACGATTGCCGCTGAAAAAGGCGCTGCTGGCGTCACAATCGGATCAAGCAAGGTGCACAGCGAAACATTGGGGAAGGTATCCACACGTACTGCACCACACGCAGCCGTTGTCAGGTTGCGATCCTGAATTTTGGTGTTGTTGTAGCTCAGCCCTGCGGTCAGCAGAAACTCAGGCACTGGTTTAAACTCAGCATCGACCTCAAAGCCGTAACCGCGCACATTGCGCGCGTTGATCAAACGGTTGGCATTCACCCCGCCACCAACGGCAGTGAGCTGCGCATTCTTGAGGTCATAATAAAAGCCGTTGGCGTTGAACCTGCCCTTGCCATCGGCAAATTCGGTTTTGATGCCTGCTTCATACGATGTGATCGTTTCAGAGCGGCCAACCGTCACGCCCGATTCAAGTGGTGTCGCGGTTGCGGGCGGGAAGAGGATGCGGCCCTGAATACTCGGCGCGCGGTAGCCACGCGCAACGCGGGCATAGAGGTTCACATCATTGGTCGCCTTATAATTGGCGGCAATATCCCAAGTGATATTATCGTCCTTGACTGAGCGATTGACCGTACCGAGCGGATTTTGGAGGAAATTGGGGAATTGCGTATCGCGGCTGCGGACAACGCGGTAGGTGCGCTTGTCATCATTATAACGCGCGCCGCCGGTTAGGCTTAGCTGATCGGACAGCTTGTAAGTGAGCGAGCCGAACACGCCGTAAGCCTTGCTCTTTTGGCGCTGATCAACGGTGATGTTGATCCCGCCGACGGCATTGTTGGGGTCACCAAGTGTTGAGAAATTATCGCTCAATATGCGGAGTTTCTCGTCAAAATAGAACACGCCGCCCTGATAGCTGAGCGCGCCATCGCCGTTGCTGGCGATGCGGAATTCTTGGGTGAATTGCTTGAGGTTTGGCACAGCATCGCGCGTTTCGGCGGTGAAAGGGATGACGCCGGGGCCAGTCAAGTTAGGCGGGAGGAATGAAGCGCCAAAGCCGCCGTCAACATCGCCAACCGAAGTTGCGTCACCGTCCCAATAGCTCGTTACTGAAAAGAGCGAGACCGGCCCGGCGTCGTAAGTGATCCGCGCGGTGCCGTTGTAGGTGTTGACCTCTTGCTCATTCTGGCCGTCAGTGCTGACTGTGAAGCGGCGGAAATTGGCGTTGAGGCCGCGCTGTCCGCGTGTGAAGACATTGGCACGGAACACGCGCGCGGTGCCATCAAGCGTGCGCGCCTGGCCGCTGAGTAAAATATCAAGGTCTTCGCTTGGCTTGAGGAGAAGCTGTAGACGCCCGGCAAACTCATCATAGCCTTCAAGTGCATTCTTGGTCGTCCCGCTTGGCAAGACATTGTCGATATAATCATCCTGCCGCTGGTAAAAGAGCGAGAGCCGCGCCGAGACTTTTTCGCCCGACAGATTGCCACCAACCGCGCCTTCGAGGCTGACCTGATTGAACCGACCATATGACGCGCGAAGATAGCCGTTCAAATCCTTACCCGGTTTGACTGAGTCAAACTTGACGATGCCAGCAGGCGTATTGCGGCCAAAGAGCGTGCCCTGCGGCCCACGAAGCACTTCAACTTGCGCAATATCGAACACCGGAAAGCCCTTAAGGATCGGGTTTTCGAGGACAACATCATCATAAATCAGGCTGACGGGCTGCGACGCGTTGAAATCAAAATCGGTATTGCCAAGCCCGCGAATATAGAAGCGTGGGAAGGTGCGGCCAAATGAGGATTCAACGATCAGACTAGGTACCCGCGCCGAAAGGAAACGGATATCAGCCCCCGCCGCTGAAATATTACCCAGCTTTTCGCCGCCTATCGCGGTGACTGAAAGCGGCACATCCTGAAGATTCTCATCGCGGCGCTGCGCGGTCACGATGATTTCGCCAAGGCCGGTCTCATCAGCGGCAGGTGCGGTGGTTTGCGCCAGCGCGGGCGTCGCCGTCGATGCAAGCAAAGCGAGTGTGATAATGTGAATGAATTGGGTCGAACGCATCGCGAAAACCTCCTGCAGATGATCTGAGAATATTGGCGCGGCCATGCTAGCCCTATCGTTTCTGGTCAAGCATTCTGACACTTCGGCGCGCGGTTTTTGCACGGCTGTTGCCATAATGTGACGGACAGCAACCATGTTTAACAGCGCTTTCTTAAAGCCCCGAACCATAGTCCGGGTGGTGGGAACCAGGGGAAATGCTGTGCTGCATTCGTGCAAGCGTGATCAATGACGGACGACAGGCGGCTGGGCAAGACACGCGCTGAGGCGCGCCTATTTCGGTATGAACGTGAGCTGCAAGACGCCATTCGGCGGCAGTTGACACAGGTTGAGCCGGGGCTTGTGGAGGCTGACGGAGGCCGTGAGCGCTTGGTTGCTACGGGTAAAATCGATATCGTGGCGCTTGATCTGGCGGGCCATTTTGTTGTGATTGAACTCAAGGTTGGCCCTTGCCCGCACGGCGCGCTTGAGCAGGTGCTTGCTTATTCAACCGATCTTGAAGCGGAAACAGGTATGCCGTGTCGCGCCATCCTCGTCGCATCGCAGTTTTCCGACCGTATTCGCGCGGCGGCAAAGCGCGCACGTGACATTTCGCTGGTTACTTACGAACTCCAGCTTGGCCTTGCAAAAGAGCTTCCTCCACCGCGTTGAATGCCGAGCGGCCCTTGGCAGCATCATCCGCAACCGCGGTTATAAAATAGGCCGTGCCTGTGCCGCTTACCGGATCAATCCACAGGCCAGAGCGCAGCCCGTATGCCTCCCCCGGATGGCCGATGCGCCGCCGCCCATCACCAAAAAGGTTATCCTTGCATCCAGCAGCCCGGCTTGCGAGTGTTTGGACGGCAAGGCCGTAACTGCACCAGAAACCGCCCTCCGTGTCACCGTTTGCGCCATTATAGCGCCATAGCGGAGTGCTCATCGCTTTGAACGAGGCGGGTTTGAAGAAACCCCGTCCACGCCGCAACAGCATTTGGCCAATGGTTGCAAGGCCACGCGCACTGATCCGCAGGCCGCCTTGGGGCGAGAAAAGTCCGCCGTTGATGCCGGGCTTATAAGCGCTCAGATCACAGGAGCTATCAGCGGCTGGCACAGTGGGACAGGCGGGACGTTTGCCGTCGAGACGATCCCGCCTGACAGCACCCGCGCCGTCAGTCAGCACCACCGCGCGCGTCACGCTTGCGTCGCTGCATGTCGTCCAGTTAAAGCAGGCATCAAGTTTAAGCGGCCTAAGCACCAGCCTCGCCATCAGTACGTCAAAGCGTTCACGCGTTGCCGCCTCCATCACACTCGCGATGATTGGAAAATTGAGATTGGCATAGCGGAAATATGTGCCGGGTGGGTGCGCCCCGTCCCATGCTTTAGGATCAGCGACACTGGCCTGCACAGTGCCACCTAACGGGATCACATAGTCAATATTATCAGTGATGCTTGATTGGTGCGAAAGCAGCAGACGCAGCGTAATCGGCACATTCGGAAAGGCGGGATTGCGGAGCCGCCAGCCAAGATAATCCGAAACATCGCGGTCAAGGTTAAGCGTACCGCCGTCCACTAATCGCATCACGCCAAGCGCCACGACAAGCTTTGAAACTGAGGCAACGCGTACAGGGTCGTCCGACGTAATGCTGCGTTTTGCAAATGGATCAGCCATGCCTGTTGTCGCGCTACTCGTCACACTGCGCGCGTTGAATGTTATAATCACTGAGGCACTGAAATCGTCTGCCCGCGCCGGAGCAGTGGTGATCATGAAGGCCATTAGTGTGACGAAAAACAGTCTCATGAATTGAACCTATCGCACCGCTTAACGCAGCGCGCAACTCTGCGCAAAGCGTGATGACCATCACTAACGCTCAGCCTTCAAACATGCTAATAAGCGACTCAGTAATCGACATAGCGGGCCGCAATGTGTCCACCCAGAAAACTCCAGAAAGGAGTAGCTTATGTCCTGCCAATGTTTCATCATCCCCAAAGACGTGCTTGAGCGTTATTCCAAGGACGATTCAATTCCCGAGGCTGACCGCAAAAAATTTGCCGATGCGGCCAATTTTGAAAGTGAATGGCGCAAAGCGCGCGCGATCAACGCAAAGCTTGCAGTATCCGCGCAGAATATGCTTGAGAGCGCATTTCAGGCAGTGTTCCCGCCACCCGTTTTGGTCAATAATTGCAACAACGGAAACCTGCTACCGGGCACACCCATTGCCAATCCGGGCAATTCAGCCGATGGCACCGCAAAGCGCGCTTTCGACGAAACCAAGGCTGTTGCCAATTTTTACAAACAGGTGTTTGGCCGCAACTCGCTCGATAATAATGGCAAAACCTTGCTGTCCTCAATCCATTTTGGCGTGAATTACAATAACGCCTTTTGGAATGGCAATCATATGACTTACGGTGACGGGGACAATAATATCTTCGTTGATTTCACCAAATCAAATGACGTGATCGCGCATGAGCTGACCCACGGCGTCACCCAGTTTACATCGCAATTTGCCTATACCAATCAGGCGGGCGGCCTTAATGAGAGCATGTCCGATGTGTTCGGCTCGATGTTCCGCCAGTGGCAGGCAAATCAGACGGTTAATCAGGCGGATTGGCTGATCGGCAGTGGGATTATGGGGCCGGGCGCGATTGCACAGGGCTTCACCTGCTTGCGTGATATGGCGAACCCTGCGGCCAATCATGCGCTTGCGCCGCAACCGACCCATTTCAGCCAATATCAAAACGGCATGGATCCGCACGAAAGCAGCGGGATTCCCAATCTCGCTTTTTACAAGGCCGCCAAGGCTTATGGCGGAAAAAGCTGGGAAAAGGTTGGCAAGGTCTGGTACAAAGCGCTTGCAGGTTATGTGGCTTCACCCAATTTGAGGATGCTCAGCTTTGCAAACCGGACGCGCAGACAGGCTCGGCTTATGTTTGCTGGCGATGTGGCTTTGTACAACGCCATCAATAACGCATGGAAAGCCGTCGGCCTGTAAGACGGCCCGTGTTGAAAGGCCGCACAATATGGGCATACTCAAGGTTGAACGTATCGGCGGCCTCGCTGGCTTTGGCGGCGCTAAATCGCGGTTGAAGAGCGATGGGCAAATCGCGTTTTCTGAGCTTCCGCTCAGTGATCAGAAAGCGGTTGAGGCGCTTTTCAAATCAGGGGGAAAAGCGGCCCCATCGCAGATGCGCGATGGCTTCACTTACCGTGTTACGCGCGGGGGCGACGTGGGGGGCGCGGCGGCGGGCGATGTTATCCTCGTGCCCGAGGATAAAATGCCCGCCGCCCTAATCGCCTGTGTGAAGGATCGGATTGGTTAAGCGTTAGAATTTAAGCTGGCCCCATCCGGAACGCGCAAAACTTATTACCTTCGGGATCGCGGAAATAGGCTCCGTAAAATGCCTGTGGCCCTTCATCACCGCGCAGCCCCGGAGGGCCATCGCAAGTGCCACCAAGCGCAAGCGCCTTGGCATGAAGCGCGTCAACCTTGGCACGTTCATCAAGCGTAATTGCGGCCATATTGCCATTGCCAGCGGTTGCCGCTTGCTTGTCATAAGGCTGCGTCACGGCAATGCCGGGCTTGTCAAAGCTTGTGCCCCACATGGTGAACCCGCCAAGCTCATCACCAAATTCCATGATGCGTTTCGCCCCGATTTCGCCGAGTAGCGCGTCATAAAAGCTCCGCGCCGCCGCGATGTCATTGGTGCCAAGTGTGATATATCCGATCATCTCTCTCTCCTCTTGCTTATCATTCAGCCAAAAGCTTCGCCGCCCGCAGGCAGCGGCGCAAACCGGATTAGCCGACTGGTCAGCACCGCCGCCTGTCGGTGAACCACAGCAATCTTATACTCTGGATCGGTGACCATTTCGAGAAACGCCGACGCTGTGGGGTATGACGCGATGAAACTTGCATCCCACCGCGCCTCATCGGGGCCAATCAGCACTGCCTCCATATGCCCGCGCCAGACGATGCCGCCGCCGACGCGCGCGAATATGGGCGCGCTGGTGCGGCCATATTCAGCATAAGCCTGCGCTCCGCTTAAGCCTTTGCCAGCATGGCTATGTCCTTCGGGATAAGATGCCACGTCGCGAAAGCGCAACAGATTGAGCATGTTAATCGGCATATCGCGCGGGAGCGATTTGAAAAAATCAAACTGCGCGCGCTCTGGATCAACATGCTCATCGTGCATTGCCTTGGCTTCCTTTGTTTAGCGTGACGGAGTGAAGTTGGGCCTTGGCGCAAGCGAAGCGCCGCCAATTTCAAACGCATGGCCAGCCGCTAACACCTTCGCATCAGCCCATTTGAGGCCAATGAACGATAGCCCGACAGGCAGACCGTTGGTCAATCCCATTGGCACAGTCAAATGCGGATAGCCTGCGACCGCCGGACGCTGGCTTGCGCTTGGCCCGATAAAGGCATCACCCGAACCAAGCGTCGTGCGCCATGCGACCCCGTTGGTCTGCGTCACCAGAACATCAAGCCGGTTGGTCGAGAACAGCCGATCAAGCCCGTCGGTGCGTGACAGCCTCCGCGCGGTGGCAAGTGCTGAGGTGTAAGTGGTCGTGTTCAGTCCCGTGGTGCGCTGCGACGATATAAAGGTTTCCTGCCCGAAAAATTGCAGCTCAGTCGCGGCATTGGCCGTGTTGAAGGCGATCAGATCAGCCAGCGTCCGCGACGGCACCAGCCCAGCCGGAAGACCTTGAAGATAGAGGCCGATATCAACCTTGAACTCGGTCAGCAGCACGGTATTTTCCGCCGAACCAAGTGTCCCTGAGGACGGATAAGTGACCGAAACCACCGTCGCACCCGCATTGCGCAACCGTGTGATTGCGGCCGAAATCAACCCCTCATCGGTGCCCGAAGTGCGGATTATGCCAACGCGCAAACCGCGCAGTCCATTGGCGCTGAGCGCTGCGACATAATCGACCTTGCGTGCATCGGCCTCAACCGTTGCCGGGTCGGTCGGATCACTGCCCGCCATTGCCGTCAGCATTATTGCGGCGTCACGCACGGTGAGCGTCATTGGCCCAGCAGTATCCTGGCTACGGCTGATCGGCACAATCCGTGATCGCGAAACAAGGCCGACGGTTGGCTTAAAACCCACGACGCCATTGACTGAAGACGGGCAAACGATTGAGCCGTCGGTTTCAGTGCCAACCGAACCCGACGCGAGCCGCGCCGCCATGCCAGCGCCACTCCCGGACGAAGAGCCACAGGCATTGTGCGTCAATAGGTAAGGATTGCGCGTCAGCCCGCCCGTCAGGCTGTACCCGCTGGTCGAGCCATTGCCGCGAAAATTCGCCCATTCGGACAGGTTGCTCTTGCCAAGGATGATCGCGCCCGCCGCGCGCAACCGCGCGACCATTGGCGCATCACGGCGTGTCACATTGCCTCGCAGTGCCAGCGACCCTGCGGTTGTCGCCATATTATCCGACGACTCGATATTGTCCTTGAGCAGGATCGGAATGCCGTGGAGCAACCCGCGCACCCGCCCCGCCGCACGTTCAGCATCAAGCGCGCGCGCTTGCGCAAGTATATCAGGATTGGTCACGATCACCGCGCGGATCGCTGGCCCCGCATCATCAATCGCGGCAATCCGGTTAAGATAGGCCTGCACCAGCGCCTCACTCGTCGTCCGCCCAGCGGCGAGATCAGCCGCATTTTCCGAAAGTGTTTTCGGCAGCGCCGTCTGCGCCGCAAGGGGTTGCGCGAAAGCCGCCACCGTCGCAACACATCCAAATATCGTAATTCTCTTTTGCATGACCCGTCCTTGTACTTATCGTTGAGGACGCGGAGATTGCCCGATCAAGGATCACTGCGCAAGATGGGAGAAGGCCGGTGGCGTTTAAGTTTGAGGTTTCAGTGCGTTTTTATCGACATTCGATTTTGGCTGACGTTTATTGCTTCGTCCGTATCGATTTTGATAGTCTCTGCGCTGTTTCGTAATCTCGTATAGTACAATGCCCGAGGATGTCCCTAAATTGAGACTTTCAATCATACCGAACATGGGAATGCCAATACACATTTCGCTGTGTTCAACGGCAAGATTGCTGATTCCGGAACCCTCATTGCCGAACCACACAGCGAGCTTAGTGTAAACCGTGTAATCGACTTCTTCGAGAATTCCGTTCTTCCTCCCCTTGATATGCGGCGAGGTCACTACCGAGATAAAGCCGTTTTTCTTAAGGTGTGCGATGCATTCTTCGGTGCTGTCAAAGCGCTTTACGAAACTCCACTTGATTGCAGATACCGAGGTTTTCGAAAGTGACTTCCTCTCCCGCATATCCTGCCAATCTTCTGGAAGGGTTTGCCGAGGATCAATGACATAGGCCTTCTCTACACCCAATGCATTCACGTTACGGATGACAGTGCCAATGTTTCGCATCTCATCAGGATTCTCAATTACAGCGATTAGATTCTTGCAACGATAATCCTTGATAGCGTCGGCCCGCCTGCGTGCTGAGCTTTTCGGTATAGACGATTCTTCACTTGTCATATTTGTCCCAATTCGCACGAATGGTGCAATAAGGATTCGATATCACATCGACCGCAGCAGTCCAATCGGCTCACGCCAGCGCAGCGCCGCCTGAGAAATTATAGGGGTCAATCCCGCGCGCGCGGTAGGCCTTGTGCGCGCGGGCGTAGTGGGTTGACGCGCCGATATTCATCCGCACGCGGGCGGCCTCAAGCGGTTCGGCGAGGAGTGCTGATATGTCCTGCTTGAACAGCGGTTCGGCGGCTTTGCCGATGCGGATCGCCTCACGAACAGCGGCAAATACGGGCGCATCGGCCTTCACGCGCCGCCACAATTCAAACGCACCCGCCCAAGCGAGAAAACCGTCCGTCCAGCTATCATATTGGCTGTAAGAAAAACCAAGTGCGCACTGCTCGCCAAGCGGATCGCGGCCATAGCCTGTCAACACATGGACAAGGTCATGCGTATCACGCAGCCGGTCATGAAACCACTGCGCCTGATCATCAAAACGCGGCCTGCCCGCCTTTTCGCTTTCGGCAACAAGGCCAGCGGCGGACAGCCCTTCGGCGCGCATAAACGACACATAAGCATAAGCAACCGATCCGGCGGGCATCGCGAGCAGCCGGTCATGATCATCAAGCAAGTCAGGCAGATAAGCCTCCTGCGCCATCCGCACCTGACCCGCTGCACTTTCGCAAAATGCGCGGAGCACCCGGTCATAGCCAGCGCTTGGCAGGCAATCGGTCATGTGAAAAACCTGCTCAGTATCTTCCTTATCGATGATAAGTTTCTGAAAATGGCCAAGCGCCTTGAACGGACGCAGGCGCGGTGCAGGGCGAAGCGGATCGTAGATCTGAGTGATGGTGATCATGATGCAATAATGGCAATTGCTTACATAGATGTCAATAGTGTTTTCAGACGTTATGCTGGTGTAAACAAATTCGTCATTGCGAGCGAAGCGCGGCAATCCAGTGGCGACGGTGGGACTGGATTGCCGCGCTTCGCTCGCAATGACGATATGGTTGCAAAAACGCTGAGAATCTTAGGCTAAGCTATTGCCCCATTGCCCGCCAGCGCATACCCGCCTATTGTTCTCTCTATGTCCCTTGTCATCCGCACTTCGCTCGCCGAGCCTGAAACCGGCGCTGAATTCATCCCGCACCGCCCCATACGCCCGCCCAAGGTGGAGGGCGGCAAGCGCTTTGAGATTGTCAGCGATTATACCCCCGCAGGCGATCAGCCGACCGCGATTGCCGAACTTGTCGCGGGGATTGCAGCGCAGGAGCGCGACCAAGTGCTGCTCGGCGTAACGGGTTCGGGCAAGACCTTCACCGTGGCCAAAGTGATTGAGGCGCTCCAGCGGCCTGCGCTGATCCTTGCGCCCAATAAGATCCTTGCCGCACAGCTTTACGGCGAGTTCAAAAGCTTTTTCCCCAACAACGCGGTCGAATATTTCGTCAGTTACTATGACTATTACCAGCCAGAGGCCTATGTCGCTCGGTCAGACACCTACATCGAAAAAGAATCAAGCGTAAACGAAGCGATTGACCGGATGCGCCATTCCGCCACCCGCTCGCTGCTTGAACGCGATGATGTGATCATCGTCGCCTCAGTTTCGTGCCTTTACGGGATTGGCTCAGTCGAAACCTATTCGGCGATGATCTTTGACCTCAAAAAAGGCGGCACGGCTGACCAACGCGAGATTATCCGCAAGCTTGTCGCCCTCCAATATAAGCGCAACGACGCGGCCTTTGCGCGTGGCAATTTCCGCGTGCGCGGCGATAATCTCGAAATTTTCCCCTCACATTATGAGGATACCGCGTGGCGGATCAGTTTCTTTGGCGATGACATTGAGGAGATCACTGAATTTGACCCGCTGACTGGCAAGAAAATCGCCAACCTCGATTTCATCCGCATTTACGCCAACAGCCACCATGTCACCCCCGGCCCGACGCTCAAGCAGGCGATGGAGGCGATCAAGCTTGAGCTTGAGGTGCGCCTCAAGGAAATGGTCGGCGAAGGCAAGCTGCTTGAGGCGCAGCGGCTTGAACAGCGTACCAATTTCGATCTTGAAATGATCGCAGCGACGGGCAGTTGCGCGGGAATCGAGAATTACAGCCGTTTCCTCTCGGGACGCTTGCCCGGTGAGCCGCCGCCGACGCTCTTTGAATATCTCCCCGAAAATGCGTTGCTCTTCGTTGATGAAAGCCATGTCAGCATTGGTCAGATCAACGGCATGTCACGCGGCGATCATCGGCGTAAACTAACGCTTGCTGAATATGGCTTTCGCTTGCCAAGCTGCATCGACAACCGCCCGCTTCGTTTCAACGAATGGGATGCGATGCGCCCGCAGACCACTTATGTCAGCGCGACGCCGGGCAATTGGGAAATGGAGCGGGTGCAGGGCGTGTTCGCCGAACAAGTGATCCGTCCCACTGGCCTCATCGATCCGCCGGTCGAAATCCGTCCGACCGAAGACCAAGTGCAGGATTGCATCAACGAATGCCGCAAGGTCGCGGGCGAGGGATACCGCACGCTTGTCACCACGCTGACCAAGCGGATGGCCGAGGATTTGACAGAATTTATGCACGAGGCGGGGCTTCGCGTCCGCTACATGCACTCTGACGTTGAGACGCTTGAACGGATTGAGCTGATCCGCGATCTGCGGCTCGGCGTTTATGATGTCCTCGTCGGGATCAACCTGCTGCGTGAGGGACTCGATATTCCCGAATGCGGGCTGGTGACGATTTTGGATGCGGATAAGGAAGGCTTCCTCCGCTCCGAAACCTCGCTGATCCAAACGATTGGCCGCGCCGCGCGCAACGTTGACGGCCGCGTGATCCTCTATGCCGACCGGATGACGGGCAGTATGGAACGCGCGATCCGCGAAACCGATCGGCGGCGCGAAAAGCAGGTTGCTTACAACTTAGAACACGGCATCACCCCGGCCTCAATCAAACGCAATATCGCCGATATCATCGGTGACGTCGCCAGCCGTGACCAAGTGACCATCGAAATCGAAGACGGGCCCGCGCACATGGTCGGCCACAATCTGCGCGCCTATATCGAAGACCTTGAGAAGCGGATGCGCAAAGCGGCGGGCGATCTCGAATTTGAAGAAGCAGGACGCCTCCGCGATGAAATCCGGATGCTTGAGCAAAACGAACTCGGCATTCCCGTCGCTGGCCAAGTCGCCCCGATCATGGGCCGCAGCAATGAGGGCAAGCCGGGAACAAGGAAGGGACGGTTTGGGAAGAGCAGCACGTTCAAGCCAAGGAAGCGGTAGCGCTTCTGCTTGCATTTTGCATGCAAATATGCTATCACAGTGCAAGCAAGGAGAGTATCAATGGCAACACTGACCGTTCGCAACATCGATGAAGCCGAACTCGCAGGCGTTGCCGAGGATGCCAAACGCAATAATAGATCGCTATCGGCTGAAGTGCGCGAGATGATCACCGAACGCAACCGGACGCGGAAAAACAGGCAGGCAGTGTCTGATTTTCTGGCCTTCACAAAAGAGCATCCCCTTACCCTACCCGATGGCAAGACATCACTCGATCTTTTGCGGGAAGAGCGTGATAGTTGGTGACTGTCATCGATGCGAGCGTCGCTGTAAAATGGTTCGTCAATGAACAAGGCAGCGATCTGGCCAAGCAGTTGCTGACGATACGGCAAGGGCATCTTCACATACCTGACATTTTCGTGGTTGAAGTTTCGGCGGTGCTCGTTCGCAATGCAAATGCCGACAAGGCAAACCAAGTCATTTTTCGTTCGGGACTCTACCGTTTGATTGACCTCATTGATCGGCAATCTTTGATCCTTGAGCGCACACCAGCGGGGCATGTCTATGAGGCAAGCGATCTGGCGATCCGCCTCGGCCACCCGCTCAAGGACTGCATCTACCTTGCACTAGCGATGGAGATGGAGTGTGAACTCGTGACCTGCGACGCAAGGTTCGCCGAAAAGGCGAAGGGCGTTTGGGACAGGGTGCGGGTTTTGGGGGCGTGAGGGAGCGGAACAATTAGGGTTTGACAATAGTAACTATAAGAGCTAAATAGTAACTATGAGCGTTGAATTTCAAATAAAAGTTAGCATGGATGTCCTCAAACAGCTCACGGCTCGCCTTGAGGAAGGCCAATCCTATGATGACGTAATTCGTGAACTTCTAAGTTTGGATTCAATTATTGAGCCTGAGCGAGCCAAAGAACCCTTAGAAATTGCTTTCGAGCAGATCGACAGATCCCTGCAATTTCGCTCTGATGGCTTCGTTTCGCGAGGCTTATGGTTGCCTAATAGCACTCAGCTAAGGGCGCGCTATAAGCAACGAGAATTTCGTGCTGAAATTCGAAATGGAGACTGGATAGACCAAAATGGAGCGCCGCATTCGAGTCCTTCGGCGGCAGCAACCGCGGTTACCAGTACCAACGTAAATGGGTTGCGATTTTGGGAAGCTAAACGCCCCACAGACAAGGGTTGGCGCAGACTTGATGTCCTTGTACAGCCATGAACCATCAACTTGACAAATCGCCAACTGTCCGCTATGGAGGACAGGTCTTCCAAATTCGGGAGACGATGGAGTTTGCCAAATGGTTCGATGCTTTGCGTGACCGCAAGGCTTCTGCGAAAATCGCTGATCGGATCAGACGGGCGGGCGATGGCAATTTTGGAGATGTGAAACATGCAGGCGGCGGCCTCTCTGAAATGCGGATTGATTATGGCCCAGGCTATCGAGTCTATTTCAGCCAACGCGGAAGCGAGCTTGTCATTCTGCTTTGCGGGGGTGACAAACGCACACAAGATCGCGATATCAACTACGCAAAACAGCTCAAATCAGAACTAGACAGTGCCACTGGAAACCCGCCCTTTTGACGCCGCGAACTACCTCAAATCTGAGGAAGACATCCTCTATTATCTTGAAGCTGCGATGGAGGGCAATGACCCTCGACATATCGCACGCGCCCTTGGTGACGTTGCCCGGTCGTCTGGCATGACAGAAATTGCGCGCAAAACCGGGCTTGGGCGGCAGGCACTTTATAATGCACTGTCCGAAAATGGTAACCCGACGCTCGAAACGCTTACATCAGTGCTTGGCGCGCTTGGGCTTGAATTGACTGTGCAGAAGAAGGCTGCCTAATGATGGCGCATATCCACAAAGGCCAGCTCACAGCTACCAAGGAATGGGCCAAGCACCTCCGCCGATGGTTGAAGCGCGATTTCTGGAAACGAGAACGCAAGGCGGGGCGCTTTGAAGGCTTTGCACGATTGGCTGAATAGCGAAGAACTTTCTCGCTCTATGCGCCCTATGCTTCCACACCCTCCACCCGCTCCACTATCTCACCGCACCCCAGCCAGATACCCATTCAACCAATCAATCAATGCCTTGGGATCAGTCGTCGCCAGCACGGGCACTTTCGCTTTGGCGCGGGCGATAGCGGCGGGGAGATCGCTCGCTTCTAGCGCGACCTCAACCAGGCCGCGCGCGGCGAAGGCTTTGGCAATTTCGAACTGGTGATTGTCATAATGCTCGCCGCGTTCAAACAGGCGCGGCACCGCGATCACGCGGCATCCTTGGCGAAGGGCTGTAATGAATGATCCCGTGCCGCCGTGGCAGATGACAATGTCAGCCTCACGCAGCAACGCCTGCATTTCAACAAAGGGGAGAGTTTCCACGATCCGCAAACCATCGCCGCCATGCGCCCCAGCGGTCACCACGCTGCCCTCGCCTGTCTGAAGAACGACGGTCTCGCTAATTACGCCACTGGTTTTAAGCGCGACGACAGCCTCGCTCATCCGGTCAAATGCGAGCGTCGCGCCGACAGTGGCGAGCAGCAGCGGCTGCTTATCCGGGCGCGGCGTATCTAACGAACGCAGTGGATCGAAGAGTAACGCATTCGGCCAATGATCCTTAAGCGCCGCCGATTGGACAATCGTCTGCGTCGCTAGCCAGCGCGCCGAACGGGCAAACTTTGACGGCGCTTCAAAACGCGCAAACGAATCGATCAGGATGAACTTTGCGCCGAGGATTCGGCAGAACAGCACCGTCCAAAACATGGCGCCTGCGCCCGTGCTGATCACAACATCGGGACGCTCGGTTACCGCGATGCGCAGCGATTGAAACAGATTGACTAGTGCTGACCAAAGCATCGTGATCGGTTTGCCAAGCCGCGCCTGCCCTGCGGCAAAATGGCGGACGCGGTGAACACGGTGCGACGCGGCGAGGTCGGTCGCAATTGCGGAATGCTCAGTCACAAAGGCATGGTCATGCGCTGACCAGACCGGCTCCAGATCAAGTAACTGGCGCAAATGCCCGCCGCCCGAACCCGCAAGGATCAGGCGCAGGCGTTGCTTTGGTGAAGGATTGTCTGCGGCTATCGCTATCGTTTGTTCCACACGCTGCCCTTGCCGCGCTGCGCGCGCGAAATCAAACTTTTCCGAGAATGCGGCTATTTACCCTTTTTCATTTTGCGATATCGTGTGACCGTCGGTATAGCAGCGCCTTTGCG